>NZ_JBIVAL010000005.1:386138-582782 GCF_044745505.1 Streptomyces sp. NPDC086989
CCCATCCCCCGGTGTTAACAACTTCCCCCCCCCCTGGTTGTGGCCCCGCCGGCCCGGGGGGCCCCCCGGGGGGGGGGGGGCCCCCCCAACCCCCGGGGCGGGGGCCCCCCCCACCCGAGGGTGACGCCCGCGACGTGAGTCGCATTTCTTTTGTCATATGCCTGTCGCGCCCCTCGTATCCGTGCATATGGTGTTGCTCCGGACCATCCCGGGCGCACGGCCCTCCCGCACTCCCCACGGGAGGGCCGTAGCGCGCCACGCCGCCGGGGTGGGGGGCGCCGCCGACCGAAGGCGCGGGTCCCGCCCGTAAACCGGTGGGCGGATCCGGCGTGCGGTTGACAGGCTGGGAGCATGAACGACCCGCATGCATCCACACCCGGCCCGGCCGGCCCCGGCGCCGCAACCGTCACCACGCCCCTCACCGCGGACCTCCTGCGCGGCGCGCTCGACCTGGAGCGCACCGAGCACGGTGTGCTCCCGCACCGGCTGCCGGCGTGGGCCCGCGCGCAGAACACCGACGGGCAGCTGGCCATGGCGCAGTCCCAGCCCTCCGGCGTACGGCTGGCGTTGCGGACCCGGGCCACCGTCATCGAGCTCGACACGCTCCGCACGAAGATGGCGTACGTGGGCGCCCCGCCCCGACCCGACGGCGTGTACGACCTGATCGTCGACGGACGCCTCGCCGGCCAGGCCTCGGTGACCGGGGGCAACGTCCGCGAGGTCGACATGACCACCGGGTCCGTGGAGAACCGGCCCGGCCCGATCGGCACCGTACGGTTCGCGGGCCTGCCCGACCGCCCCAAGGACGTCGAGATCTGGCTGCCGCACAACGAGATCACCGAGCTCGTCGCCCTGCGCACCGACGCCCCCGCCGAACCCGCACCGCGGGGCGGCCGCCGGGTGTGGCTGCACCACGGCAGCTCCGTCAGCCACGGCTCCGACGCCGCCAGTCCCTCCACGACCTGGCCGGCGCTCGCCGCCTCCCTCGGCGGCGTGGACCTGGTCAACATGGGCTTCGGGGGCAGCGCCCTGCTCGACCCGTTCACCGCCCGGGCCATGCGCGACACCCCGGCCGACCTCGTCAGCGTCAAGATCGGCATCAACCTGGTCAACACCGACCTGATGCGGCTGCGCGCCTTCACCCCGGCCGTGCACGGCTTCCTCGACACCCTCCGCGAGGGGCACCCCACCACGCCCCTGCTCGTGGTGTCGTCCGTGCTGTGCCCCATCCACGAGGACACCCCCGGACCCAGCGCCCCGGACTTCAGCACCCTCAGCGCCGGGAAGCTCCAGTTCCGCGCCGCGGGCGACCCGGCGGAGCGCGCCGCCGGGAAGCTGACGCTGAACGTCATCCGGGACGAACTGTCCCGCATCGTGAAGCAGCGTGCGGCCGAGGACCCCCACCTGTACTACCTCGACGGCCGTGAACTCTACGGCGAGGCGGACTTCGCCGAACTGCCGCTCCCCGACCAGCTCCACCCGGACGCCGCCACCCACCGCCGCATCGCCGACCGCTTCGCCGCACTGGCCTTCGGCGCGAGCGGCCCCTTCGCGCCCGTCACTGCCTGAGGCCGTCCCGCAACCCCCGGCGTCGCGTGCCCGCCGGGGATCACGGGACGGCCCTTGGCCGCCCGGTCCTCCCGGCGCCGGGGCGGGCGCCGGGAGAACGGAGGCGGCGGTCAGGTGGACGGGCTGACCTGGACCGTGGTCAGGGCGCCACCGGAGGCCTCCTTCACCACCGTGATCCGGGTCCCGGTGTCCGGGACCTTCACGCCCACCTGCGGCAGGTCCGCGTTCCAGTACCCGCCCTTGTGGTCGTCGAAGACCGGGACGCCCGGCCGGGCCGGGACCAGCACCGGCACGCCGGCCCTGTGCAGCACGATCTCGTCGCTCGGACGCGTGGAGAACGTCGCGTCGAAGGTCTGCGCCCGGGCGTTGAGCGGGGAGCCGTCCGCGTACCGCAACGGCTCGGGCCGTGCGTCGACGGGCAGCAGCAGGCCCGCGCCCGGGTGCGCCTTGGTGGTGTTGTCGCTGTACGCCGTGTCCCAGAGCCAGATGAGCACGCCCTGCTGGTACGGGTAGAACTCCACCGTGTCGTTGCCCGCGCCGAAGTTGTACGGACCGGTCTTGAGGTAGGACCCGTAGCCGGTGTAACGCCGGTTCTCCACCAGGTAGGCCCGGGGGTGCTGGGCGCTCCCGGTCCGTCCGTCCGTCCGCGACCAGCGCTGCGCCGTCCAGCCGTGGTCGCCCTGCTCGGCGCCGTCGTGCAGCAGCTCGCGCCCGTCCGCCGTGATCCGGATGTCGTCGAACGTGACGCCCCTGCCGTGCGTGTTGCCGTCCGAGGTCACCCGCAGCCGCAGCTGGATCCCGCGCCCCGCGAACCCGTCCAGCGGCACGGAGAGTTCGGCCCAGCCGCCGGACGAGCCCGAGATCCCCCTCGCCGGGACGGCGACGCCGCCGACCGTGCCCGGCAGGGCCGACCAGGTGGTGCCGCCGTCCGTGGAGGCCTCCACGGTCAGGAAGTCGAAGTCCTTCTCGATGTCGTACCAGACGCGGGCGTCCAGCCGGGCCGCGGGCGCCCCGGTCAGATCGACCGCCCGCGTCAGGGTGTTGTCCATCAGGTCGCCGGTGCCGCTCCACCACTGGCTGCCGCCCTCGTACGGGTCGGTCAGGTCGGTACGGGTCACCGACGGCGGCAGGTGGACCAACAGGGCTTGTGGATCATCGGTGTTGTAGCCGGACACCCCCAGCACGGCGCGCGTCCTGCGCCCCGCGTCGGCCTCCGTGTACTCCAGCCAGCCCAGTTGCAGCTTGCTCCACGGATCGAGGTCGCCGGGGAAGTCACCGGTGGTGTTGCGCCCCTTGCCCAGGTAGGAGGCCGTGGACATCAGCGACCAGAAGTTGACGGCGTTGTCCCCGTCCGAGCTGTACAGGTCGGGCAGCCCCAGGTCGTGGCCGAACTCGTGGGCGAACAGCCCGACTCCGCTGTTCTCGCCGCCGGTCAGGTAGTCGCCGGCCCAGATGCCGGAATCGCCCACCGGTGTGCCGCCCGCCTTGTTGTCCCCGGGGCCGGCGCTGCCCGCCTGGTCCCAGTACGCGAACCAGCGGTGCGCCCACACGGCGTCCTTGCCCTGGTCGCCGCCGCCCCAGGTCTGGTCCTTGCCCGCGTGGACGATGACGAGGTGGTCCAGATAGCCGTCCGGCTCGTCGAAGTTGCCGTCGTGGTCGGCGTCGTACCGGTCCCACACGTCGTACTCGGCCAGCTGGGCCCTGATCTCCTCCGGGGTCCGGCCCTTGGCGCGCTCGGAGTGGTATCAGGCGTTGGTCGCGTCGCGCACGAGGTCCCAGTTGGTGCGGCACTGGCCGGCCTCGGAGCAGTTGTCCGTCCCGTAGCGGGCCTCGTTCCACGGCAGCCGCACCCAGTCGCTGACCTGGCCGTCCATGTCGTAGCGGCCGGAGGACTGCAGCCGGTAGTAGTTGCGCAGCGTGACGGCGCCGGGGTCGGTGCCGAAGAACTGCCGCTGGTAGTAGGCCTGGTCGAAGTCCTTGCGCCACAGGGTGTGGTTGTCGGTCCTGGCGGGCTTGGCGATGGTGTCGTGGCGGGGGCCCGGCGTGCCGCCGAAGCGGGGCTTGCCCTCGTACTCGGTGGTGGTGTCCACCTGGTCGCCGAACTCGGCCAGGATCACGAAGACCTTGTCCTTGCGCTCCTGCGCCAGTTCGACGTACCGCTTGCCGACCGTGGCCCGGCGCGGGAGCGTGCCGTCCGCCTCGGGCTGCGTGGTGCCCGCGGCGACGCCTTCGAGGGCCTGCCGGCGCAGGCTCTGGCGCTGGAGCTCCAGCGGCGCGGCCGGCGGCGCGGGGGAGAGCTCGGGGGCCTGCTGCGCCGCCGAGGGCGGCGGTGCGGGCGCGGCGAGCGCGGGGGTGGCGAGGAGGGCGAGCGATATCGCCGCTACCGCCGCGGAGAGTCTGCGCAACGTGACGCACCTTTCGGGGAGTTGGGTCGAAGCGCAGGTAATATTTCACATGTCACAGGTGACGGCTAGGGTGCGGAAGGCGGGGTGCGACTCGGGCCCGGACACGAGTTCGCCGCGGTGGACGCGGGGAGGCGTCCACCGCGGCGAAGCGGTGCCGGGTGGGAGCGGGGGTCAGCCGTCGATGCGGTGCTGCGTCCAGAACGAGCTCAGGTCCGTGGTCGTGGCGGCCTGGGCCGCCGCCTTGAACTCGGCCGTGGTGGAGACGCCGTACCAGTGCGAAGCGGCGTAGTCCTTCAGGAGTTTGGCCATGGCCGTGTCACCGAGAACGCGCCGCAGGTCGTGCAGGGCGCATTTGCCGTAGCCGTAGACGACGGTGGAATACCGGGACGAGTGGGCGTCCCAGTAGCCCATCGAGTTGGTGATCTTCTCGGCGGACGAGGACCACGAGACGCTGTTCCAGCAGTTCGCACCGGTCTTGTTCAGGGCCAGGTCGGTGGCGTAGTCGGTGAACGCCTCGTCGAGCCAGGGGCTCGCGTACTCGTCGTCGCCGACGATGCCGTACCACCACTGGTGGCCGATCTCGTGGGTGAGGGCGGTGGTGCTGACCAGGTCCAGGACGAACCCGGGGTACTCCATCCCGCCGAACCAGTAGTTGTTGTCGATCACGGCGTCGAGTTCGCCGTACGGGTAGGCGCCGAACCGGCCCGAGTGGGCGTCCACGGCGGACTTGGCGGTGGTGAGCATCGACTGCGCGTCCGCCGCACTGATGCCGGAGACGGAGTAGATGTTGATCGGGGTGCCGGCCGCGGAGGTGCCGGAGATCTTGCTGAACGGCCCCGCCGCCCAGGCGAAGTCCCGGACCGCGATGGCGGTGGCCGTGGTCACCGTACGCCCGCTGCTGCCGGGGGTGTCCACCGAGGCGCCGGTGGCCGGGACGAGCAGGCTGCTCGGGTGGTCGAGGGTCACGCGGAAGTCGGAGGCCAGCGAGTAGAAGGACTCCCCGTTGTTGGTGTACGGGTCCAGGTGCCAGCCCGCCCCGTCCCGGACCGCGAGGACCGGCAGGGCGTTGCCGAGCATGCTGAAGGCCCCGTCGTAGCCGAAGCGGTCGGCGCCGCTGGGAACGGTGATCCCGAGGTCGAAGCCGATCGTGGCGCTCTGGCCCTGGGACAGCGGCGTCGGGAGGTCGATCTTCAGGGCGGTGCAGCCGACGGACAGGGCGCCCGCGGTGCCGCCGGTGACGTTGGAAACCGTGATCGGCATGGCGGAGCAGGTGCCGTGGTAGTTGTCCCACAGCCGCAGGTACACCTCGGTGAGGGCGGTGGGCGAGGCGTTGGTGAAGGTCGCGCTCTCGTGGCCGGTCCAGCCCGTGCCGCTCGTGTTGCTGCTGAGGCTCACGGCGTACGAGGGTGCGGCCGGGGTGCGGGTGGAGTCCCCGGGCGGCGTGGTGCCGCCGGCGGTGTCGAGCGCGACGTCGTCGATGACGAAGCTCGTCTGGAGGCTGGAGTCCTCGGTCCCGGTGAACGCGACGGCGACCGTCTGGCCGGCGAAGGCCGACACGTCGAAGGACTTCTGGACGTAGCCGGTGTTCTTGTCGAGGTTCGAGTACGTGGCGAGCGTCGTGCTGCCGATCTTCGCCGTGAGCTTGTCGTACTTGGTCGACGAGGTCGTCTCGGCGGTGTCGACGTGCAGCCAGAAGGTGAGGGTGGCGCTGGAGCAGCCGGACGGGACCGTGACGCTCTGGGAGAGCGTGTCGGTGTGCGTACGGCCCACACCGTTCAGCCAGGCGAAGGCGGTGCCGCCGTGGGCGGCCTGGCCCGCGCGGCTGGTGATGAGTCCGCTCTGCGACTGGGTCCAGGGAGAAGTGCCGCTTTCGAAGCCGCCGTTGGCGACCACCTGGGCCGGGGTGCAGACGGCGGCCGGCGAGGACGCCCGGTGCGGGGTGGCCGCGGCCGGGGTGACGGACAGGGCGGCGGCGGCCAGCGCGGCGAGGGTGAATGTGCTTGCGGCGCGGACCTTGTGGGGGGTCGGTCTCACACGGAACTCCTTTGAGATGGCCGGGATTCCGGCCTGCTCGGTGGCCGCCCGGTCGGCTCGGGTGCGCCGGAGGGCAGCCGCGGGCTGTGCGCGCCGTCTGCACGGTGCGCAGGGTGAGATCTGCTGTGCCGCGTCCCCCTGGGGTCAGGGCGACGACTGCCGGAAGAGCCTGGCAGATTTGACCTGGGCATGCCATCAGCGGCGGGTAAAGTGTTCGTACTCCCTCACGGGGCTCCGGTCGTCTTCGAGTCACCGCCGGCCCTGCTGCCGGGTGGCGGCTCGGGCAGGGCCGCCGGCAGGGCCTCCGACAGGGAGGGGGCTGCGGAGGCAGCCCGGACCACAGGTTCGCGCGCGAGCACGATCACCGAGTCCTGCGCGCCGAACCGCACGCGTTCCCGCTTGTCCGGGTTGATGTGCACCCCGTACGCGGGGCCGTGCCGGGCGTCCCCGTACAGCCGGTACCCGAGGACGCTGTGGCCCTGCCGGCGGCCGGACTCCACGACGGTGGCGAAGGTGACCTCCCGCCCCGGCAGCACGTAGTGGGTCGCGGGCTTCAGGTGGAGCGAGTCGCCCTCGGCCGAGAACAGGGCGTCGAAGACGTCGGCGAGGTGGCGGTTCTCCGCGATCTGCGTCATCAGCAGGCTGATGAGCCGTCCGCCGACGACGAAGTCGCCGCCCTCCCGGGCCGGTGCGAGCAACCGGTTGCGGTCGTCCGCCATTTCGGTGACCACGGCCAGTTCCCGGCCCGAGGCCTCCTCCAGGGCGCGCAGGTGGAGCAGGGTCACCAGGGTCCGGTCGTCACCGGTCAGCGCGCCGGGGGCGGTGCGGTCCGCGTCGTCGTAGCCGAGGACGACGGCCCGGTCGAACGACGGCACGTCGAGGGCGTCGAGATCCCGCGGATCGGTGATGTCCCCGTCGTGCAGCGTGATCCGCATCCGGCCCGTACGCGACCTCGCGCACCGTCCGGCGTCCCGCAGCGCCTCCTCGCCGCTCGCCATGACCACGAGCTCCGACCCTTCGGGGACGCACGGTTCCAGCTGGTCGATGATCAGCGGAGCGCGGCGGTTCCAGCCGAGTACGAGGAAACGCTCGGCGGGCGGCGCGGACCCGCCCGGGGCCGTGATCGCCTCCTCGTCCACGGGCAGCGGCCCGTCCGCGAGCACCGCGGTGTCGTCGTCCCCGGTCACGAGGAGGATCCGGTCGTCGGCCCCCAGGATCCGGTCCTGCGCCGGGTTGAGCTCGACGCCGCCTCCCGCGGGCACGATGCCGACGACGGACGACGTGGCGTACGCGAGGAGCAGCCGGCCGAAGGCGCGGCCGGTCAGGGCGGGCTCGCGGACCGTGTAGAACTCGTCCCCCTCGAAGTCCAGCAGTTCCTGGTGGACGAGGGACAGGCCGGGCTGGCGCGAAGTCTGGGCGATGAGGCGGGCGGTGACGTCCTCGACGTTCAGCACCCGGCCCCGCGGACCGGCGGCGAGTTGCGCCGCCCGGTGGTGGCGCCCGTCGCGGACCGCGGCGACGACCTCGGGGCGGCCCCTCCGGCGGACCGCGGCCTCCAGGGCGAGCAGGGTCTTCACCACCTGCGCGTCACCGTCCTCGCCCCCGTGGGTGAGAACCAGGACCGCGCGCGCCGTCTCGGGACCGACGAGCGCGACCACGGCCGGGTCCGTCGTCACACCGCTGCGGCAGATCAGCCGGGTGCGGCCCAGCGGGCCGACGGCGAGGGCGATCTCGTCCTCCATCTCCGCCTTGTCCTTCGGGCCGAGGACGGCGACGACCGCCCTGCGCCGGTTGGAGTTGGCGACGACCAGCTCGGACACGATCGGGAAGACCTGCTCGGACCAGCCCAGCAGGACGGTGTGCCGCTCCTCCAGAACGGTGGACCGGCCGCGCCGCAGGGCCAGGACCTTGTCGTTGAGCCCACTGGTGATCAGGCCGACGAGGGTGGAGACGAACAGCAGCGCCACGAGGGCCAGCAGCACCGAGATCAGGATGTACAGCGGGCTGCCGACCGCGCCGCCGATCTTCAGGGTCTGCCCGACGGTGGCCCAGACGGCCGCGAGCCGCCCCGACCAGGTGCGCGGCACCCGGCGGTCGGCCCACACCAGCGCCATGCTGGCCGGCACCACCACGGCCAGGCAGACCAGGGTGAGCCAGCCGATCAGCACCGGGGTCCCGCGGGCGATGACGCTGTCGAACCAGTAGCGCGTGCGCGGCAGGGCGCGTCTGGGCGGTCCGTCCGTCGTCCTGCGACCTGTCAACCGTGGTTCCTCGGGCAGCTGTCGGGCCCGGCGGCGGGGCGGTGGCGTCCGCCCGGCACCGGCGGGTCGGTGTACGGGCCACGCTAGAGCGTGGGGGCCGGGCGGAGGGTGGTAGATCCCCTCGAGTCCGCTCATCGCGTGACAACTCGGACCCGCTTTCGGATGACCGCGTCTTCGCCGGGCCGGGGTGAGCCGCGTCTCAACCGGGCGCTGCGGCTTGTCTATGCAACGAGTTGCATAGAAAGATCGGGGTATGGCGCTCGAACACGCGATCCTCGTCTCGCTGCTGGAGCAGCCGGGTTCAGGCTATGAGCTCGCCCGGCGCTTCGACCGGTCCATCGGTTATTTCTGGACCGCCACCCATCAGCAGATCTACCGCGTCCTCAAGCGCATGGAGAGCGAGGGCATGCTCGCCGTCCGCGAGGTGGCACAGCAGGGCCGGCCGGACAAGAAGGAGTACTCCGTCGCCGACCCGGGCCGCGCCGCGCTCTCCCGGTGGCTGCACGAGCCGATCGAACCCGAGAGCCTGCGCCACGACCTCGCCGTCAAGATCCGCGGCGCGGCCTTCGACGACCCGGCCGCGCTGGTCCGCGAGGTCGAGCGGCACCGCCGGGTGCACAGCGACCGGCTCGCGCACTACCTCGCCGGTGAGCTGCGCGACTTCACCGGGCCCGGGGCCCCCGCACCGCTCGACGCCGGCCAGGAGTTGCAGCACGTCGTGCTCCGCGGCGGCATCGCGTACGAGCGGATGACCATCGCCTGGCTCGACGACGTCCTCGCCACCGTCCACCGACTCGGCGCGCCGCCCCGCCCGGCCGGCTGAGCCGCTCCCCCCACCCGCAGCAGCACCAGCGCTTCACCCCCCGACCCCCGACCCCGGAAGGCGAACCCCGATGGCCGACTCCCTCCTGTTCAACCCGCGCACCTACGACCCGCAGCACTTCGACCCCGAGACCCGCAGGCTGCTGCGCGCCACCGTCGACTGGTTCGAGGAGCGCGGCAAGCGCCGGCTGATCGAGGACTACCGCAGCCGCGCCTGGCTGGGCGACTTCCTCGCCTTCGCCGCCAAGGAAGGCCTGTTCGCCACCTTCCTCACCCCGGCCACGGCCGCCGACGGGCAGCCGGACAAGCGGTGGGACACCGCCCGGATCGCCGCCCTCAACGAGATCTTCGGGTTCTACGGCCTCGACTACTGGTACGCGTGGCAGGTGACCATCCTCGGACTCGGACCGGTCTGGCAGAGCGACAACGCCGCCGCCCGCGCCCGCGCGGCCGAACTCCTCTCCCAGGGCGAGGTGTTCGCGTTCGGCCTGTCCGAGAAGACGCACGGCGCCGACATCTACTCCACCGACATGCTGCTGGAGCCCGACGGCAACGGCGGCTTCCGGGCCACCGGCTCCAAGTACTACATCGGCAACGGCAACGCGGCCGGCCTCGTCTCCGTGTTCGGCCGCCGTACCGACATGGAGGGCCCGGACGCGTACGTGTTCTTCGCCGCCGACAGCCGCCACCCGGCGTACCACCTGGTGAAGAACGTCGTCGACTCCTCGAAGTACGTCAGCGAGTTCCGCCTGGAGGACTACCCGGTCGGTGCCGAGGACGTCCTGCACACCGGCCGCGCCGCCTTCGACGCCGCCCTGAACACCGTCAACGTCGGCAAGTTCAACCTCTGCACCGCCTCCATCGGCATCTGCGAGCACGCGATGTACGAGGCCGTCACCCACGCGCAGAACCGCATCCTCTACGGCCGCCCCGTCACCGCCTTCCCGCACGTGCGCCGCGAGCTGGCCGACGCGTACGTACGCCTCGTCGGCATGAAGCTGTTCAGCGACCGCGCCGTCGACTACTTCCGCACCGCCGGCCCCGACGACCGCCGCTACCTGCTCTTCAACCCGATGACGAAGATGAAGGTGACCACCGAGGGCGAGAAGGTCATCGACCTGATGTGGGACGTCATCGCGGCCAAGGGATTCGAGAAGGACAACTACTTCGCCCAGGCCGCCGTCGAGATCCGCGGGCTGCCCAAGCTGGAGGGCACCGTCCACGTCAACCTCGCCCTGATCCTCAAGTTCATGCGCAACCACCTGCTGGACCCGGTGGAGTACCCCGCCGTCCCGACCCGCCTCGACGCGGCCGACGACGACTTCCTCTTCCGGCAGGGCCCGGCCCGCGGCCTGGGCTCCGTCCGCTTCCACGACTGGCGCCCCGCCTTCGACACGTACGCGGCCGTGCCCAACGTCGCCCGGTTCCGCGAACAGGCCGACGCACTCTGCGAGTTCGTCACCACCGCCGCCCCCGACGAGGAGCAGAGCCGCGACCTCGACCTGCTGCTCGCCGTCGGCCAGCTCTTCGCGCTCGTCGTCCACGGCCAGCTCATCCTGGAGCAGGCGCGGCTGACCGGCCTCGACGAGGACGTGCTGGACGAGCTGTTCGCCGTCCTCGTACGGGACTTCTCCGCGCACGCCGTCGAGCTGCACGGAAAGGACTCCGCCACCGAGGAGCAGCAGGTCTGGGCGCTCGGCGCGGTCCGCCGTCCGGTCGTCGACGAAGCCCGCTCGGCCCGGGTCTGGGACCGTGT
The DNA here is from genome assembly GCF_044745505.1 of Streptomyces sp. NPDC086989. NCBI lineage: Bacteria > Bacillati > Actinomycetota > Actinomycetes > Kitasatosporales > Streptomycetaceae > Streptomyces > Streptomyces sp. NPDC086989. The sequence continues at coordinate 396,986 of NZ_JBIVAL010000005.1, forward strand.
CGAGGCGCTGTCCGGAACGTACGAGATGGCGCCGTAACGACCGCGCGCGGCATCGCCCCCGGCCCACCACCGCCGCGCCGCCCGCGCGGTGGCGGTGGGTTCCCGCACTCCCGCGGCGGACGACGGACCCTGAGGGCGGACCCGGCGGGGCGGACCGGGGCCCCGGAGCGGCCCCGTACCCGTAGCGTGGTCGCATGACGACGATGCCGACCCGTGCGAGCGGACCGAAGGTGCCGCCCTCCTACCCGCCGAGGACGCCCCCGCCGCAGAAGAAGCCCGTGGAGGCTCCGCGCCCCCGGCCCGCCACGAAGCCGGCGGCCCGGACACCCCTGTCCGGAGCCCTGGTACGGGGGCGCGCCACGGCCTCGTAGGGTGGCCGCATGGCGATCACACCACCGGAGAAGGACGGCCCCCGGCTGCTGTACGGCTGCATGGCACTCGGCGGCAGCTGGGACACCGATGCGTACGGCCCCGCCGACATCGACGCGGCCGAGGCGGCGATCATGGCGGCGCTGGAGAGCGGCATCGACACCTTCGACCATGCCGACATCTACCGCCGCGGCAAGGCGGAGGCCGTCTTCGGGGAGGTCCTGGCCCGTACCCCGGGCCTGCGCGAGCGGATCGTGGTCCAGACGAAGTGCGGGATCCGGCTGCCCGACGGCGACCGGCCCGGCATCTACGACCTGCGGGGCACCACCATCGTGCGGCGGGTCGAGGAGAGCCTCGGCCGCCTGCGCACCGACGCCGTCGACGTCCTGCTCCTGCACCGGCCCGATCCGCTGGCCGACCCGCAGGACATCGCGGCGGCGCTGACCGCGCTGCGCGAGCAGGGGCTGGTCCGCCGGTTCGGCGTGTCGAACATGAACGCCGCCCAGATCACCCGTCTCCAGCGCCACCTCGACTTCCCGCTGGTCGCCAACCAGCTGGAGATGAGCCTGGACCGGCGGGACTGGCTGGAAGACGGCGTGCTCGTGAACACGGCCGCCGCGGCGGCGGGCGGTTTCCCGTCCGGGACCGTCGAGTACTGCCTGGACAACGGCGTCCGCCTCCAGGCCTGGGGCGCGCTGGCGCAGGGCCGTTTCACCGGGGCGCAGGAGAGTCCCGCCGAGCACGCTACGGCGCGCCTCGTCCGGGAACTGGCCGAGGCGAAGGGCACGACGCCCGAGACGGTCCTGCTGTGGTGGCTGCAGCGCCATCCGGCCCGGATCGACCCCGTCGTCGGGAGCGGGCGCCCCGAGCGCATCCGGGCCTGCCGCGACGCCGCGCTGCGCGAACCCGAGCTGACCCACGAGGAGTGGTACGACCTGTGGCTCACCGCCCGCGGAGCCCCGCTGCCGTAGCGGGGCGGGCGGGCGGGCCGGCGGGTCCGGCGGTCAGCCGATGCTCCACGACCAGGTCTGGTCCGCGCTGACCAGCCAGGCGAGGACGACGAGGTCCGCGACGCCCAGGGCGAGACCGAGCCGGGCGCGGCCGGGTCGCGTGGTACCGCGACGCAGTGCGAGGGAGGCGAGGACGATCGACGCCGGGCCGAGGAGCAGGTTCAGCGCGAGGAGGCCCACCAGGCCGAACACGAAGGAGGCCACCGCCATCCCGTCGGCCTGACGGACGGCGGGCGTGGATCGGAGCTTGCCGCCGGGCGCGGTCGGGGGCTCGGCCTCGGGCTTCGCCGCGGCCCTGGCCGCGCGGGCGCCGAGCGTGGTGTCGGGGGCGTTCACGGTCATCCCTCCCGTCGGCCGGCCGGCCGGTGGTGGCGGGCGCCGCGCTCGCGGACCGCGAAGACCAGCAGCCAGCAGGCGATCGCGGCGGTGGCGGCGATGGACACGGAGACGGGGACGTGGGCCACCGTTCCGAGGGCGATCCCCATCAGCATGAGGGCCGCTATCAGGAAGAGCATCGTGCTTCCTCCAAAACAGGAGACAGTTGTGCACTGACTGCTCAGTCTAAATGTAAGCGAGCGAATAAGGGGAATCGGGGGTTGACTTTTCGTCATGAGTGAGACCATCGGGGCACGCCAGGCCCAACGTCACAAAACCCGCAGGGCCTTGCTGGACGCAGCCCTGTCACTGCTGGAGGAGCAGAACCTGGGCAGCCTCGGACTGCGCGAGGTGACCCGGGTCGCCGGAGTCACCCCCACCGCCTTCTACCGGCACTTCCGCGACACCCAGGAACTGGGGATCGCGCTGGTCGACGAGGCGCTGCAGAGCCTGCACGCCGCCGTCCGCTCCACCCTCGCCGCCTCCGGCGAGGCGGCGCAGCGCATCGACACGACGGTGGACCTGATGGCCGAACTCGTACGGGACTACCCCGCGCACATCCGCTTCATCGTCCGCGAGCGGCACGGCGGCGTACGCAGGGTGCGCGAGGCGGTGGCGGGCCAGCTGGACGCGTTCGCCGTCGAGGTGGCCGAGCGCCTCGGCGCCGATCCGCTGAGCGCGGGCTGGAGCGAGGACGACCTGCTCATGCTGGCGCGGCTGTACGTCGACCACATGGTGATGACCGTGTCCGCGTACCTGGCCGCCGGTGCGGACGACGCGGAGCGGGCGGCGGTCACGCGCACCGCGCGCCGCCAGCTCAGGCTGATCCATGCGGGCCGGCTGAACTGGGCTGCCGCGCAGGACCGCCTCTAGACGCGCACCACGAGGGCCCCGAGGCAGGCCGGGGGTCCCCAAGTATCCTCTGCCAGACGGAATTTGGCTGACCACCGATATACCGGACGGCGAGGGGCAGTTATGTGGGGGCGGGGGACGGTCCTCGGGGACCGGTACGCACTGGCCGAGCGGATCGGCGGTGGCGGCATGGGCGAGGTCTGGCGGGCGGACGACGACGTGCTGCGGCGACAGGTCGCGGTGAAGGTGCTGCTGCCCGCGCTGCTCGACGACCTGTCGTTCGCGGCGCGGTTCCGCCGCGAGGCCACGGTCCTCGCCTCGCTCAGCCACCCGGGCATCGTCGACGTGCACGACTACGGCGAGAGCCGGATCGACTCCGGTGAGCAGGTCGCGTACATCGTCATGGAGCTCGTCGAGGGGCGGACGCTGAGCGAGGTCCGGGCGCAGAACGGCCCCCTCCCCGTCGAGCAGGCCCTCGACATCGCCGGGCAGGCCCTGGACGCGCTGCACGCCGCGCACCTCCAGGGGGTCACGCACCGCGACATCAAGCCGTCGAACCTGATGCTCGGCGACGACGGCCGGGTCACCGTCACCGATTTCGGCATCGCCCGCTCCAGCGCGGCCAGCACCGGCATCACCGACTCGCACGCCGTCCTGGGCACGGCGCTCTACATGGCCCCCGAGCAGGCGGAGGGGCTCGGCGCCGTCGCCGGGTCCGACCTGTACTCGATGGGGGTGGTCTGCTACGAACTGCTCACCGGAGAGCCGCCGTTCACCGGCGAATCGGTGGTGGAGATCGCCCTCAAGCACATCCGGGAGCCCGTGCCGGACCTCCCCGCCGAGTTCCCGGAACCGGTGCGCGCCTTCGTCGCCAGGGCGCTGGCCAAGCGGCCCGAGGAACGGTACGCCGACGCCTCGGTGATGGCCGCGGCGGCGCGGCGCGCGGCGGCCGGCCGGCCGCTCGGCGAGCTCGACGCGCCGGCCGGCCCGGTCCTCGCCCCGACCGGCCCGGATCCGGAGGCGGGCGCCGAGCTGCGGCGGACCTGGCGGGACCGGCTGCGCATCCCCGCACGGATCTCCGCGCCGCTCGCGATCGGCGTCACCGTCACGATCACGGTCTCGGTGGCGGTCACCGTCTTCGCCATCGACCCCGGAGCCCGGCGGACCGATGCGGGCGGCCCGGTCCGGCCGTCCGCCTCCGTGTCCACCCCGGTGTCCGGCGGCGCGGTCCAGAGCCCCGGGGCGGGTCCCCCGGCGAGCGCGGGGGCCGGGACGCCCGGTGCCGGGCCCCAGCAGCCCGGCGGGGATCCGGCCGCACAGGGAGGCGGGGCCGCGGGCGGCGGCGTCGGCGGCGCGGCACCGGTGCCGGACCCCGCGGCGGCCGCCGGGGGCGCCGGCAACGGCGGGACTCAGCCCGGTACGGGTCCGAGCGGCGGCGCCGGCGGTGTGACCAAGCCCGGAGGCGGGGGCTCGACCCCGGGGGGCGCGGGCAACGGCGGCTCGGGCAACGGTGGTTCGGGCAACGCGGGCTCGGGCAACGGCGGCTCGGGCAATGACGGCTCCACCCCGCCGAAGGGCTGCGGCGGAGCCGGCTGGGGCGCCATCACCAACGTCGGCGACGGGCTCAGGATCGGCCTGGGCAGCGCGGCCCCGCAGGGCGGCGCCAAGGTGGTCATGGGCGGCACCACGGCGTTCGGGTGGCTGCACGAGAAGAGCAGCTACGACAGCTTCAGGACCTGCGGTCCCTCCGGTATCGCGATGTCGCGGGCGCTGACGCAGTTCGGGGACACGGTGCGCGTCGAACTCGCCGGCCAGTTCGCCGGTGACGTGTGGTGGAACCTGGAGCCGGCCCCCTCGTCGGGCGCCTACTACATCAAGGACATCTCGTTCCAGGGCGGTTGCCTGACGGACAACGGCGTGGGGAACCAGCTGACGGTGGTCACCTGCGTCTCGGGGAGCAGGGCCCAGCAGTGGCGGCTCGGCTGAGGGCCGCCCCCTGGGGCTCCTGCCGCGGCGCGGCGCGGCGTGCCGGCCCTGACCGGCCGGCACGCCGCCGTGGTCAGCGCTCGGTGTCGAACGTGTAGAACCGGCGGTGGTCCAGCAGGTCGGCCGGCGTCACGTTGTTCCACGGCCGCATCGGCTTGTGCAGGTCGACGACGTCCCGCGTGGCCGCGGTGGGCAGGTAGCCGGACTTCGGGTTCCGGCGCTGCCACTCGGCCCACAGCAGGTCGATGAAGGCGTGGTGCATCCAGAACACCGGGTCGTTCGGCGAGGCCGCGCTGGCCATCTGGCCGCCGATCCACACGTGGACCCGGTTGTGCAGGTTGGCGCCGCGCCAGCCCTCCAGATGGTTGCGGAAGCCGTCCGAGGCGCTGTTCCAGGGAGCCGCGTCGTACACGGGCATGGCGAGCACGGCGTTCACCTCGGCCTTGGTCGGCAGCTGGGTGCCGCCCGCGCCCAGGGCGCGCCGCAGGTAGGTGCGCCTGTCCACTCCCACGGTGACGGCCCACTTGCCGCCCCCGTAGGCGAACGGGCCGTCGACGACCTGTCCGTCGCGCTCCCGGCCGGTACCGCCCATGAAGTCGGCGGCCCACAGCGAGGAGGCCGCGGTGCGGTCCTCGGTCCAGTCCCAGTACGGGAGCGAGACCCTCGGGTCCACCTTCTGCAGCTCGGCCTCGAAGTCCAGCAGGAAACGGCGGTGCCAGGGCAGGAAGGAGGGGGAGCGGTGGCCGACGCGGTCGCCGAAGTCGCTGTCGCCCATCAGGAAGGTGTTGTGGACGGCCGCGAAGCGGTCGTAGGTGCCGTTGCGCTTCAGTTCGAGCAGCGCACCCGTGAAGGCGCGCTTCTCGTCCGGGGTCAGCTTGGCCTGGTTCTTGCGGACGGTCACGACGTGCCTCCCGTGGGGCCGAACGGAGCGAGTGCGGCGCCCTGGAGGTCACGTACGGCGGCGCGGACGACCGCGACCGGGTCAGGGAACGTCTGGTAGTGGTTGACGACGCTGACCCAGCTGCCGTCTGCGTTGCGCATCACGTGCAGCTCGTTGCCGTCGATGCGGACGGTCGGCAGCCCGGGGGAGTGGTGGCCGCCCTGGTGCTCGCCGCCGCCGAACGAGATCTGGATGCGGCGGCCCTCGTAGACCTCGTCGATCGTACCGGTGGGTATGGGGCCGGGCGGCGAGGCCGTCGCCGCCCCCTTGGGGTCCCCGCCCGGCGAGGACGAGCCGGAGACCTTGATGACGGCCGCGGCCACTCCGGCCGCGGTGAGCGCGCCGGCAGCAGTACCCAAGGCCTGTCGGCGGGTGATCTTCTTCATGGCCTGAAGAGGTATCAGAGCGGCCGGAACGCGTGATCAGTGCCCCACCCATCCACTTCGCGCGAGGACTCCCCGCCGCGCCCGGAGACCGGGAGCGGGCGGGGAGTCCGGGTGCGGACCGCCGGTGGTCAGCCCTCGTGCACCGCCACCGGAACGGGCCGGCGGGCGGGCTGCACCGGGCCGCCGCCGTCCACGTGGTTCGCCTTGAGCGCCGCGTACGCGTTGTACAGGGCCTGCCTGCGGACCTGCCGCCGGTCGGCGCAGGCCGTCAGATCGCCCGCGCACTGGAGCTCCCACCGGGGGAAGCGCCGGCGGGACGTGGCCACCGCGGCACTGGGGGCGAAGTACAGCATCGTGGTGTTCTCGTGCGGGTTGTGCGCCGAGCCCTCGTAGACCATCCGGCCGCTGGTCTCCAGCCGGTCCGCCAGGCGCGTCAGGGCCCGCTCGTCGGGGCGGTCCATGAACAGCCCGACGTGGTTCTCGAAACCGTGGACGCGCTCCTGCGCACCCACGTCGTCCGTGTACCCGGGGCTGCACCGCGGGAAGAGGAAGACCTCGACCTCCGGCGCGAGACCGGAGGTGACCCGCAGCCGCGTCACCCGTATGTCCGCATCCTCCGGAAGCCAGTGACGCTCCACCAGACGGCGCTTGACCAGCACGCTCGGTATGGTGGCCGACGCGGGCCAGTCGTTTTCCTCGAAGTAGTCGAGAGCGGATTCCACTGTTTCCGGGAACAGTAGCGTTGCACAATGCGATACAACGCAGCCGCTCTTGATTTCCCGTTTGAGATCCCCCGGTATCCACGGTGGCAGGAGTGCGTCCAGTGGCTTTTTCGAGGCGTGGAGGGCGTAGTCAACAGCATGCTGGAGGCGCTGGACGTCGCAGGGTTCGAACGTCACTTGATGCATGTCGCAGCCTTTCTGTTGCCGACACCTGATTAAAGCCATGTCACCCATCAGGCGGCACTCGGCCATGGTCTGATCGAGTGAACGAACATGGCTGACCTGGGCATCTTGACCACAGGTGGCCGTGGTTGTACTCATCGGTGAAGTACCGCACGTTCAACGGAAGACGTCTTTCCCAGGAGGTAGAAGGCATGTCTCCGTACGGCCGGAAGAATGCTCCGCGCATCGTCATAGCCGGTGCCGGAATCGGCGGATTGACCACGGCCTTGAGTCTTCACGCGGCAGGGCTGGACGATGTGCTCATCGTGGAGGCGTGCCCCAATATGCGCGCAGTCGGTGCGGGCATCAATCTCCAGCCCGCCGCAGTGCGGGAGCTGACCGAACTCGGATTGGCGCAGGCCCTCGACGACGTCGCGGTGGCCACCGCCCGGCTGGAGTACCACCACCGCTACGGCGGTCTGATCTGGTCGGAACCGCGCGGCCGCGCCGCCGGCTACAACTGGCCGCAGTACTCCGTGCACCGGGCCGACCTCCAGGACATCCTCCTGTCGGCCGTACGGGACCGGCTCGGCCCGGAGGCGCTCGTCACCGGAGGCCGCCTCATACGCTACGAGCAGGACCGGGAACGTGACCGGGACCAGGGCCGGCCCACCGTCCGGGCGTACGTGGCGGACCGGCCGGGCCCCCTCTCCTGCGACCTGCTCATCGGCGCGGACGGCATCAACTCGGCCGTGCGCGCGACCATGTATCCGGACGAAGGCCCGCCGCTCGGCAACGGGATATGCATGTGGCGCGGGGTGACCGAGGGCCCTCCCTTCCTCGACGGACGCACGATGGTCATCATCGGCTGCAACGCCCGGGTGAAGGCCGTGGCCTATCCGGTCTCCCGGCCCGGCAAGGGCGGCCGCTGCCTGCTCAACTGGGTGGTCGAGAGCCGCACCGCCGACGGACTGGGCGAGGACGACGCGCGGACCGCCGACTGGGACCGCGCGGTCCCCCCGGAAGAGGTCCTCGCCCACCTCCACGGCTGGCGCAGCGAGTTCCTCGACCTCCACGGCATCATCGCCGCAGCGCCCCGCATCGGCCGGTACCCGATGATCGACCGTGATCCGCTGCCGGCCTGGACGGACGGCCGGGTCGTTCTCCTCGGCGACGCCGCGCACCCCTTGTACCCGACCGGGTCCAACGGCGCCTCGCAGGCCGTCGTGGACGCCCGCGTCCTGGCGTACGAACTGGCCCACCACGGCATCGACGAGGCGCTGGCCCGGTACGAGGCGGACCGCCGGCCGCAGACCACCCGGCTCCTGGACGCACACCGCCGCCTGGAGCCCGACCCGGTGCTCCGCCAGGTGGAAGCCCTGGCCCCGGACGGCTTCCTCGACATCCGCCACGTCCTGCCGGAGGACCGGCTGGACGGCATCAAGTCCTGTACGCGCCAGGTCACCGGCGTGGACGCCACCGCGCTCAATGCGCGTTCCTCCTGGAGCGTCGCCGTATGAACAGATCCCGCACCCGCTCCACCGCCTTCGCCGCGCTCGGCTCCGCCGCGTTGCTGGCGGCCCTCCTGTCCGCCTTCGGGCAGCCCGCGGCCCCGCCCCCGCCCTCCGGTCCCGCCGCGCGCACCCCCGCCTGCGGCACCCACACCGGCGGCGCGGCCTGCGCCGCCTACGGCCGGGCCGCGAAACTCGGCGGCGGCACCATCCGGACGTACAGCGAGTACCGGGGCGGGATCCCCAGGGCGCTGGGCATAGCCCTCACCGCCGCCGCCGTCACCGGGCTGCCCACGGCCGCCGCCACCGACGGAAAGCACTGCTACGACGCGGACGGCGACGGGCACCTCGACGGCGGCCACGAATGCGTCGGCGGCCACAGCATCGAACTCGCCCTCCCCGCGACACCCGCCGCCGCGGCCGCCCTGCCCTTCCAGTGGGCCCTGTTCAACTGGAACCCGCACGGCCACAACCCGCACGGCCGCTACGACGTCGCCCACTTCGACGTGCACTTCTACCTCGCGCCCCGCAAGGTCAGGGAAGCGATCAGGACCGGCGGCTGCGCCCTGCTCATCGCCTGCGACCAGCTGGCCGAAGCCGGCCGTCCCGTCCCGGCCGCGTACCTGCCGGCCGGCTATCCCGCGAGCAGCCCGCAGACCGCGGAAGGCGCCATGGGCGCCCACCTCGACAGCCGGCCCCCGTCCACGGGCACGCTCAGCGGCCAGACCTTCATCTACGGGGCGTACGGCGGCGACCTGATCTTCATGGAGCCCATGCTCACCAGGGACTTCCTCCTACGGCACCGCACCGCGCCCGCCCACCGCACCTGCGAGGCCATCCCCCAGCCGGCCGCCTGGCGGATCCCCGGCTGGTACCCCACGCAGTACTGCACCGCGTACCGCCCCGACCAGGGCGACTACACGGTCTCGCTGACGGAGTTCGTGCACTCCGGCGGCGCGCGCCGCCTGGCCACGGCGGTGCGCTGAAGCCGCGCCGCGTGGCGCAGCCGGCGTGCCCGCCGGGGAGCCGTCACAATCGGACTGCCCGTCATGTCGCCCATTCACCCATTTGGGGGCCAGTTCATGTACGCAGCCGTGGTCCACGCCCTGGGGCAGCCGCCTCGGTACGAGTCCGTACCCGAGCCCGTCCCCAGGTCCGGTGAGGTCGTCGTCGAGGTACTGGCGGCCGCGCTGTACCCGCTGGTGCGCTCGTTCGCCTCGGGCGGCCACTACACGGGCGGGGACGCGCTGCCGCTGGTCCCCGGCTTCGACGGGGTCGGCCGGACCACGGCCGGTGACCTGGTCTACATCCCGGGACTGGAGCCCCCGCACGGGACGATGGCCGAGCGCGTCGCCGTACCGGCCTCCGCCCTCATGCCCGTTCCGCGCGGGCTCGACCCGGTCGCCGTCGCCGCCGTCATGAACCCCGCCTCCTCGGCGTGGATCGCGCTGCGGGAGCGGGGCCGGCTGCGCGAAGGCGAGTCGGTCCTCGTCCTGGGCGCCACCGGCAATGCCGGGCGGGCCGCCGTCCACCTGGCCCTCGACCAGGGCGCGGGTGCGGTCGTGGCGGCCGGTCGCGACCCGCAGGCGCTGCGGGCCGCGACAGCGCTGGGCGCCCACCGCACGGTGGCGCTCACGGGCTCGGACGAGGAGATCGCGGCGGCGTTCGGCGCGGCCGCCGCGGACGTGGACGTCGTGCTCGACTACCTGTGGGACCGCCCCGCTGAACTCGCGCTCGACGGGATCCTCCGCCACCGCGCCGACCTCACCCGGACCCTGCGGTGGGTGCAGGTCGGTTCCGCCGCGGGGCCCGACATGACCGTGCCGTCCGCCTGGTTCCGCAAGGCGGACGTGAGCGTCTGCGGGAGCGGACTCGGCTCGATCTCGGGCGCGCGGCGCGCCGCCGCCCTGCGTGAACTGCTCGCCCGGCTCCCCTCACTGGCGCCGACCACCGAGGCGGTCGCCGTGCCGATGGCCGACGTCGAGTCCGTCTGGGAGTCCCCGGCGTCCTCCGGTTCCCGCTTCGTGTTCGTCCCCGCCGGCGGCGGTGAACGGGCCACCGGGGCCCGGGAGGCCGTCCAGGACCGGGAAACCGTCTGACCGGAGCCACCCCGGACGGCCCCCACCGTCCGGTGGCGGGCAGGCCCGGCCGAGCACCTGGTGCGCGGCGCTGACCTCACCACCGGCGCCGCCGGGCAGGACCGTCCCTGCGGCCACGGCGCGGCCGGGCCGTGACGGAACCGACGGCCGGTGTGCGGGGCGTCGGCCGTCCGGGCCGTCGCCCGCCCGCCGCCCGCCCCAGGACGGCGCCGCCACCGGCCGCACCGCCCCTCGGCGTTCGCACACCCCCGGCCGCCGTGCCGGCCGGCCGCTTCGCCCGGCCCGTCGTCCTCAGGGCGACCGGCCGGGCCGGCGGACATCGCGGCCCGGCACCGGCCGCCGCCCCGACGAAGGCCGACGTCCTGGCGCAGCTGCCCCACTGCGCGATCGCACATTTCGCCTGCCACGGCACCAGCGATCCCGCGGACCCCTCATGGAGCCGGCTGCTGCTGCACGACCACGCGGAGGACCCGCTCACCGTGCAGAGCCTCCACCGCCGATCCGGTCGACGAGGCCGTCCCCCTCGCCTCCCCGCTCCAGCTCGCCGGCTTCCCCCCACGTCGTGGGCACCTGTGGGAGACCGACGACCGGACCGCCGTCCGCATCGCCCGGTCGGGGCGTGAGTGCCCGGCCGCGCCGGGCCGATCGTGCGGGTTGGTGGGACGCTGGGAGGAGGCAGGCCCGAGCGCCGAGGTGTCGCCCCCCTCGTGACGCTCCCAGGGCAGCGCTCCGGCGCTCGCGCACGGCCGCGCACCGCGGGCCGCGCGGATCCGCGCCGCACACCGTGGAGGACAACCCATGACATGCGCAAGGCGAAGTGGCGCCATGAAGGCCTCGTCCGCACTGCTCGTGGCGGGTTTCGTGGCCGCGAGCCTGGCGGCGGGCGCCGGTTCCGGGGCCGCGGCCACCGGGGACGCCCTGCGGGCCCCCGCCCCCGCGTGCACGAGTAGACACGTCGCCGCCACCGATGTCCGGACGACCGGGTCCGGGGCGGTGGTCACAGTGATCAACAGCGGCCCGAGGGCCTGCGTACTGAACGGCTTCCCCAGCGTGGCGCTCGCGGGCCAGGGCTCGCCGGACAAGAACAAGCCCCTGCGCGTGCTCCGTCAGGGGCGGTCGGCGCCGGTGAAGCTGGCTCCCGGCGCCCGGGCCTCGGCACAGCTCTCCTTCGTGCCCGTGCTGGGCGAGGGGGAGGGCTACTGTGCCGCCGGCGGGGAACCCTTCGTCGCGCCGACGATGGTGGTGGGTGTCGCGGGCGGCCGCTACCAGCTGGCGCCCACGGACGGCAGCGAGTTCGCGCTCTGCGGCAACACGGTCCGCAGCACCGCCTTCCGCGCGGCCGGCTCCTGACACCGGCCCGGCCGGTACCGGCGATGCGGCCGGTGACGGTGGGTTGATATAGCGTGCGCACGTCAAACACCTCATTGCACACGCTCACGGGGGAATTCCCGCATGACCTATCCGCCACAGCCAGGCCCCGGCGGCCCCGGCCCGTACGGCCAGCCCGGCCCGTACGCCCAGCAGCCGCCGCAGGGATACCCGCCCCAGCCGGGATACGGGTACCCGCAGCAGCCGGGCCCCGGCCCCCAGCCCCAGCCCGGATACGGGCAGCCGCAGCAGCAGTACCCCTTCCCGCAGCAGCAGTTCGCGCCGCCCCCGCCGCCCGCCCGGAGCGGGGGCCTGGGCGTCATGAAGATCCTGAAGATCATCGCCGGCGTGGTCGCCGTCATCGTCTGTGTGGTGGGCTACTTCGCGAGCCAGGACGATGCCGACAAGGCTGAGGTCGGGGACTGCCTGACCAACCAGGGCACCACCGTGAGCCCCGACCTCCAGGTGGTGAAGTGCGGTGCCACCAACGCGACGTACAAGGTGGTCAAGGTGATCCCCGACACCCTCGACACGAGCAAGTGCCAGGGCACGTCGGACATCGGTTACCAGGAGCAGATGAGGGGCTCCCGGCGCAGCTCGGGCAAGCGGTTCGTGCTCTGCATCGACGAGCTCAAGAAGAGCTGAGCAGGCCGGTTCGCCCCGCGCCCGCGGCCGCGCGAGGCCGCGGCCCGGGGCGGGCGGCGCTGCGTCGGCAGCCGGGGGGCGAAACAGGGCTGGGGGATGCGCAGTTCGGTGACGGTGCACGCGGCGATCAGCGCGATGCAGCCCCGCCGGGTCGAGTCGGCGGACCTGCGGGCGGCGGACCGAGCTCCCGACCGGCCGTCCGATGAGCCGGCCGGGGGAGGGGGAGTCACGGTGCGGACGGCCCGTCGTTTCCCGGATATGACTGATCTCATGGTCCGGATCCCGGCGGACTGGCTGGTCCGGGTGTTCCTCTCGCTCCGCCGCGGTTCGTCGCAGGACGCCCAGGTTTCGGCGGCTGAGCTGCAGCCCTTCACCGAGAAGCCCGGCCAGCGGATCCCCGTGCCGCGGGCGACCGTTCTGCGCACCGAGCTGGCATTGCGGGGAGAGGTCGAACGGGCCCGGGAGGACGAGCGGCGGGCACGGCTGCTGGAGGAGGCCGACTACCTCATCCGGGCCCGCCTCGGCGGCTAGGCCCTGTCGTCAAACTGCCGCCGCCCTCCGGGCGACGACGGGAGTTTGACGACAGGGCCTAGCGCCGAGTCGGCTCCCGTTCAGTAGACGAGCTTGTACGTCACGTCCTTGGGGATCGGGTGCGGTGACGTGTCGGTGTAGAGGAGCCGGACCCTGGTGTACTGCTGGACGTCGGGGTGGTCCGGCCACGGCCGCGGGTGGCTGAGCGTCACCGTGACCGGGTACGGGCGGAACCGGCCCGCCGCACAGTACGGGGTGCAGTCGTTCACCATGTCGGTGCCGGTGGCCGTCGCGGTCCGCTGCCCCCAGGTGTCCCAGCGCAGCCCCACGAGGCGGTTGTTGCCGTCACCGCAGGCCAGCAGGTACTCCTCGGGCCGTACGCGGGCCTGGGAGAAGCAGTCGACGACCACGACCGGAGCCGGGTCCATGGGGGCGGTGCGGCTCTGTGCGGAGGCCGGTACGACACCTGCCACCAGGGCGGCGGCCGCGCACAGCAGGGTGGCCGTGCGCATCCTGGCTCTTCTGGGTGCGGGCGCGAGCCCGCCCTCTCCTGAAGCGTCCACGAAGCCCTCCTCGCGGCTCGGGTCCCGCCCTCATGGCTCCAGGCCCAGCTTCCCCCATCCGGGCGCACCCCGCACCCGCAGCGCCGGGGCCGGGGCAGTGGCCCCGGCGGAACCGGTTCAGGAGACGGCGTACCACTGGCTGGCCCAGCCGGTGTTGATGGTGCTGGTGGACTGCTCGGCGAGGTTCACGGTGGCGGGCAGGGACGTCTGGCCGGTCAGCACCGTGCTGTAGCGGAGGTTCGGCGGGGTCAGGCCCGCGTTGACCGAGATCCCGGCGCCCGTGGCCTTGAGGGTGAGCCCGTTGGTGGCCCAGGTGCCGTTGAGGAGGAGGGCGACGAAGTAGGTGCCGGGGGCTGCGGTGAAGGGCTTGGTGAGCGGCAGCGGCTTGGCGATCGCGTCGGTCATCAGCTGGGGCGAGATGTCCGCGGTGGACGCGCGCAGGGTGCCGCTCGCGTCGTAGACACCGAGGTAGCACTGCGAGAGCTGGGCGTTGGGGTCGATGCCGGCCAGCCCGATCCAGATGTTGGACCAGGTGATCTGCTCGCGCAGCACGATCCGCACCAGCGTGACGCGTCCCCCGACCCCGGCCGCGGACTGGGCGGTGACGTGGCCCGCGTCGCCCGGGTCGCCGGTCCAGGCGAGGAGGTTCTGGTCCTGCGGCCGGGGGCCGTCGTACCCGGAGCCGCCGCCCGGCGCGGCCGGAGCCGGGGCAGCCGCGCTGCCGCCGCCCCTCTCCTGCGGGCTGCCACCGGACGAGGTGCAGCCGGTCAGCACGAGCAGCGCGGCGGCGAGTACGGCGGAGAGGGCGGTGGTACGGGTGCGCATGGTCCCCCCATGAGGTGCGGATGTGCCGGAGGGGCCATGGTCACACGGGCCGTGTCCCCTTCTCGCGTGCGGCCCCCGCGATCGGAGGGGGCCGCCCGGCGACTACTTCGGCGGGGCGGCCACCGGCGCGGGCCTGAGGTGGTCGGGGGTCACGACGGAGGTGACCGCGTTCCCGATGAGACCGGACAGGTTCTTGCCCTCGTGGTCCACGTCGCTGTTGACGGACACGACCATGGTGGCCCTCTCGGCGGGGAGCTGGGCGGTGATGGTCTCGTAGCCCGGCAGCTCGCCGTTGTGCCCGAGCCAGCCGTTGAAGTCGAGGATCCCGAGCCCGTACGAGGCCCCCGGGACGACCCCGATCGGGAGCGTACGGAGCCGCTCCGCCTGCGTCTTCGCGGACAGCAGCCGTCCGTCCGCGAGCGCCGGGGCCCAGGCGTGCATGTCGTCCAGGTCGGAGACGATCCCACCGGCGGCCCAGGCCCAGGAGGGGTTCCACCCGGTGGCGTCGGCGACGGTGCCCTTCGGGGTGAAGTCCGTGTAGCCGTGGGCGTGCGGTTCGGGCATGGCGCTGTCGGAGGGCAGCGAGGTGTCGCCCAGCTTCAGCGGTGTGAACACGTGGTCGCGGAGGTAGTCGCCCAGGGGCCGGCCGCTGACCTTCTCGACCAGCATCCCGAGCAGGACCGTGTTGGTGTTGCTGTACTGCCATTTGGCGCCGGGATTGAAGTTGGGGGGATGGCGGAAGGCGACGTCGAGGAGCCGGCGCGGGGTGTAGGTGCGGTGCGGATCGGCGCGCAGCGCCGCCAGCCATCGCTGGTCCGTCGTGTAGTCGAAGAGGCCGCTGCGCATCTCGGCCAGCTGGCGCAGCGTGACGGCGTCGCCGCCAGGGACGCCGGAGACGTACCGGGAGATGGGGTCGTCGAGCCCGACCTTGCCCTGGTCGACCAGCTGGAGGACGCCGGTGACGGTGAAGGTCTTGGTGACGCTGCCGATGCGGGTGGCGAGGTCGGCCTTCATGGGCGCGCCGGTCTGCTGGTCCGCGACGCCGAAGGACTTCTCGTACGTGCCGCGGCCCGGCATCCAGAGGCCGACGTTCACGCCGGGGGAAAGCCACACCCTTCCGCCGCGACCCCCCCCGACGGCGCCGCCGGTGACCGCCGCGAACCCGCCGACCGCGCAGGCACACCGCTGTTCCCCTGACGGCCCGCCGGCGGTCGACGCCATCTTCCGGCAGTTCCGCGACGGCCTGCGGCTGCCCGACCACCCCGGCTGGAACCAGGACGCCCTCCACGACTGCCTGCGCGATCTCGACCCGCTGTCAGCGGACCAGGTCCTGCCCGCCCTGAGTCCTTCCAGGCCGGCCCCCGGGGTCAGTGGCCCGGGGCGATGGGGAGCTGACGCTTGTGTTCCGTCAGGCGGTAGCGGCGGACGATCGTGTCGAAGGCGCGCTCGTCGACCGGCTTGCCCTCCAGGAAGTCGTCGATGTCGTCGTACGTGACGCCCAGCGCGTCCTCGTCGGCCTTGCCCGGGGCCAGGGTCTCCAGGTCCGCCGTGGGAGTCTTCCAGACCAGCTCGGCGGGGGCGCCCAGGGCGTCGGCCACGGCGCGGACCCTGCGCTTGGTCAGGCCGGTCAGCGGGACCAGGTCCGCCGCGCCGTCGCCGAACTTGGTGAAGAAGCCGGAGACAGCCTCCGCCGCGTGGTCCGTGCCGACGACCAGGCCGTCGTGGGCGCCGGCCACCGCGTACTGGGCGATCATGCGCTGGCGGGCCTTGATGTTGCCCTGCACGAAGTCCTGGTGGTGGGCGTCCCGGAAGACGGTTCCGCCCGCGAGGGCGGCCTCCAGCGCGGCGTCGCTGGCCGGCCTGACGTCCACCGTCAGCACCCGGTCGGCCTGGATGAAGCCGAGCGCGAGCTGGGCGTCCTTCTCGTCGGCCTGGACGCCGTACGGCAGCCGCATCGCGTAGAACGTCGCCTCGTGCCCGGCCGTGCGGGCCCGCTCCACGGCGAGCTGGCAGAGCCGGCCGGCCGTGGTGGAGTCCACTCCGCCGCTGATGCCGAGCACCAGGGAGCGCAGGCCCGTCGAGGTGAGCGCCTCCGCGAGGAAGGCCACCCGGCGCTCGATCTCCCGGTGCGCGTCGAAGGACTCCGACACCTGGAGTTCCCGGGCGATCTCCTGCTGCACAACGGTGGACGCCGGCCGGCTCACGGCTGCTCCTCGTGGTCGATGGTGGTTCGTGGTCGCTGCGCTGCTGACCCTAGTCGAAGCCCGCTCCCGCCCCGAAAGCGGGCGCCCGAGGTCGGGGGACTTGACAGACGGCGGCCAACGTTATGACACTCGAAGTGCAAGATGTTGGATGCCGCATGTCCGTGCCGCATGTCCCAGGGGGTCAGGAGGCAGTCATGGCGGAGCGCCGAACCTACGCCCTCGCGGGAATCGCCATGGGCGCGGTCTGGATCATGGGCTCGGACACCAGCCCCCGGGACCACGCCCTGCGGCTCCTCGCCCTGGTCGCGTGCGCCGGAGCGGCGATGGCCCTGCTCCACCGGCGCCGGGCCCGCCTCGGACGGCCCGTGGACCGGCGGCTGCACTCGGGCCTGCTGCTGGGCAAGGTGCTGCTCGTCTTCGTGGCCCTGGCCCTCGACGGCCTGCTCGGCCTGAGGGTCTCCGAGCCGAGCCTGATCACGGCGGCCCTGCTGTGCCTGATCATCGCGTTCGGCGGCCCCTCCCTGCACCGGTGGCTCGCGCGCGACGGGGAGGGCCGTCACGAGGGCCGGCGACCCGCTCCGCCGGTGGGCGTCCGGCGTCCGCCCGAGGCCGAGGCCGAGATCGAGATCGGGGTCGGAGCCAGGGTCGACGCCGGCCGCGCCCTGGACCGGACGGGCTCCGCTTAGCTCGGGCAGAACCGGGGTCCCGGCGTGTGCACCGCGCGGGGTCAGCCAAGGTGCTGCAGGAAGAAGGCGGCCGCCTCCCTGCCCACCCGGATCCGGACGGTGGGGTCAGCAGGTTCCGGCGCGAAGAAGTCGTCGTGGCGAACGTCGGGGCCGGCCGATCGGCCACTCGCCGTGGGAATGTGCTCCAGGTACGGCCGGGTGTCGACTTCGTACGGGTTGACCGTGTCCGCCCCTCCCCAACGGATCTCCACCGGCACCTGCACGGTTGCCAGACTCTCCGGAGTCACGAAGCCGCCGGCTCCTGGGGCCACCTGGAAGACCGCTCGCACCCGCGAATCCAAGAGGTCTGCTCCAGCGCTGTCCAGCACCAGCAGCAACGACTCGTCTTCCGGATATTTCTTCCGCAGCGCTTCCAGCACGCCCGGGAATTCCGGGATGTCGGGCAAGGGCACCGCCCCCGTCAGCACGGCCCACACGATCTGCGGATCGATGCGAGCCCCGGCAAGCGCCGCCGCCGTATAGCCGCCGAGGGAGAAGCCTGCCACGCCGACCGGACCGAGGGGCTGTTCCCGAGCCAGCGCGTCGAGGGCGAAGGAGACGTCCCGGGGCCGTTCCCATACGTGGAGGAAGCCCTCGGGCTCGTAACCGTCGACGAAGTTGTTGCCGTGGTGGTCAAGGGCCATCACCCGGAATCCCGCCTCGTGCAGCGGACGCGTCAGCCACTCCATGTCGCCGCCCGAACCCCCGGTGCCATGCGAGATGACGACCAGCGGGGCGGGTGCCGCCGGCGGATGGTCCGGCTCCCACAGGTAGAGACGGACGGGACGCGGATGAGCCGGCTCCCGCAGGTCAGGGCGGGATTCGTCGTACAGAACACGTATCAGCGGCTGTTCCCGCCCAGAGATCGTCATGGCGGCATCGTAGAGAGAGGGCCAGCCCTGATACCGCTGGCCCACCCGGCCCCTGGTCTCGTTCACGTCCGCATATGAAGAACAAGCTCAGGGGCTGTTCGTGTCCGTGGCGGCGAGGAGGGCGTGCACGGCTGTTCCCATGGTGCGGGTGGCTGCTTCGGTGGTGAGGCCGCTGTTGCGCCAGTGGTACCAGGCGCCCCAGGTGGTGACGGCGTCGAGTCCGTGGAGTACTTCGGTCCTGCGTTCGGCGGGCAGTCGGCCGAGCTCCTCGGCGAAGATGTCGGCGAGCCGTGCGCGGGCGAAGTCGAGGACCTGGCGGGTGACCTCGCTGATCCGGTCGCCGGGCTTTTCGATGCGCAGGAGGGCCAGCTGTGCGGGTGTGATCCATTCCAGGATCCGGGAGCGCTGTTCGGTGAGGGCTGCGACGCGGACCTCCCTGGGGCCGTCCGTCGGCAGCGGTTTGATCTGTTCGATCAGCTGCTCCAGGCGCCGGGTGATGGCGGTTTCCACGAGCTGGGACATGTCGGCGTAGTGGTGGAAGACCAGGCGGCGGGAGACTCCGGCGCGTTCGGCGACGCGGTCCGCGGGGAAGTGGGACTCGCCTTCGTCGAGCAGGGACAGCACGGCGTCCGCGATCTTCACCCGGGACTGGCGG
This sequence comes from Streptomyces sp. NPDC086989, assembly GCF_044745505.1. Lineage (NCBI taxonomy): Bacteria > Bacillati > Actinomycetota > Actinomycetes > Kitasatosporales > Streptomycetaceae > Streptomyces > Streptomyces sp. NPDC086989. Next base: position 415,786 of record NZ_JBIVAL010000005.1, read on the forward strand.
CTGCGCTCGGCGCGGCCGTCCGCGAGTCGTTCCTCTGGCTGCTGAGCCGACTGCTGCACGTTGACCCCTCCCGGCCTCACTCTCCGCCATTGTCGCAAACCGGGGCGCGGCGCCCGCCCGGCATCACCGGCGTTGAATAAATTGCATCGTGAGTGCAATGATGCGCGCATGTTTGTCACCCTGGGGCGCTGGTGCGCCCGCCGGCCGAAGCGGGTCGCCGCCGCCTGGCTCCTGTTGCTGGTCGGCCTGGCCGCCGCTGTGGGGGTTCTCGGCAGCGCCACCACCGAGACGGTCTCCATACCCGGCAGCGACAGCCAGGCCGCCCAGGACGCCGCCCGCGTCTTCGCCGACCCCGCCTCGGGCCGCCAGCCCCTCGTCCTGCACACGGCCGCGGACGCCGCGCCCCTCACCTCGGCCGGCGCCCGCGACGCCGTCGAAGCGGCGGCCCGCGCCCTCACGGCGCGCGACCACGTGGTCGCCGTGACCACCCCGTACGAACCGGCCGGCGCCGCGGCCCTCGCCCCCGACGGGCACACCGCCTACCTCTCCGTCGAACTGGACGTGGCGGGCCGCGACATCACCGCGGACATCGCCCATGACCTCGTGGACGCCGCCGAACCGGCCCATGCGGCCGGGATCGAGGTCACGCCCGGCGGGAACCTGGCCTCCGCGGCCGACAAGAAGTCCACCAAGCGAAGCGAGGCCATCGGGCTCGTCGCCGCTTTCGCCGTCCTCTTCCTCGGCTTCCGCAGGCCGATCGCCGCCGCCGTACCGCTGGCCGTCGCCGTCGTGGGCCTCGGCATCTCGCTCGCGGTGATCGGCCTGACCGGCCACCTGATGGACATGCCGTCCTCCGGCGCCACCATCGCGGCGATGATCGGGCTCGGCGTGGGCATCGACTACAGCCTCTTCTGTCTGACCCGGTTCCGTGAGCTGCTCGCCGGCGGGGCGGAGATCGAGGACGCCGCCGCCCTGACGACCGGCGCCTCGGGCAAGGCCGTGGCCTTCGCCGGCACCGCGGTCATCGCGGCACTCGCCAGCCTGGCCCTCGGCGGCCTGCCCCTGCTCCAGGCACTGGCCCTCGCGCCCGGCATCGCCGTCCTGGTCGCCATGGCGGCCACCCTCACCCTGCTCCCCGCGCTGCTCGCCCTGCTGGGACGGCGCGTGGCCCCCGCCCCCGCCCCCGACGCCGGCCCCGCTCCGGTCGCCCCCGACGCCGATGACCTGCCGGAAGCCGCCCGGGCGCCCGAGCGCGGCTGGGCGCGCATCGCCCGGCACGTCGCCGACCGGCCGTGGCGGTACCTGCTGGCGGGCCTGGCCTTCTTCGTCCTGCCGGCGCTCGCCGCGGCCCAGCTGTCCTTCGGCCAGCTCGACGGCGGCGACAAGTCCGCGGGTACGGCCGGACGTACGGCCTACGACCGGCTCGAAGCCGCGTTCGGCCCCGGCGTCAACGGCCCGCTCCAGGTCACCGACACGTTGCCGAAGCCGGCGTCCGGACCCGCGGACCCCGCCGTCACCGGCGTCGGCCGGGCGCTGAGGGACACCAGCGGCGTCGCCGCCGTCGGACCGGCGCAACTGAGCCGCGACGGCAGGACCGTTCGCTGGCAGGTCACGCCCACCACCGCGCCCGGCGATCCGGGCACCGCCGGTCTCGTCCGCCGCCTGCGCGAGCGCACCCTCCCGGCGGCCACGGCCGGCACCGGCCACGAAGCCCACGTCGGCGGCATCCCCGCGACCCAGCTGGACCTCAACGACCGGCTCGCGCAGCGCCTGCCCGCCGTCATCGGGGTCGTCCTCGCCATCGCCGCGCTGCTCCTGCTGCTGGCCTTCCGCTCACCGCTCGTCGCCGCCAAGGCGGCCGTGCTGAACCTCCTCTCGGTGGCCGCCGCCTACGGCGTGCTCACCGCGCTGTTCCAGTGGGGCTGGGGAGCGGCGCCGCTCGGCCTTCCGGGGCCCGTCCCGGTCCCCGGATACGTACCGCTGCTGATGTTCGCGGTCCTGTTCGGCCTCTCCATGGACTACGAGGTCTTCCTGCTCAGCGCCGTCCGCGAGGCATGGCTGGCCACCGGCGACAACCGGGGCTCGGTGATCGCGGGCCTCGGCAGGACGGGCAGGATCATCACCTCCGCCGCGCTCATCATGGTGTGCGTCTTCCTCGCCTACCTCCTGTGGGACGACCCCGTCGTCAAGATGTTCGGAGTCGGCCTCGCCACCGCGGTCGCGATCGACGCCACCGTCGTCCGCGGGCTCCTCGTCCCCACCACGATGGTCCTGCTCGGCAAGGCCAACTGGTGGATCCCCCGTCGGCTCGACCGCCTGCTGCCGCAGATGCACATCGAAGGCGGCCCGGAGACCTCCGTACCCGAACCCGTGAGGAACGCATGAACCACACCGCTCCGTCCGAAGCGCCCGCGCGCGCCGTCGGACACGGCACCGGCGCGAGGCGTCCCCGACGCACCCGGCGCCTGGTCCTGGCCGGCGCGTGCGCGCTGGTCGCCGGACTCGTACTGACCGACCGCGTCGCCGCCGGTGTCACCGAGGGCCGCATGGCCGACCGGATGGCCGCCCGGCAGAGCGCCCTTGTGGCGGCGCCGGACGTCTCCATCGACGGATTCCCGTTCCTGTGGCACGCCGCGGCCGGCCGCTACCCGCAGGTGGAGGTCGAGGGCCGGGCCGAGACACAGGACGGGCTGCCCGTCACCGCCGCCTTCGACCTGCAGGACGTGTCCAGGAAGCGGGGCGGGTACTCGGCCGCCGCGGCGCGGGCCGCGTTCAGCGTTCCGCTGGACGCGCTCGCGGCCAAGCGCGGCTCCGACGTCCGGCTGACCGGGCGCGACGGGAAGATGGAGATCACCCGGACCGTCATGGGGATGCCGCTCGTCGTGACCGCCGCACTCAAGCTCACCGGTGACACCGTCACACTCGAACCGACCGCGGCGTCCCTGGCCGGCCGCGCCCTCGACCCGGCCAACCCGCGGATCGTGGCCGCGCTCAATGCGGTGGAACGCAAGATTCCGGAGCTGCCGCTCGGCCTGTCCCCGTCGTCGGTCTCCGTCGACGGCAACGCCGTGACCGTGCACAGCGAGGCGAAGGACCTGGCCCTGCCCGCCCGGACGTGACCGCGCGGTGCCGGGCGGGGCGGCCGGGCCCCGCCCGGCGGTCACCGGCTCCTGCGCTGGGCCTCGACGATGCTGCGTACCGTACCGTCCACCCCGGCGCGGCTCTGCACCCGCTCCGAAAAGGCGGGGAACTGCCCGGCGATCGCCACCAGCGCCTTCAACTCGGCCGGTGCGACGTTGACTTCGCACAGGTTCCGCTCGACGGCGCGGACCACGCCGCGTGCCACCTGCCCGGGCGACACCGTCCGCGCGCCGGCGGGGGTCTTCGCACCGGTCGCGGCGAACATGCCGGCGTCCCGGACGTATCCGGGCTGGACGAGCGAGACCCCCACGCCCGTGCCGTGCAGGTCCTGACGGAACGCCAGCGCGAAGCCGCGCAGCCCGAACTTCGTCGCGTTGTACAGGGAGGACGACTTGGTGGCGGCCTTGCCGGAGATCGAGCCGATCAGCGCGATGTGCCCCTGGCCCGCGTCGACCATCCGGGGTGCCAGCAGGCGTGCCAGCATGATCGGCGCACGAAGGTTCACGGCGAGGGACCGGTCGATCTGCTCGGGGGTGTAGTCGAGCACGTCGCCGCTCGACGGGAGCGCGGCGTTGGCGATCAGGATGTCCGTCTCGGGGCACTCCTCGGCCAGCCGGGCGACATCGGACGCGTCCGCGAGGTCGGCGAGGACGGCCCGCGCCCCGAGCTCGTCGGCCACGGCCTTCAGGGCGTCCTCGCGGCGTCCGGTGACCACCAGTTCGGCGCCCTTGGCGGCGAGCGTGCGGGCCAGCGTGAGGCCGATGCCCCCGGTGACACCGGTGAGGAGAACGGTTGATCCGGTGATGCGCATCCCAGTACCCTCCCTGTTGTTCGTTCGAACGAACAGTAGTCACGGGTGAGTGTCGTGTCCATGCCCAGTGCTCGGCCGGGCGGATGTGAGAATGGCGGGCATGGAGAAGGCCGCCGACACCCGCCAGAGCATCATCGACGCCGTGCTGCGCATCATCGGGCAGGACGGGATCGCCGCGGTGAGCAACCGGCGGATCGCGAGGGAGGCCCGGGTCTCCCTGGGTTCGGTCACCTACCACTTCGCCACCCAGCACGAACTGCTGCGCGAGAGCCTGCTGTACTTCGTGGGCGAGGAGACCAGGCGCTTCACCGAGATGGCCGATGCCTGCACGGGCGACCGCCTCGACCTCCAGGGCGCCGCGGACGCCGTGGGGCTGGTGGCCGGCGGAACCGAGTTCGACAGCCGGCGCATCGCCCCCTTCGAGCTGTACATCCAGGCGGGCCGCGACGAACGCCTGCGGGCGGCGGCCGCCGAGTGCTTCGCGGCGTACGACCGGCTCGCCACCCGCATCCTCCGCGGGCTCGGCCTGCCCGACGCCGAACGGCTGGCGAGCACCGCGGTCGCCCTCGTCTTCGGGCAGCAGCTGCGCCGGCTCGCCACGGGATCGCCGGCGGAAGACCTGGTCGACACCCTGCTCGTCCTGACGCAGCCCGCACCCCGCTGAGCCGCGCCCGGGGGAGTCCCTTGGTACCGGACCGGCGGGACCGAAGCCCCCTGGGGGGACGGCCGCTCGCGCTAGTGTTCGCCCGTGAGCCTTCATGTCGTCATCGGATTCGGGCCCGCAGGGGCCGCCACCGCCCGGCTTCTGGCCGAACAGGGCCATACCGTACGGGTGGTGACCAGATCGGGACGCAGCGCCGAGCCCGGTGTCGAGCACCTCGCGCTCGACGCCACCGACGGCAGACGGCTCGCCGAGGCCGCCCGGGGGGCCACCGCCATCCACCAGTGCGCCGCCCCGCCCTACCACCGCTGGGCGGACGAGTGGCCGCCGCTGGTCTCGTCCGTCTGCGCGGCGGCGGAGGAGACGGGGGCCGTCCTGGTGCTCCTGGGCAACCTCTACGCGTACGGACCCGTCGAGGGCCCCCTCACCGAGGCGATGCCCCTGGCGGCGACCGGGACCAAGGGACGCGTCCGCGCCGCAGGCTGGGAGACGGCGCGCAGGCTGCACCGCGAGGGCCGCATCAAGGCCGTCGAGGTACGGGCCTCGGACTTCTTCGGACCCGGCGTGACCGACGGCGGACACCTGGCCGGGCGGGTCGTCCCGCCACTGCTGCGCGGCAAGCCGGTCTCCACCCTCGGGGACCCCGACGCCCCGCACAGCTGGACCTACCTCCCCGACGTGGCCAGGGCCCTGGCCGAGGTCGCGGGCGAGGAGCGGGCCTGGGGCCGGGCCTGGCACGTTCCGACCGGACCCGCGCTGTCCGTACGGGAGATGGCGGGCCTCCTCGCCGCGCAGGCGGGAACGGCGCCGGCCACGGTCCGCAGGCTGCCGCCCGCGCTGCTCGGCGCGGCCTCGCTCTTCTCCCCGCTGCTCCGTGAACTGAAGGAGGTCCGCTACCAGTTCGACCGTCCCTTTGTCGTCGATTCGAGCGCGTACGAGGCCGAGTTCGCCGTCCGCGCCACCCCCGTCGACGAACAGGTCAAGGCGACGGTGGACTGGTGGCGCGAACGACTGGCCACACCCCGGTGACGCCCCGGGCGGAGGACGGTGACACGGAGGACCCGGCCGCCGGAGCACGCCGCGACGACATCGCGATCGTGGGCATGGCCTGCCGGTTCCCGGGGGCGCCCGACCTCAACCGGTACCGGCTGATCGACCTCGCGCGGGAGGCCGTCCGGGACGCGGGCTGGGAGACCCGGGGCTTCGACCGCGAGGAGACCTCGGCGATCACCTCGCTCACCGTGAGCGGCTAACGCGAACTGAGCACCATGCGGATACGCATGCGCCAGTCGGCCGGCGGCGAGTTCGGGGCGCGGGCGGACGACCCCCGGTGGGCGGAGACGGTCCGCGCCGTGGACGGGCTGCACGGCACGTCCGTGGCCGGGCTCCTCCTCAACATGGGCCCAACAGCATCAGTTCGGTCTTCGACCTGCACGGCGAGGGCTACGCACTGGACTCGGCGTGTTCCGGCGGGCTCATCGCGGTGGCCAACGCCGTGTTGCCGGCTCGGCTCGGCGCGGACGGTGCGGTGGCTGCGGCACACGCTGCCCGGCTTCGTGTACAGCGTTGGCCCGACCCCCGCCAACGCGGCCGCGGCGCTGGCCGCCGCCGAGCTGATCGCCGCGGAACCGCAACGGGTGCGTACGCTCCGGCGGAACGCGGACCTGTTCCTCGGGCGGGCCGCCTCGGCCGGTCTGGCGACGGGCTCCAGTACCCGTACGCCGATCGTGCCGTGCCTGCTGGGGGGCTCCGCGCGGACCCTGCGCGTCGCGGACCGGCTGTTCGACCGTGGGATCATCGCCGGTCCGATCTTCCACCCCGCGGTGCAGGAGGGCCTCGCGCGGCTGCGGTTCTTCCTCATGAGCGAGCACACCGAGCGCGACGTCCGCCGCGCCGTGGCGGTCCTGGCCGAGGAGGTGGCGGCCACCGAGGGGTGACTCAGAACGGTTGACTCAGAACAGGGTGCGCTCTATGCAGTCGAGCGTGGCATGTCGCGTACGAGGTCGGGGTCGAGGTTGGGGAAGAGGATGCGGAGCTTGCCTCGTCCAGGAGGCCGGCCCCGCGGTGGCAGCAGGTGATGTGTCCCAGCTCGTGCAAGATGATGTGCTCCTCATGCGCGCTGGTGGTGTTGGCGTCGAAGAAGATCATGTCCTCGTCGCGTGCGGCGACCCACATGCCGCACGGCTGTGACGCGGGCATCGGCATGGGAACCAGCGTGATCGGCCGGTCGCGGACCTCGCCGAGGTAGCGGCAGAGCCGGCCATCGGCTCCCTCCGGCAGGTCCAGGGCGGCGAGCCGCCGCGCGCCGTCCTTGCGGAGCTTCTTGAGCCGGCTGCGGCGGTCCCGGCCGGCCGGCCGTCCCAGGCCGGGGATCCTCACTCCGGGGCCGAGGGGTCCACGGGGTCTGCCGGGTCCGTGACGGGAGGAAGGCCCTGCAGCTGCCGGTACTGGTCCATGATGGCCATGATGGCCTGGAGGTTCTCCTTCTTCATGCCGGCCGCGCGCATCGCCACCGAGCGGACGCCCGCCTGCCGCAGGGCCTCGATGGCGGCGACCTCGCCGAGCACCGACTCGGCGACCTTGTCGTCGAAGAAGTAGGCGACCGACACGCCGAAGAAACGGGCGAGGGCGGCCAGCAGGTCCGGTGAGGGGTTGGAGCGCTTGCCGGTCCGCAGCTGCGACAGGTACACGCCGCCGACCTTGAGGTCGGGGTTGGCCCGCTTGAGCTCCTCGGCCACCTCGGCGTTGGTCCAGTGCCTGCCCTTGGGGCGGACCGTCTTGAAGAGGTTGTCCAGACGCACTGCCAGCACGGGCCGGTCGTCACTCTCGGACACTGCGCATCTCCCTCCCGTCACCTCCTCGGAATTGCTCTCAGCTATTTTCCAGTTTTGCAGATTAGCGGTCAGTTGACAATCCGCCGTGAGTCCGCCACCGTGGAGCTCGTCGATAGCTGACAGCTAACTTTGCTCACGGGGGTAGCCAAGTGGGGCGTCAGTCGTGTCGGCGGCGCGGGCCGGCCCTCGGGGGATGGGGGCCGGCCCCCGCTCAACCGGTCTTCCGGTGGACGGAAGCGACCTGGGTGAGCCAGGCGTGCCGGTACTCGCTGCTCGTCCCGGGTACCTCGGTCCCGGGAGCGGGAGCGGGAGCGGCGGAGCGGTCGACGTACGGGCGCAGGTCCCGCCAGCCGACCGACAGCAGGCGCAGGGCCTGCCGCAGCGAGGCCTTGTCCGTCGTCCGGGCGTAGGGGCCGCACTGCCGGAAGATCGTCACGCACGGAACCGCCTGGGACACGATGAAGACCAGGAGGTACGTGAGGACCAGGGGCCGGCCGCTGCCCGTGTTGAAGTCCGACGCCGGCCGGCCCGGCCCGTCCCGGCGATGAAGGACAGCGCGATCAGGAGCACGCCGAGGACCACACCCGTCACCAGCCATGAGTGGACCCTGCGTACCGCTTCCTCGGTGTCCGTCGCCCAGCGCAGCAGGATGATCTGCGCGCTGACGCAGAACGCGACCGCCGACACGTGCATCACCAGGATTGCGAGGTTCCCGACGCCCAGGAGGCTCCCGCCCCCATGGCGACGGCGCCCATGGTGAAGGCGAGGCACTGGAGCAACAGGGTGACGACGAGGGCGCGGCAGGCGCTGTCCCGCCAGCTGCGCCCCACCTGGCAGAGCCGGTAGGCGAATGCGGCGTACGACGAGAGCGCCGCGATGGCGAAGCAGAGGGTTCTGGTGAGGATCACGGCTCGTTGCGGGGCTTCTCGTCCAGCGGAACCGTCAGTCCGATGCCCTCGGCCGCCACCGCGATGGCGAAGTCGAAGTAGGCGGACTCGTCCCGGACGCTGTCGTGGGTCCGGCTGAAGACCTGGAACACCAGCAGGCCGATCAGGCTGCTCCACAACGCGATGCCGCGCTCGATGAGGTCCGAGAACGGGGCTTCGGGCATACCGCCGAAGAGCGCCACCGCCTCCGGCAGGAGCAGCGGCGGTCCGGGCACCGCCCGCCGGGGCGGCGTGAGTTCGCCGTCCGCCAGTGCGGAGCGCACGATGCCGGCCAGCACCGCGGGTGTGCGGGCGGCGGCCGGGACCGTGTCCTGCGGGGCGTGGTAACCGGGCACGGGGGAGCCGTAGATCAGCGTGAACTCGGGGGAGTTGGCGAAGGACCACTCCCGCAGGGCGCGCGTCACCGCGAGGAGCCGCTCCCCGGCCGACGCGCCGGCGGCGCCGGCGGCCTGATCGGCGCGCTCCATCGCGGCGGCGGAGTCGTCGTAGGCGTCGATGACGAGCGCGGTCAACAGGTCGTCGCGGTGCGGGAAGACGCCCTCCACGTCGGCGACGGCGAGAGCGCCGGCTTCGGCGACGGCTTCCAGGGACAGCCCCGCGGCGCCGAGTTCCCCGAGCAGTCGGCGGGCGGTCGCCTTGACGGCTGCCGCTCGTGCGGCGTTCTCATCGGCGGCCCTTGCAGAAACATCCATGGCCAAACCGTACCGGTCCGTCACCGCGGCTCAGGGGCATTCACCGGACCAGCGCGGGGACCCGCCGTGATCCGGCCATGGACCGACTGGTTCCGGATCGCTGGCGGTGTGATCGCCCGCGTCACGAGCTGATCATTCGCGCCCGCGTTTGCATAGCCATGCGTTTAAGTGCATACTCTTCCCATGTCTAAGGTTCTCACCTCCCTTCCCGCCGGCGAGCGCGTCGGCATCGCCTTCTCGGGCGGCCTCGACACCTCTGTCGCGGTCGCGTGGATGCGCGACAAGGGTGCCGTCCCCTGCACCTACACCGCCGACATCGGCCAGTACGACGAGCCCGACATCGCGTCGGTGCCCGGCCGTGCCCAGACCTACGGTGCCGAGATCGCGCGCCTGGTCGACTGCCGGGCGGCGCTGGTCGAGGAGGGCCTGGCCGCACTCGCCTGCGGCGCGTTCCACATCCGCTCGGGCGGCCGTGCGTACTTCAACACCACCCCGCTCGGCCGCGCCGTCACCGGCACCCTGCTGGTCCGGGCGATGCTGGAGGACGACGTACAGATCTGGGGCGACGGCTCGACCTTCAAGGGCAACGACATCGAGCGGTTCTACCGCTACGGCCTGCTCGCCAACCCCCACCTGCGCATCTACAAGCCGTGGCTCGACGCCGACTTCGTCACCGAGCTGGGCGGGCGCAAGGAGATGTCCGAGTGGCTGGTCGCCCACGGCCTGCCCTACCGGGACAGCACCGAGAAGGCGTACTCCACCGACGCCAACATCTGGGGCGCCACCCACGAGGCCAAGACGCTGGAGCACCTCGACACCGGCGTGGAGACCGTGGAGCCGATCATGGGCGTGCGGTTCTGGGACCCGTCCGTCGAGATCGCCACCGAGGACGTCACGATCGGCTTCGACCAGGGCCGCCCCGTGACGATCAACGGCAAGGAGTTCCACTCCGCCGTCGACCTCGTGATGGAGGCGAACGCCATCGGCGGCCGCCACGGCATGGGCATGTCCGACCAGATCGAGAACCGCATCATCGAGGCGAAGAGCCGCGGCATCTACGAGGCGCCCGGCATGGCGCTGCTGCACGCCGCGTACGAGCGCCTCGTCAACGCGATCCACAACGAGGACACCCTCGCGCACTACCACAACGAGGGACGGCGCCTCGGCCGGCTGATGTACGAGGGCCGCTGGCTGGACCCGCAGGCCCTGATGGTCCGCGAGTCGCTCCAGCGCTGGGTCGGCTCGGCGGTCACCGGCGAGGTCACCCTGCGGCTGCGGCGCGGCGAGGACTACTCGATCCTCAACACCACCGGCCCGGCCTTCAGCTACCACCCGGACAAGCTGTCGATGGAGCGCACCGAGGACTCCGCGTTCGGCCCGGTCGACCGGATCGGCCAGCTCACCATGCGCAACCTCGACATCGCCGACTCGCGCGCCCGCCTCGAGCAGTACGCGGGCCTCGGCATCGTCGGCACCGCCCACCCCGAGCTGATCGGCGCCGCCCAGGCGGCGGCGACCGGCCTGATCGGCGCGATGCCGGAGGGCGGCGCCGAGGCCATCGCCTCCCGCGGCGAGGTCTCCGGCGACGACGAGCTGCTGGACCGCGCCGCGATGGAGTTCGGCACCGACTGACCGGTGGGCCACGGCCCCGGGCGGTTGGTTCGACACGACGACGGCGTGCGGACCTCCCGGGGTCGTTGTGCGCCCCCGGCCGTCCGGGGTCCGGCGGTCCGCCGACCGCGGGCCGGGCCCCGGGCTCTCCGGGAGGGGCCGCGGGCGCATCGTCGTCGCGGCGGCGGTGGCTGCCGGCGAAGCCGGACAAGGACGGTGGCAAGGCCGGCACGTCGCCCGGGCCCAAGCCGGCCCGGAGCGGTAGCCAAGGGCTGTCCCGTCCTCCCCGGCGTCGCGTGCCCGCCGGGGGTGACGGGCCAGCCCTTAGGATGCGTCCCATGCCGGACGCCTCTCCCCGCCCCGAGCCGTTCACCCCGCAGACCGCCCCCGCGGCCCTCGACGACCTGCGCACGAGGCTGCGGGCGACGCGGTGGCCGGACGCTCCCGAGGACGCCGGCTGGTCGCTCGGGACCGACCTCGGCTACCTGCGCGAGCTCGTCGCCTACTGGGCGGACGGGTTCGACTGGCCGGCGCAGGAGGCGGCGCTCGCCCGGCTGCCGCACTTCCGGGTGCCGCTCGGCGGCCTCGGCATCCACTTCGTGCACGCCCGCGCCGTCGCGCCGGCCGGGCCCGTCCTGCCCCTGGTCCTCAGCCACGGCTGGCCGGACTCGTTCTGGCGGTACGCGAAGGTCATCCCGCTGCTCACCGACCCCGGCGCGCACGGCGCCGATCCCGCCGACGCGTTCGACGTGGTCGTCCCCGACATGCCGGGCTACGGGTACTCCGACCACCCCACCGGTCCGCCCCTCGACGCCGTCGCCGTCGCCGGGCTGTGGGCCGAGCTCATGGGCGTCCTCGGCTACGAGCGGTTCGGCGCGGCGGGCGGGGACGTCGGCAGCCACGTCAGCCGCTACCTCGCGCTCGACCACCCCGACCGGGTCGTCGCCGTCCACCGCACCGACGCCGGCCTGCCCCGGTTCGCCGGCGACCCCGCGGACCTCGCCCCGGAGGAGCGCGCCTGGCTCGACGCAGCCGCCGCGTGGGGCGCGGCGGAGGGCGCCTACGCCGCCGTGCAGAGCACGAAGCCCCAGACGGCCGCCTTCGGCCTCACCGATTCGCCCGCGGGGCTCGCCGCGTGGATCGTCGAGAAGCTCCGGGCGTGGAGCGACTGCGACGGAGACGTCGAACGGCGGTTCACGAAGGACGAGATCCTCACGAACGTCACGCTGTACTGGCTCACGGCGACGATCGGCTCGTCGATGCGCATGTACCGGGCGAACGCCGCGATCCCGCCCGCCCAGCACGCCCGCCGCGTCGAGGTGCCGTCCGGCTTCTCCCTCTTCCGCGGAGACGTCGTCCGCCCGCCGCGCGCCTGGCTCGAACGCACGGCGAACGTCGTGCGCGTCAGCGAGCCCCCGCGCGGCGGCCACTTCGCGCCGTTCGAGGAGCCCGAGCTGTACGCGCAGGAGCTCCGTGCGTTCTTCCGCCCCTTCCGGCAGCTGTAGCGCGGGAGTGTCGTCAGAGCAGCGTCGGCCGCCCGAAGGGCGGGGCGGGCCCCGTCGGCCGGACGGGACTTCGACGACACGACCCGAGGCCCCGTCGGCCGGCCTTCAGGCGGAGGTGCGGCCGGCCGGGCGGCCGTTGGCCGGCGGGTATCCGGGCATCGCCGGCGCCGACGGCCGCGCGGGGGGCGCCGGGGGCAGCGGAGGCAGGGCCGGCTCGTACAGCCAGGCCGAGAACAGCTCGTCGACCGGTTCGGCCGCGTAGCGGGCCACGTGGGTGGTGAAGGCGGCGGTGGACACCACCCCGTGGCGGTGCACGGTGGCCCAGTCGCGCAGCATGCGGAAGAAGGCCTCCTCGCCCAGCGCGCAGCGCACCGCGTGCACGGCGAGTCCGCCGCGCTGGTACAGGCGGTCGTCGAACATCAGCTTGCGGCCCGGGTCGACCAGCCGCAGGTCCTGGGGCTGCGAGGCCAGCAGCCGGTGCGCCGCGGCGGCCTGCTCGTGCGCCGTGCGGCCGCCGGAGCGCTCGGACCACAGCCATTCGGCGTACTTCGCGAAGCCCTCGTTCAGCCAGATGTGCCGCCAGTCGGCGATGGTCACGCTGTTGCCGAACCACTGGTGGGCGAGCTCGTGCGCGATGAGGCGCTCCGAGCCGCGCGCGCCGTCGACGTGGTTGGCGCCGAACAGGGACAGGCCCTGGGCCTCCACCGGGACGTCGAGTTCCTCCTCGGTGACGACCACCGCGTACTCGCCGAACGGATAGGGCCCGAACAGTTCCTCGAACAGGCGCATCATGGCGGGCTGCCGGGCGAAGTCGCGGGAGAACCGCGCCAGCAGGTGCGCCGGCACGGAGGCGCTCTGCGGGACGCCGCCGAGCCCGGGGTCGCCGAGCAGCACCGTCTGGTACACGCCGATGGACAGGCCGACCAGGTAGCTGGACGTGGGCGCGGGCTGCTCGTACACCCACGTGGTCGTGCTGGCCTTGGTCGTGCGCGTCAGCAGCCGGCCGCCGGCCGCCACTGTGTAGGCGGACGGGGTGTTGACCGAGATCTGGTACGAGGCCTTGTCGGCGGGCCGGTCGTTGCACGGGTACCAGGAGGGCGCGCCGACCGGCTGGCTGGCCACCAGCGCGCCGTCGGCCAGCTCCTCCCAGCCGAGGCCGCCCCAGGGGCTGCGGACCGGCTTGGGATTGCCCGCCCAGTGCACCTCCACCGTGAAGGCGGCGCCGGCGGGCAGCGGCTTGGCCGGCCGGATGCGGAGCTTGCCGCCCCGGTGGGTGTAGTGCGGGGCGCGGCCGTTCACCATGACGCGGCCTATCTTGAACTCGGCCAGGTTCAGGTGGAACTCGGTGAGCGGAGCCCGGCCGGCGATGGCGCTCAGCCGGGCGGTGCCGGCCAGCCGGTTGGGGCCGGGCCGGTACTCCAGGGCGAGTTCGTACCGGTGCACGCGGTAACGGGAGTCGCCGTTGGCCGGAAAGTACGGGTCCGATACCGCTGTCTTCTGGCCGTTCATAGTGCCGCTTCCGCTCCCTGCGCTGGTGCTCGGGCCCTGTCAGGTCCGCCATGCCTCGATCGGGTTGCCCAGCCAACGGGTGTCGGCGGGGACGGATTCCCCGGCCATCACGAGAGAGGCGGGCCCCAGCGTGCTGTGGGATCCGACCGTACTCCCGGGCAGGACGATGCCGCCCGGGCCCAGGGTGGCGCCCTCGCGGAGAACCACAGTATCCGTCCTCAAGATCCGGTCGTGGAAGAGGTGTGTCTGCAACACGCAGCCGCGGTTCACGCTGACCGCGTCGCCCAGCACCACCAGGTCCGTCTCGGGCAGCCAGTAACTCTCGCACCACACGCCCCGGCCGATCCTGGCCCCGAGCCCGCGCAGCCACCACGTCAGCAGCGGCGTACCGGGTACGGATCCGGCCAGCCACGGCACGGCCAGGACCTCGACGAACGTGTCGGCCAGCTCGTTGCGCCACACGAAGCCGCTCCACAGCGGGTGCTCTCCCGCCCGGTGCCGGCCGACCAACAGCCACTTCGCGGCCACCGAGACCAGGCACGCGGCCGCGCCGGCGGCGAGCAGCACCGCGCCGGACAGCAGCGCCGTGCCCCAGAGCCCCGGACCGCCGCTGCTCGTGGCCAGCGCGCAGAGCGCCGCCACGGTCAGGACGGCCAGCGCGGCCGAGGAGAACACCGGGACGAGCCGGCACAGCTCCACCAGGCCCCGGGCCCACAGCAGCCGCGCGGGCGGGTCGTAGGTCCGGCTCTGGTCGGCGGACTCCGCTGACCTGGGCAGTCTCACTGGCGGCAGGCCCAGGTACGAGCTGCCCTTCTTGGCCTTCTTCGGGGTCGCCGAGAGCACGCCGACCAGCCCGCCGTCCGGCACCGTACGGCCCGGTGCGGTCATCCCGGAATTGCCGAGGAACGCCCGGCGGCCGATCTCGGAGTGGCCGATCCGCATCCAGCCGCCGCCCAGTTCGTAGGGCGCGGTCAGGGTGTCGTCGGCGAGGAACGCGCCTTCGCCCACCGTCGTGAGACTGGGCAGGGCGAGCACGGTGGACACCTCCGCACCGCGGCCGATCTTCATGCCGAGCAGCCGCAGCCACACCGGCGTGATCAGCCCTGCGTACAGCGGGAACAGCGTTTCCCGCGACAGGTCCATCAGCTGGGTGACCGTCCAGGCCTGCCAGCCGGTCCGGCTGTGCGTCGGATGGGTGCCGGTGCGCAGCCCGAGGCTGAGCAGGCGTACGGAGACCAGCAGCAGCAGCGCGTACGTGAACCCGTACGCGAGCGCCCCGGGCACCACGGCGAACAGGGCTCCGCGCAGCGCCTGCGCCAGTCCCGCGCCGGCGGGCACGAACCGGCTCACCACCAGCAGGGCGGGCAGCGTGGAGAGCACGGGCAGCGCCGTGAGGCCGAAGCCGGCCGCCCCGTAGGCGGCCCGCCAGGGAAGTCCGCGCGGCGGGCGTTCCCTGGGCCAGTTGTGCTTGGCCCTGCCGAGTTTGACGGCGGGCGCCCCGGCCCAGCGCTGGCCGGTCGGGACCTGCCCGGCCACGGCGGAGCCCGGGGCCACCTCGGCCCGCTTGCCGACCCGGGCCCCGGGGAAGAGCATGCTGCGCGTGCCGACGACCGCGCCCGCGCCGACCTTGACCAGGCCGATGACGAGCCGGTCGCCGTCCAGCCAGTGCCCGCACAGGTCGACTTCGGACTCCACGGCGCAGCCGCGGCCGAGCTTGAGCATGCCCGTCACCGGGGGCAGCGAGTGCAGGTCGACGTCGGGGCCGACCTTGGCGCCCAGGGCCCGGGCGTACCGCTCCAGCCAGGAACCGGTGAGCGAGGTCGCGCCGACGCACTCGGCCAGCCGTTCGGCGGTCCACAGCCGCAGGTGCACGCTTCCGCCGCGCGGGTGGCGGCCCGCCTTCACCCCGCGCAGCAGCAGGCGGGCACCGCCGGCCGCGATCGCGAGGCGCCCCGGCGGGCTGAAGAGCAGCACGGCGCCCGCGGCGACGGCCCACCACGAGGCGGTCGGAGCCCACGGGTAGGCCCCGAACCACTGCAGGGCGTTGCCCAGGGCCAGCAGCGCCACCGTCCACCGCAGTCCGACCAGGGTGAACAGCGGGAGCAGGAGGAGCAGCTGTGCCACCTTGGCCCGCCGCGGCACGGGCGCGACGGTCCGGGCCTCGTCGTCGTCCCGTACGGACTTCTCCAGGCGCCTGGCCAGCTTGCGCAGGGTGGGCTGCTGGTAGATGTCGAGGACGGCCGCCCTCGGGTAGCGGGTGCGCAGGCGCGTGGTGAGCTGCGCCGCGGCGAGGCTGTTGCCGCCGATCGCGAAGAAATCGTCGGCGGCGCTGGTCACGGCCACGCCGAGGGTCTCGCTCCACTGTTCGGCGAGCCAGGCCTCGGTGCCGTACAGCTGTTCGGTGGGGCCGGTGGTCTCCAGTTCGGGCAGCGGCCACGGCAGCGCGTCGCGGTCGACCTTGCCGGAGGTGCGGGTCGGCAGCTCGCCGACCGGCGCGAGCAGGGGCACCAGGGCCGCGGGGAGCTCGGCGCGCAGCCGTTCGACGGCCGACGCGTGGTCCCAGCCCTCCTGGGTGACCAGGTAGCCGACGAGCAGCTGGTTGCCGCTGCGCGCCGTGCGGACGGCCGCGGCCGCCCCGGCCACGCCGGGCAGCGCCTGGAGCGCCGCGTCGACTTCGCCCAGCTCGATCCGGCGGCCGCCGAGCTTGATCTGCTCGTCGCCGCGGCCGAGGAACACCAGCCCCTCGGGTTCCGCGCGGACGAGGTCGCCGCTGCGGTACGCGCGCTCCCAGCCGAGCGACTCCAGCGGGGCGTACTTCTCGGCGTCCTTCTCGGGGTCGAGGTAGCGGGCCAGACCGACGCCGCCGATCACGAGCTGGCCGCTGCCGCCCATCGGCACCGGCTCACCGGACTCGTCGACCACGGCCAGCTCCCAGCCGTTCAGCGGCAGGCCGATCCGGATCGGCTCCTCGCCGGTCAGCAGGGAGGCGCAGGCGACGACGGTGGCCTCGGTGGGGCCGTACGTGTTCCAGACCTCGCGGCCCTCGGTGACCAGGCGCTGGGTCAGCTCGGGCGGGCAGGCCTCGCCGCCGAAGATCAGCAGCCGGACCTCGTCGAGGGTCTCCGGCTCCCAGAGCGCGGCCAGCGTCGGAACCGTGGAGACCACGGTGATCTCCTGCTCCACCAGCCAGGGACCGAGATCGGCGCCGCTGCGCACCTGCGAGCGGGGGACGGGCACCAGGCAGGCGCCGTACCGCCAGGCCAGCCACATCTCCTCGCAGGAGGCGTCGAAGGCGACGGACAGCCCGGCCATCACCCGGTCGCCGGGGCCGATCGGCTCCTCGGCCAGGAACAGCGCGGCCTCGGCGTCGACGAACGCGGCGGCGCTGCGGTGACTGACGGCGACGCCCTTGGGCTTCCCCGTGGAGCCGGAGGTGAAGATGATCCACGCGTCGTGCTCGGGGCCGGGCCGCACGGCGGGCACCGGCACGTCCGCCGGGGCGGTGACGTCGATGCGCTGTCCGCCTCCCAGCACAGCCCGTACGCCCGCCTCGCCGAAGACCAGCTCGGCCCGCTCGTCGGGGTCCTCGGCGTCGACGGGCACGTAGGCCGCACCCGCGGCGAGTACGGCGAGGATGGCCACGTACAGCTCGTTGGTGCCGGACGGCACGCGGACGCCGACCCGGTCGCCGAGGCCCACCCCGGCGGCCTCCAGGGCGCGCCTGCGGCGTTCGACCTCGGCGGCCAGGGCGCGGTAGGTCAGCCGGGCGGCGCCGTCGTCCAGGGCGAGCTCGTCGGGGAACAGTCGCACGGACGTCTCGAAGACGTCGACGAGGGTCCGTGTCGGGGCCGCGGGCCCCGCGGAGAACCGGGCGGACTTCCCGGATTCCTCGCGGCCGTCCTCGTCGTCGAGCAGGGTGAGGTCACCGCCCTCAGGTGTGGCTGTCATCTGCCCTCGCGTCTCGCTCCCGGGATACGGCCGCGTCGCCGGGGGAGCCCGGGTCCGCCCGGGTCGTTCCGGTCCAGCGTCGAACAACCTGCCAGTCTAGTGCGGCATCAAGAATTTTCGTGCTGAAGCCTTCCCCCGTGGCGCATAAGCACCGGTGGCGGCCGGATCCGCCGAACCCGGACGCGCCCCGTGATCATGAGGGTTCCGCGCCGGTGGTGACGGTGACGGCGTGGTGCAGGGCGGTGCCACCGGGTGACCGGTCGGGCCAGCGGGCGCCGACGTATCCGTCGGGCCGGACCAGGAGTGCTCCGCGGGGGCCGAGGCCGCAGAACCCGGCGTGCTCCCCGGGCAGGGGCTCGGTGCGCACGGGCCACGACGCGGCGCTCTGCCGTGCCCAGTGGGCGGGGTCCGGGGTGAGCAGGGTGAACCATTCGCCGAACGCGTCGAGCGTGGAACGGCCGTCGGCCAGCCGCAGGTGCGGCATGCGATGACCCGGCTCCGCGGTGGGCACGTACTCCGTGCCCCCCTCGGACGGTTCCAATGCCTCGGGCGGTTCGGGCGGTTCGGGCTGGGAGCCGTCCGCGCAGAGGACGGCGGCGGAGCGGTAGGCGACGCCGAGCACGAGACCGAGTTGCGCGAAGTACCGCTCCGACCAGGGAAGTTCGACCCGGGACCGGGTCAGCGCGCCGGTCCGGAGCTGGTCGCGGCGCCGCTCCAGCACCTCGGCCATGAGCCGCGCGTTGGCGACCGCCTGGCGCAGGGTCCGGTGCGCGACGGGTTCCCGTTCCGTCGCGTACGTCTCCAGCAGGACCGGTGCGGCCCACCCGCGCAGGACGCCCGCCAGCTTCCAGCAGAGGTTGTGCACGTCGGCGATGCCCGTGTTCATGCCCAGGCCGCCGATCGGGGGGACCGCGTGCGCGGCGTCGCCGGCCAGCAGCACCCGGCCGTGCCGGAAGCGCTCGGCGACGAAGGCGCTCATCGCCCAGTGCTGCACCCGCACGACGTCGGCCCGTACGTCGCCTGCGGGGCCGAGGGCGCGCGAGACCAGGCCGGACCAGTCGGCGCGCGCGGCGTCCCCCGGCGTGGGACCGAACCAGAGCCAGCCGCCTTCCGGATGGACCGGGCCGAACGATCCGTGCGCGGTGAAGTAGACGCCGGCGGGCTGCTCCGCGCTCCAGCGCCGCAGGTCCGCGTCGAACACGACGGTCGTGAAATCGCCCATCGAGCCCGGACCGGTGGTGGCGATGCCCAGCCGCCGCCGGACGGTGGAATGCGCCCCGTCGGCGGCGACCACGTAGCGGGCCCGGACGCGGGTGCGCCCACCGCTGCGGCGGTCGACGACCTCGGCCATGACGCTCTCGGGCTCCTCGGCCAGCGCGACGAGCTCGGCCCCGAACCGCACGGGTGCGTCCGCAGCGGCGAGCAGGACGGGCTCCAGCCGGTCCTGCGAGGTGACCACGCCGCGCACGGGGCTTTCCGGCACCGGCGCGTGGACCCCGACCATCGCAGCCGTCGCGAAGTCGTCGTCGTACAGGGTGTCGCGGAAGCGGACCCGGCCGTACTCGGGTGCGAACGCGGCGGCCGAGATCTCGCCGGCCGTCCCCAACTGGCGGAAGATCTCCATCGAGCGCACGTTGACCAGCCGGGACCGGGGGAACGGCGACAGCCCGCCGCCCGCGGTGCTTCTCGACCAGCAGCGTCGGCACGCCCCAGCGTTCCAGCAGGGCGCGGGCGGTGAGCCCGACCGGCCCACCGCCGACGATCAGCACCGCGACCTCGTTGTCCGCCACGCGATCAATCTTCCCCACCCGGTGACCCGTCGCAATCCCCGGCCGTCGGCGTACCGCCGAACGGGGTCAGCCCGCGAGCCGGCCGCGCAGATGGCGCTGGAGCCGGGCGTGGCGGAACTGGTAGACGGCCCCCACCTGGCGCAGGACGCCCCGCCGGTAGGCGTCGTCGAGGAAGGCGGCCGTCGCCCAGGGCAGGCGGCCCGTCAGCGGCAGCCAGATCCGGCTGAGCAGCACCCACTGGCCCCAGGCGGTGAACGCCAGGGCGTACGAGAACGCTCCGGCCAGACCGCCGACGGCGCCGACCGCGAGCCCGTCGGCCATCGGCCAGACGAGAGGGCCGACGACCCCCTGGAGGAGTCCGGTGACCAGCCGGCCGCCGAAGGCGATCACCAGGGTCAGCACGGGTACGAGGAACAGGGCCTGGCGCACCACGATGCTGCGGTTGATCGCCAGCAGGTCCGTCGGGGTGGCCGCGGAGCCCACGTCGAGCGGCGTCTCCAGCGCGGCGGCCAGCCCGAGCACCAGGCCTCCGGCAAGGGCGAACGTCAGCCCGTAGGCCAGCGAGTTGGCGAGTGTCACCTTGATGACCAGCGCGTTCAGCGCCGTCCTGCCACCCGTCAGCTGCCGTCCCGCGGTGAAGGCGAGCCCGCAGCCGACCCCCGTCACGAACCCGCCCAGCAGCCCGGCCGAGCACAGGGCGGCGCACCTGCGGGCGGACCGGCCCACGGCCCGCCGACCGCGCCCCGCCAGCCGCATCCTGACGCGGGACGGTTCGAACACCCCGATCCGGAACACCGACACGAGCCCGTGGACCAGTCCGAAGGCGAGCCCGACCGCCGGGCCGAACAGCAGCGCGTCGAGCAGGCCCGTACCGAGCGCGAAGGTGGCGCTGCGCCCGGCGGCCAGGTTCCTGGCCGGGAAGACCAGCCAGTCGGCGAGGGCGGTGACCAGGGAACAGGCGAGGACGACGGCCAGGACGCGCGCGGACAGCGGCAGGGAGTCGCGCAGCTGCCACCACGCCAGGTCCTGGCGCCCGCACCGGCCGGGCCGGTCCAAGTGCCGGGCGAGGTGGCCCAGATAGCGCCGGGCGCGGTGCGGATCCCAGGAACGGCCCGGCCGGAGCCGCCTGCGGGCACCGGCCGCGGCCGGGGGGCGGCGCCGGTAGACGGTCGGCACGAAGCCGGCGAGCAGGTGCTCCTCGATGGACTCCGCGGTGGGGAAGCGCACGGCGTCCAGCAGCTGCGCCGGGTCCTGTGCCGGGGAGTCGCTGTAGACCGTACGGGCGAGCAGGACCATCAGCGGGGTGCTGAGCACGGCGGCGAGGCGGGCGGCTGCCGGGCAGTCGGGGTCGGTGCGCAGCCGGTCCAGCACCGGATCCCAGGCGGTGGTGGCCCGCCCGTCGGGGTCGGCGGGAGCGGTGGGGCGGGCGGTGCGGGGCAGGTAGTGGACCAGGTCCTCGGTGCTGAGGTCCACGAGTTCTATGCCGGCCGTCCTGCGGAGCACCTCGGAGGCGACGGCGTCGGCGAACTGCTCGGTCCGGCTGGTCAGCAGGAGCGGCAGGGAGCTCGCGTTGAGTTCCCGCAGGGCGAGGCCGAGGAGACCGGTGGCGATCTCGTCGAACCCGTCGAGCACCGGCAGGATCCACCCGGAGTCCACCAGGGCGGCGGCCAGGGACGAGCCGCCGGGTGCGGGGGCGCCGAGGTTCGGGTGGTCGCGCAGCAGGCGGCCGATCAGCCAGTCGCGCAGCGCGGTGGCGGTCGGGTCCCACGAGCCGATGCTGAAGACCACCGGCACGGGCTCGCCGTCGGCGCGCTTGCCGAGGAAGTCCACGACGAACCGCAGGATGAGTACGGTCTTGCCGGAGCCGGCCCGGCCGAGCACGACCAGGCGCCCGGACCGGATGCGCCGGTAGACGTCCGCGATGTCGGCGAGGGCGCCGTCCAGGGACAGCGGGTCGCAGACGGACCCCGGGGGAGTGCCGCGGACGTCGTCCCGGTGGTCCAGCAGGTCCTCGGGAGCCGGACGCCACCGCACGGGCAGCGGGAACGGATCGTGGATCCGGCGCTGTTCCTCCTCGCGGATGCAGCGGCTGTACACGTCGAGGGCCAGCGACTCGGCGACCTCGGTCAGGGCTCCACGGGCGGGTGGCAGCCTGCCGGACGGCTCGGGCGGCTCGGACAGCTCGGGCGGCCCGGACAGCTCGGGCGGCCCGGGCAGGCCGATGCGCTCGGGCCGTCCGGGTAAGGGTGCACGCTCCGCGGGGGGTTCCCCGCCGCCGGTGCCGGTGCCGCGGTGGGCCGCGAGCAGCTCCGCCCAGACCTCGTCGCGGTCGCGCCGCAACGCGTCGGCCAGGGCGTGCGCGACCTGTTTCACGGTTCCCATGCGGGCGTCGGTGGGTTTGCCGGTCTCCATCCGGTGAATGGTCCGCACTCCCAGCCGGGCCCGCTCGGCCAACTGCTCCTGCGTCATCCCCGCTTCGAGCCGTAACCCGCGCAGCAACGCGCCGAACTGGTTGGTCACTTGGACGCCCTTCGCCCCGGCCGCGGTCCTGCCGTCTGCGTCACGGTTCCTGTCGTTTCCCCGTACAAGCACTGTACCCGGGCGACCGGCCACATATGGCCGGTCCCTGGCATGGTGCGCTGACCTGCGCGAACCAGACGATGAGTGCCGGCCGCCGCACTGGCGCGGCGCTCATCCGACCAAGGGAGTTGACCGGTATGTCCACCAGGAAGCCCGGCAGGTTCGCCCGTCGTCTCAAGTCCGTCCTCGCGTCCACGGCCTTGGTGTTCGCCGGCGCGGCCGTCGTGCCGCCGGCCGCGCACGCCGACCCGGTGAACCACTACTACATCGAGATCGGCGGCACCGGAGCCGCGGCGGAAGCGCCCGACTGCACCACGAGCTTTGCGGCCGTGAACCGGCATCTGAAGGGCGGCATCGCCGTTCCGGTCTGTTACGCGGCCAGCGGCGGTCCGTTCGTCGGGAGCCACAACGAGATGCCGGCCCCGTTCGCGCCGAGCTTCGGTGACAGCGTGAACCAGGGCTACTGGAACGCCAAGGCGGCGCTGGAGAGCACGTACCGGGCCGACCCGACGGCCCACTTCACGATCACCGGGTACTCCCAGGGGGCCTGGGTCGGCGACCTGTTGCTCCGCACGATCGCCGACAACGGTACCGAGGTGCCCCGTTCGCAGGTCGACGGGATGCTCTACTCCGACCCGATGCAGCCCGGCACCGGCTTCTGGCACCTGGTTCCGCAGGGGGTCCTCGTCCCGTTCGTGGCCTATTCCCCCGGCACCGGGCCGGAGGAGTTCCCCGGCGTCCCGGTCAGGCGTTTCTGCATCCGGACCGATGGAGTCTGTGACGCGACGTCCCTGGACTCCTTCCCCGGTTTCCTGCAGCAGCACCCCCGCTACTTCCAGGAGGGCAACATCATCGACACCACCCTCACCGACCACGGCGGCTCCGGCACGGTCTGGTACCCGGCCGCCTGAGGGTGACCGGAGTCGGGCCCCGCCACGAGACGGCGGGGCCCGACGGCCGTTCACCCGGGGCGCGTCACCTTCCGGTGGCGCCGTCGATGCGTTCGTGGAGGGGGTCGGCGTGACCGTTGTGCCGGGCGTACCCCGCGCGGCCCTGCGGGGACGACGCCGCCGGCGTCACGGCATGTTCGGAGGATCGGCGTACCGGCCTCGACGGCGCCGGCCGGAGTGATCCGGCGGCGGGCTGAGGTCAAGTCGCCCGGGTGTAGCGCACGTTTCCGCTCCAGATGCGCTCCAGCCGTACGCGCGTGCCGGGCCGTGGGGCGTGCCAGATCTTGTCGTGACCGGCGTAGATTCCCACGTGCGCCATCGTCGAGCCGGCGGGAAAGAAGACCAGATCTCCCGGTACCCGCTGCACGCGCCGGATGTGGCGGGTGTGTTCGTACTGCTCGTCGGCGGTGCGGGGAAGTATCCGGCCCGCCTCTCGGAACGCGTAGAGCGTGAGGCCCGAACAGTCGAATTCCCGAGGCCCCGTCGCTCCGTACACGTATGGAGCACCCCGTTTGGATGCGGCGATTCTGACGGCCTTGGCGCCGTACGGGGAGGCCAGCGCCTCGGCCTGGACGGCTGGTCCGGTCAGGCCGGCGAGGGAGATTATCAGGGAGAACGTGAGAATGGTGGCGACACGGCGGCTCGCCAGGTGGTCGGTTGAACGTTTTCGGGTGTCCGATGTGTTGACGATCAATCGTGATACCTCCGCATTGCGTTGCTGAAACAGTACCGAATGAGGTTCTGCGTCCGTGACATTGCGTAATGGCTCTCGACGGCGGCAAGTTTTTCACTGACCGGCCCGATATTTCGGCCATCGGACACGACTTGAATCATCTCGGTTGAGTAAAATCGCCCGAGTTCATATGCATGGAATATCTTCCGCAACAATGGAAGCCCGATTACGCCGTTCGGCGGCCGGAAGTCGCGGGGGGAGTTGGGGGCGGGAACGACAATTCAACGAAAAGACAAGGCGGTTGGTGCGACGGTGGCGCCGTCAGTCGCGGCCGGTGAACTCCCAGGAACGGATGTCCCGGTAGTGGATCGGGCCGGGGCCGCGGCC
Organism: Streptomyces sp. NPDC086989; assembly: GCF_044745505.1. Lineage (NCBI taxonomy): Bacteria > Bacillati > Actinomycetota > Actinomycetes > Kitasatosporales > Streptomycetaceae > Streptomyces > Streptomyces sp. NPDC086989. The sequence continues at coordinate 439,825 of NZ_JBIVAL010000005.1, forward strand.
TATGTTGCTGCCGACGAGGTGGAGGCGCCGGGCCTGCCAGGTGCGGCCCGAGAAGCCGGTGAGCGTATCGGCGATCTCCACCGCGCTGGAGGGGTCGCTGCGGCGGGAACGGGCCAGCGTCAGGTGGGGCCGCAGCGGCCGGTCCTCGAAGGCGATGCCGCAGCCCTTGACGGCGGCGCGCACGCGGGAGGTGAGCAGGTGCAGCCCGTGGACCTCCCCGCCGATCCCGCTCCAGAGCACCCGGTGGTCGAAGTGCCCGCTGCCGTGCAGGGCCAGCTCCAGGGGCCGGTGTGCCGCTGCGAGGGCGGCGAGCGGCGGTTGCAGGAGCGGAACCGCGGCCACGGGCAGTTCGCCGAGGAAGGCCAGCGTGATGTGCCAGTCCTCGATGCGGTTCCAGCGCATGCCCGGGTGGGCGCGGTAGGCGGGCCGCAGCTCCCGTGCCAGTTCCTCCTTGGCGTCGTCGGGCGGGGCGAGGGCGATGAAGACGCGGACGGTTCCGGACGCGGAGGTGGGAGCGGCTGCGGGCTGGATCTGATCGTTCACGAGGGACTTCGTACCGTACCCGCGCCCATCCGGTCACCTCCGGACCGCCCGCGTGCGGTGGCGGGCACGATGGGGACCATGCCCGATCCCGAGGCCGCGCTGCGCGCCTGGGTCGCCCGGCTCCGGCCCGGGGGCCGGCTGGTGCTCGTCGAGGGCCGGTGGCGGGAGGTCGGCCGGAGCGGCGCGCCGTACGTCGCCGACGCCGGGGCGCTGCCCTGGAACGGCGGCATCACCGTCGACGCGCTGGCCGCCGCCGTGCGTCCGCTCGCCGCCGGCCTGCACGTCGAACCGCTCGACGGCGAGCCGGCGCTGTGGGGCGGACCCGTCACCGACGAGAGGTACGCGCTGATCGCCCGCATTTGAGGCCCGGCCGACCGCGTCGACCGGCAGCTCCACCGCGGGTTCCGCCATCGGCTCGACGCCCCCGCGCTGCCCCAACCGATCATGCCCCTAGGCTGTGTCCGACCGGAGCGGAGCGGGCGCCGGACCCGTTCCTCACGCAGGAAGCGAAGGAGTGTCAGTCATGCGTGTGAGCAAGCTGCTTGGTGCGGCCGTGGTGTCCGCCGCCCTCGTCGGGACGACGCTGATCGCAGGGAGCCCCGCCATCGCCCAGACGAACGCCGCCGCGGCGGGCTGTACGGCCCTGGCCCTGGAGACCGTGGTGATACGTGACCGGACGAGCCTGAGCGGCACGGCGCTCGCCCAGCTCAACAAGGGGGAGACCGCCTCGTCCCCCTGCCAGATGTACTACGGCGGTTCCTACACCAAGTGCGGCATCACCAGCACCCGTTGGGTCAAGGTGACGAAGCACGGCGTCACCGGCTACGTGGTCGGCACCTGCGTGAAGCAGCCCGCCTGACCGGCGGGGCGGCCGGCGGGCGGAGCGGGAATTGAGGTGCTCCCTTCATACGGTGTTGACATGCTGCTCGGATGCACCGTGAACTCATTTCCGAGATCGCCCACACCGGGCATCCGATCAAGGCCCCGCTCGACGACGACTCCGTACGCAGGTTGCTGGAACGAGGGCTCCCGCGCGGCGACGAGCGCGTACTCGATCTCGGGTGCGGCAGCGGCGAGTGGCTGCTGCGCGCGCTGGCCGCACGCCCGCGGGTCCACGCCGAGGGCGTGGACATCTCGCAGGAGGCCCTGGAACAGGCCCGGCTGGCGGCGGACGACCGTGGCGTCGGGGAGCGGCTGACCCTCCACAGGACGGGTGCAGCGGACTTCGCCTCGCCGCACGCCTTCGACCTGGTGCTCAGCGTGGGAGCCACGCACGCCTTCGGGGGGCTGCTCCCCACCCTCGCGGCGGCGCGCGAGCACCTGGCCCCCGGCGGCCGCGTCGTCATCGGGGAAGGGTTCTGGGATCGCACGCCGTCCCCGCAAGCCGTCGAGATGCTCGGTGAGTACACCGACCTGGCGACCACCGTGGACCGGGTCGTCGCCGACGGCTGGACCCCCGTCGACGGGCACGTCAGCACGCGCCGCGAACTGGACGACTACGAATGGTCCTGCTGGGGGTCACTGGCCTCGTGGGCCCTGGACCACCCCGCCGATCCGGACAGCCCGTACGCCCTCGCCACGGCCGCCGCGCGCCGCTCCGAATGGCTGCACACCTACCGGGACTCCTTCGGCTTCGTCTCCCTCGTCCTGCGGCGGACCCCCGGCCCGGCCTGACCGTCCGGACAGGCCCCCGCGCCGCGTCACCGGCCCCCGGCGGCGCGGGTGGGGTATACGTCCTGTCTGGCCCCCGCTGCCGATGAAGGGAAGGGTCGCCGTGGAGCGAACGGACTGCTGTGTGGTCGGGGGAGGTCCCGCCGGCATGGTGCTCGCACTGCTGCTGGCCCGGGCCGGCGTGGAGGTCACCGTGCTGGAGAAACACGGCGACTTCCTGCGCGACTTCCGCGGCGACACCGTCCACCCGTCCACCCTGTCGCTGCTGGACGACATCGGCCTCGCCGAGCGGTTCGCCCGGCTGCCGCAGCGGCGCGTGACCTCCGTACAGCTGCCCATCGGACCGGACCGCTCCCTCGTCACCGTGGGGAACATCGGGGCGCTGCACGGCAAGTACAACTACATCGCGATGGTCCCGCAGTGGGACCTGCTCGACCTGCTCGCCGACGAGGCGAGCCGGGAGCCCTCCTTCCGCCTGCGCATGAACACCGGGGCGACGTCCTTCCTGATCGAACGCGGACGCGTCAACGGCGTGCGGTACCGCACCGCGGACGGCGGCACCGGCGAGCTCAGGGCCTCCCTGACGGTGGCGTGCGACGGCCGGGGCTCGCTGGCCAGGGCGCTGCCCGAACTCGGGCTGGAGGAGTTCCCGTGCCCCATGGACGCCTGGTGGTTCCGGCTGCCGCGCCACGAGGACGACCCCAGCGGGCTCGTCGGAGGGCTGGGGGAGAGGTTCTTCAGCGCGCTCATCGACCGCGGCGACTACTGGCAGTGCGCGGGACTCATCCCCAAGGGCACCGACGCCCAGCGCCGCGCCGAGGGCCTGGACCGCTTCATGGCCCAGTTCACCGAGGCCGTCCCCTGGCTGGCCGACCGGGCCCACACCGTCACCTCCTGGGACGAGGTCAGACTCCTCGACGTGCGGCTCGACCGGCTGCGCCGCTGGCACCGCCCCGGGCTGCTCTGCATCGGCGACGCCGCCCACGCCATGTCACCCGTCTTCGGCATCGGCATCAACCTCGCCGTGCAGGACGCGGTGGCCGCGGCCCGCCACCTGGTGCGCCCGCTGCGGGAGGGCACGGTGGGACTGCGCGACGTACGCCGCGTGCAGCGCCGCCGCATGCCCACCACCGTGGCGACCCAGGGCCTCCAGCGCCTGGCCCACGCCCAGGTCATCGAGCCGCTGCTGGCCGGCCGCGTCGCGTTCGGCGATCCCGGGCGGGCGAAACGGCTGACCGAGCTGGTCACCGACTCGCGGTGGCTGAACCGGGTGCCGGCCTATTTCATCGGTTACGGGGCCCTGCGCGAGCGGCCCCCGAAGGAATCGCTGTACGACACCGGGAGGCGTCATGGCTGAGGTGCCCGTCCTGCTGCCGTACGCCGATCCGTCCTTCGTCGCGGACCCCTTCCCGCTGTACCGGCAACTGCGCGAGGACGGCCCCGTGCGCCGCGCCGTCATCGCGGGCGGCCTCGAAGCCTGGATCGTCACCCGCTACGAGGACGGCCTCGCCGCCCTGTCCGACGCCCGTCTCAGCAGCGACGTGCGCGACGCCTCGGACACCCGGCTCCTGCAACAGCTGCCCGAGACGGAACGCGAGTCGATGCTGAGCAACATGCTCCGCAGCGACCCGCCCGACCACACCCGCCTGCGCCGTCTGGTCTCCCAGGCGTTCACCGCCCGGCGGGTCGCCGGGATGCGGCCGCGGATCCAGGCCGTCGCCGACCGGCTCCTCGACGCGGTCGTCCCGGCGGGCCGGGCCGACCTCGTCGCGGACTTCGCGCTGCCGCTTCCCGTCACGGTGATCAGCGAACTGCTCGGCGTACCGGTGGACGACCGACACGACTTCCAGCACTGGACCGACCGGATGATCAGGCGGGGTGCGGAGCCGCCCGACCCCGCCGTGGTGAACGAGGCCTGGCGGCACATGCGCGCCTACGTGACCGAGCTCATCCGGGACAAGCGCGCACGGCCCGGAGACGACCTGCTCAGCGGCCTCATCACCGCCCGCGACGAGGAACAGCGCCTGACCGAGGACGAACTGGTCGCCATGGTGTTCCTGCTGCTGGTCGCCGGCTACATCACCACGGTCAACCTCATCGGCGGCGGCATCGCCGCACTGCTCGCCCACCCCGGACAGCTCGACCTGCTGCGCTCCGACCCCGGACTGCTGCCCAGCGCGATCGAGGAGTTCCTGCGCTACGACGGCCCGGTCAACCCCGGCATCGCCCGGTTCGCCCGCGAGGACGCCGAGATCGCGGGGGTGCGCATTCCGCGCGGCGCGACCGTGCTGATCGGCTCCGCCCTCGCCGACCGCGACCCGGCGCGCTTCCCGGACCCCGACCGTCTGGACATCACCCGGCAGGACAACGCCCACCTCGCGTTCGGGCACGGCATCCACTACTGCCTGGGTGCGCCGCTGGCCCGGCTGGAGGGGCAGATCGCCATCGGTACCGCCCTGCGCCGGCTCCCCGGGCTCGCCCTCGCCGTCGCGCCGGACGCGATCCCCCGCCGTCCGGGCGGACTCCGCGGGCCCGCCGGCCTGCCGGTGACGTTCACCCCGGGCGGCTGAGCCGCGCGGGGCCGTCATCGGCCCGTACGGCCCTCCGGCCGGACCCTCCCCGACCGTACGGACCCCCGGCGGACCGGCCCCCGGCCGTTCGGCCCCCGGCCGGGGGCGGTCAGGCGTGTGCGGTCAAGGTCTTGGTGAGGAGGCTTCCGCCCACGATCAGCGCCACGCCCAGCCACCACACGTTGTCGTCGAAGATCAGGACGGCGATCCCGATCGGCACCAGCAGCCCGGCCAGGGGCAGGAACATCCCCGCGAGGTGCGGGGGCTCCGGTCCGGGCAGCCCGGCCCTGCGCAGCGCCCGGGCGCGCGCGACGTCGGGGTACCAGGCGGTGAAGCGCAGGGCGGCCACGATGGCCAGGATCTGGATGATCCATCCGGTCCAGATGTTGTTCGGATTGTGCAGCACCAGGTCGCCGTACGCCCCCGCGAGGGCGGCGACCAGGAACGCCAGGCCCCACACTCCGGTGATGAGGTAGTTCGTGCGCAGGAACGTGGGAGTGTTCCAGATCGCCGGATCGACCTGCTCGCGCGCGTACTGGAGGGTGAAGGGCCTGCGGATCGCCATGGACCCGAAGGCGATCACGACGAGGGCGATGTTGGAGACCTCCCCGGCGTACGTCTCCAGCCAACGGCGGGTGCTGTCGCTCGCGAGGAGGCCGACGACGGCGAGGGCCGCGAAGAAGAACAGGTCGGCGAGTTCCAGCAGCTTCCACGAGCTGCCCCGGTGGACGATCCGCCCGGCCGCGACCAGTACGACCGTCGACGCCAGGGCGAGCACGACGGCGATCTCGAACCTGCCCGGTCCGACCAGCAGCGAGAAGATGATCCACGGCGCCATGCCGACGACCGGGTTCTCCAGGAAACCGGCGACGGCACCGCGGGCCGTGGTGGGCGCCTCGGTCTTCACCCCTCCAGGGTGCGCGCGGCCGTCCCGTCGGGCCATTCGGAGGACCCCGCCGGGCGGCTCGCGGCATCGGGATGACCCGGGGCCTGCCGTCCTTCGCGACGTAGGCCAGGCGGGTCATGTCGCGGGCCGGATCCCCGGTACCGCCCCAGCCCGGGAGAGAGGGGACGCCCTCACGCGGCGCCCGTCATCTTGGCGAACACCACCACGTTGCTGTCGTAGTAGTGCTTCTGCGGGTCGAAGTCGCCGCCGCAGGTGACCAGGCGCAGACCCGCGTAGTCGAGGTTCTTGTAGACCTCCAGCGTGGGGAACTCGGCCTTCGGGTACTCGGCGACCCGCTCCACCGTGAACGTGGCGGTCTTGTTGTCCTTCCGGGTCACCTGGATGGTGTCCCCGGCCTTCATCGTCTTGAGCTTCTGGAACACCGCCGCCGCGCCGTTCCAGGTGACATGACCGGCGATCACCGCCGGTCCCTGGGAGCCGGGGGTCGGCCCCGGCTCGTACCAGCCCGCCAGAGCGGGGTCCTTCGGCGTCTGCATGGTCCCGTCGGCGTTCTGCCGCAGGGTCTCCAGGGAACTGGAGAGGCCGAGCGAGGCGATGGTGATCTTCTGCGGTTCCGAACGGGCGAGGACGGGCCCGCTGGGGGCCGCGCCGGGCTTGGGCGAGGCGTGGTGGCCGCCGGCGGGCGCCGATCCGGACGGCGCGGCCTCGGCGCCCGCGTTCGCGGGGGACTCCGACTGTCCCTGGCCCGAACACCCGGCGAGGAGGAGGGTGGCGAACGTGAGGGAGGCGGCCAGGAGGCCGGTGGTCCGGCGGCGGGGCCGGGCGGCCGAGCGGGCCGGTGCGCAGACGCGTACGGGGTTCACGCGGCGCCCCCGGTGGTCTGCGCGGCCTGGGTGCGGGTGGCGGCGGAGACGGCCCGCCTGCGCGCGAACACCACGGCCCCGGCCGTCACCGCGGCGGCGGCGAGCGCGCCGCCTGCCGCCGTCACCGGGGTCACCGTCGCGGACTGCGGGGAGCCGGAGCCGCCGCCCGTCTCGATGCCGCCGACCGGCAGGGAGCCCACGGACGCGCCCATCACCATGCCGCAGTTGGTCGGAGCCGTGGCCTCCTGGGGCAGCTTCGGGTCGAGTTCGCTCTTGCCGGCGCCCTCGAAGTCGTACTTGCCGTTCTTGTTGCGGTCGATGCCGTGCTGCACGATGTGCAGGTCCTGGATGTGGTCGGCCACGTCCTGCGAGACGGTGATGGTCCGCTTGTAGGAGAGCTTGCCCTGCTTGTTCGCGACGGGCATGCGGTCCACGGCGAGGCCGCTGGTCGCCTTGGTGTCCCCGGACGTGGTGAGCGAGATGTTGATGTTGCCGTAGTCGACGGTGGCCTCGGTGTTGCTGAGGATCCCGTCGCGGTTGGTGTCGTCGGTGGCGTCCGGGCACTGGAAGTCGTGCCCGTTGGTGGACCCGTGCAGGTGCTGGGCCGAGGGCGATCCGGGCACCATGCCCTCGGACTCTATCTGCACGGTCAGCTGGTTGCCCTTGAGGCTCAGCATGGCCGTGCCCCGGGAACCGGAGTCGTTGAGCTGCGCCAGGTCGATCTGGTACGCCTTCCCGCTCTGGGCGAGAGCCGGCCCGGAGAGGCCGAGGGCCAGGAACACGGCGGCGGGCACGGCGGCGGCCGCCACGAGACGACCAGTGCGCTTGACCATCACATTCGCTCCTCTTCCGCGGGTTCCCGGCGTGGGAACCGCAGATCGGTCGGGGGTGAAGCGAGCCCCCGGGAGGGGGTCTCGCTGCCTCTTCGGAGCGTCGGGGTCCGCGGATTGGTGGTTTCTCAGAAAGTTTTGCGGGACCCCGGCGAGCGGGGCGGCGCGGCGTGCAGGGCGGCGGCGAGGGCGGGCGGGGAGTCCGCCGAGGCGTACACGGTCGTCGCGTCCACCACCCCGGCCGGGCCCAGGTCGAAGCGGACCGGCGGGTCCAGGCGCAGGGCCACGTTCAGCGAGTCACCGACCGAACAGGCCACCGCCTGCGGCTCGTCCGGCACGGGTCGCGGCCCCCGGCCCGGGACCGTGCGGACCACCGCCGCCGCGGAACGGACCGCTGCACGGGGCAGCGCCAACTCCCCGAGGAATCCGGTCCGCAGGAGGACCCGTTCGGCATCGACCTCGTGCGGATTCCTGACCAGCGCCGACACCAGGCCCGACCCGGCCAGGACCACCAGTACTTCCAGCGCCGCATGAGCCGGCCGGATCCACGGCGGCAGCATCGACGAGACCGGGAGGGCCGCGACGGCCTCGGACGCCATGAGGACCAGCACCAGGTGTCGCGTCGCGGCCGAGTGCCGCAGCCCCGGCGCCGCCTGCCGCCGCAGCAGCACCGCTGCCAGGGAGCGGGCCCACACCCGCGCGACGCCCGCCTTGGCGGGCCCGGCCGTCACGCTCCCCGTCATGCACTCCCTCGCCGTCACGGACATCCGCCCCCGTCTCGTCCTTCCCTCACCTCCCCTCAGCATCGAGCGGGGCCGGGGGAGCGGACAGTGACGAATGTCAGGGAAACATCGGGAACCCGTCATCCCGCGCGGGTGACTGTGCCCTTCACGCCAACTCTCCTTCGTTCCAGGTGAGTCACGGCGGTGTGGGCCTATGTTCCATGGGGTGTGCGCCGGTTCGCCCCAGGAGGTCAGATTGCACTACAGGCGACGCTTCCTCGCCTTGCCCCGCGCGTTACGCCGTTCCCACCTGCTCATCGCCCTGGGCCTCGGTTCGCTGCTGCTCGGCCTGATGCCGTGGTTCGCGGTGGCGGGTCCGGCCGCGGCCGGCCGCGGCCCCACCCCGCGGCCCGCGCCCGTACCCTTCGACCAGCAGACCGCGCAGCAGTCACCGCACCACGGCATCGCCCCGGCGAACGCCATGGAACCCACGGCCCCCGTCCTCGACCGGACCGGCTGGACCGCGTCGGCGACCGACGAGGAGACCGGCGCCGAGAACGGCCGCGCGGCCAACGTCCTCGACGGTAACCCCGGCACCATCTGGCACAGCACATGGGCCGGCACCCCCACCCCCCTGCCGCACGGCATCACCCTCGACATGCACCGCACGGCCGTCGTCTCCGCCCTCGTCTACCTCCCCCGCTCCAACGGCGCCAACGGGCGCGTCGGCGAGTACACGATCAGCCTCAGCACCGACGGACAGAACTGGGCGACCCCCGTCGCCTCCGGCACCCTGGCCGACGACGCCAGCGCCAAGACCCTCGGGTTCGCCCCGCAGGGCGCCCGCTTCGTCCGGCTGACCGCGCTCACGGAGGCCGGCGGCCGCGGCCCCTGGACATCCGCCGCCGAGATCAACCTGCTGGGCGACCCCGGCACCCCCGCAGCCACCGTCGACCTGCCCCGGACCGGCTGGACGGCCACGGCCGGCGACGAGGAGACCGGCGCCGGGGACGGCCGCGCGGCCAACGTCCTCGACGGCAACGACGCCACCATCTGGCACAGCAAGTGGACCGGCACCCCGGCCCCCCTGCCGCACAGCATCACCATCGACATGCACCGCACGAACGCCGTCTCCGCCCTCGTCTACCATCCCCGCCTCGACGGCGGCAACGGCCGGGCCGGCGCGTACACGGTCACCACCAGCAACGACGGCACGGCCTTCGGCGCCCCCGTCGCCGTCGGCACCTGGCGCGACGACGACACCGTCAAGACCGCCACCTTCCTGCACACCGAGACCGCACGGTACGTACGACTGACCGTGACCACGGAAGCCGGCGGCCGCGGCCCGTGGACCTCGGCCGCCGAAATACGTCTGAGCGGACCGGCCGACCCGGCCGTCCACGGAGCCTGGGACAAGATCACCGGCTTCCCCCTCGTGCCCGTGGCCACCGCCGTCCTGCCCGGGGACAAGCTGCTCGCCTGGTCCGCGTACGCGGTCGACCGGTTCGGCGGCAGCAACGGCTACACGCAGACCGCGATCCTGGACCTGAAGACCGGCAAGGTCACACAGCGCCGCATCGACAACACCGGTCACGACATGTTCTGTCCGGGCATAGCGATGCTGGCCGACGGCCGCGTCCTGGTCACCGGCGGAAGCAACGCCGAAAAGGCGAGCATCTACGACCCGGCCGCCGACACCTGGTCCGCGACCGCCGCCATGAACACCGCCCGCGGGTACCAGGCCATGACGCTGCTCTCCACCGGCGAGGCCTTCGTCCTGGGCGGATCCTGGAGCGGCCCCGCGGGCGACAAGGCCGGCGAGGCCTGGTCACCGGAGACCCGCACCTGGCGCGCACTCCCCGGCGTCCCGGCCACCCCCGCCCTGACGGGCGACCCCGCAGGACCGTACCGGGCCGACAACCACATGTGGCTGCACGCCACTTCGGGCGGCAAAGTGCTGCAACTGGGCCCGAGCAAGCAGATGAACTGGATCTCGACCAGCGGCCGGGGCGGCATCACCCCCGCCGGCACCCGGGCCGACAGCCAGGACGCCATGACCGGCAACGCCGTCTCCTACGACATCGGCAAACTGCTCACGCTCGGCGGAGCCCCCGCCTACGAGAAGACGCCGGCGACCCGCCGCGCGTACACCGTGGGCATCTCGGGCGACCGGGTCCAGGCCGCCCGCACCGGCGACATGGAGCACGCCCGCGCCTTCGGCAACAGCGTCGTCCTGCCCGACGGCAAGGTGGCCGTCTTCGGCGGGCAGGCCTACCCGGTGCCCTTCAGCGACGCGACCTCCGTCCTGGCCCCCGAACTGTGGGACCCGGCGACCGGCCGCTTCACCCCGCTGGCCACCATGGCCATCCCGCGCAACTACCACAGCGTGGCCAACCTGCTGCCGGACGGGCGCATCTTCTCCGGCGGCGGAGGCCTGTGCGGCGACTGCGCGACCAACCACGCGGACGGGGCCGTCTTCACCCCGCCGTACCTGCTCAACGCCGACGGATCGCCGAAGCCGCGTCCCGCCATCACCGGGGGCGTGCCCCCCAGGGCGGCTCCCGGCAGCTCGCTCACGGTGAGCACGCAGGCCCCCGTGGAGTCCTTCGTCCTGATGCGCACCGCTGCCGCCACCCACTCCACCGACAACGACCAGCGACGGGTCCCCCTCGCCTCCACGGCCACCGGAACCGGCACGTACACGGTGTCCCTGCCGGCCGACACCGGGGTGGTCCTGCCCGGGACCTACATGCTCTTCGCCCTCGACGCCCACGGCGTGCCGAGCACCGCGAAGTTCATCACCGTCTCCTGAACACGCGCCCGGTGTCCGGCCCTCGGACCGGCCGGACACCGGGCCCCGGACACTGAGCACCGGGCCCCGGACACCGGGCGCCGGCACGACGCCGTCCGCGAAGCCCGTCGGATAGGTTGACCCCCCGGACGGTCCGCGCACCGCGGGCCGGCGCACGGCCATGGGGACGGGGGAGTCGGTGGAGTCTTTGCGGCCCGGTGACCTGCCGGAGATCGGCGGTTACCGCCTGCTGGCACGGCTCGGCGAGGGAGGGATGGGCGAGGTGTTCCTGGCCCGGACGCCCTCCGGCCGGCCGCTCGCCCTGAAGACCGTGCACCGCGAACTGAGCCTGGACCCGGACTTCGCCGAGCGGTTCACCCGGGAGATACGCACCAACGACCGGGTGCGCAGCGCCTGGACGGTCTCCGTGGTGGACTTCAGCCCGCCGGGCGCGCTGCCCCAGTGGCTGGCCACGGAGTACGTCGCCGCGCCCTCGCTGGCCGACTGGGTACGCGGGCACGGGCCGCTGCCGGAGCCGGCCCTGCACTGCCTGGCCAGGGAGCTGTCGGCCGCGCTCGTCACCGTACGCGCCGCGGGCGTCGTCCACCGCGACATCAAGCCGGCGAACGTGCTGCTCGGTCCGGAGCGCCCGTTCCTCATCGATTTCGGGATCGCCCGCGCCGTGCGCGACCCGCGCCACACACAGACGGGTGCGGTCATCGGCACGCCCGGCTACCTCGCGCCGGAGCAGGCCGTCGGCGCCGTGGCCGCGGCGCCCGCCGACGTGTTCTCCCTCGCCGCGGTCCTCGTGTACGCGGCGACGGGCCGCGGTCCCTTCCTGGCGGGCGGCGAGGAACTGTCCCTGCCGGCCCTCCTGTACCGGATCGTGCACGACGAACCCCTGCTCGACGGCATGCCGGAGTCCCTGCTTCCGCTGGTGCGGGACTGCCTGGCCAAGGACCCCGACCGGAGACCGGCCGCCGAGGAGGTACGGGCCCGGCTCGGCGCGGCGGAGGAAGGCGACTGGAGCGCCGCGGTGCCACCGGCCCTGATCGCGGAGGCCGGCCGCCGGGAGGCCGAACTGCGGCGGCTCCTGACCGCCTCGCAGCCGTCGGCCGCCCCCGCGGCGCCGCCGCCGGTGCTGCCCCCGGCCCCCGGTACCGCGCCGTCCGCCGCGTTCACCGCGGAGCCTCCGCGAGGGTCGTCCTCGCGGCGGCCCCTGGTGATCGGCGCGGCCGCCGGAGGGATCCTCGCCGTCGCCGTCACCCTCGCGGTCACCCTGCCCGGGCACGGCGGCGACAAGGCCGGACCCCCGGCCGGTTCGCCCCCGGCGTCCGGGTCGTCGTCCGGGTCGCCGTCGCCGTCGCCGTCCGCATCGTCCGTGGGTGCGCTGCCCGCGTCATGGGTCGGCACCTGGTCCGGCGTGGGCCCCGGAACACCGGACGCGGACGGCATCACCCGCGCCAGGACGGGTGAGTTCACGGTCGCCGTCACCCTCACCGCGGGGAACGCGGGCGAGATCGTGGGCCGTCAGGTCAGCAACGTCAAGGAGGTCTCCAGCGGGCGTGACCTCGGCTGCACGGAAGCCCTCGAACTGCGGCAGATCAAGGGGAACACCGCGGTCCTCGCGGCGGCGACCAGCCATCCGACCGACCGCGCGGCCTCCTTCGACTGCCCCAGGGGCAACCTGTACGTGCTGACCCTGGAGGCGCCGGACCGGCTGACGCTCGCCTCGGAGGGCGCGCAGTCCGCCGGAGCCCCGGCGGCCCTGACCCGCGGCCGCTGAACCCGCGGGCCCGGTCTCAGGGGGCCAGGAACCCGGTGAGCGCGGCCGCCACCGCCGCGGGATCCTCCACCTGCGGGTAGTGCCCGACGGCCGGCGGCCCCGCCAGTTCCACGATCCGGGCGTGCGGCATGCGCGCCCGGATCCGGACCAGCACGTGGGCCCCGCTGATCGGGTCCGCGGGCCCCCACACGAACAGCACCGGTCCGGGGTAGCCCTCCAGGGCCGGGACCCAGCGCCCGGAGTGCAGGCGGCGTTCGTCGATGTAGCGCAGCAGCCGCGGGGCGAGGCGGTGTCCGCCGGCCCGGGACACGGCCGCCCACAGGTCCCGCAGGTCCTCCTCGGACACGGACCGCCCCAGCACCCCGCGCAGGGACGCGGTGAACCTCCGCTCCGTGGTGAGGGGCGCCAGCAGCGGGCCCAGGGGCCCGTGCAACAGCCGCTGGATCGGCACGGGCCGGTGCAGATCGGGGTACAGACCGCCGTTGAGCCAGGCCATGCGGGTGATCCGGGCCGGGTCGCGGGCCAGCAGCTCCTGTCCGACGCTCACCCCGTAGTCGTGCGCGACCAGGGCGGTGGCGCCGATCCCGTACCGGCGCCACACCTCCTCGACGAGCGAGGCCTGGTCGAGCACCGAGTAGCGGTGGCGCCGGGGCTTGTCGCTCTCCCCGAACCCGAGCAGGTCCAGGGTGGTGACCCGCAGTCCGGCCGCGACGAGCGGCGGGACGACGGCCGCCCAGTCGTGGGAGGAGGTCGGGAACCCGTGGACGAGGGTGACGGGCGGGCCGTGCGGCGGCCCGTCCTGGCGCACGAAGACGCGGTGCCCGCCGATCGGGGACGCGGCGCCGCCCGCGGTCCAGCGGTCCAGCGGTGGCAGGACGCGTGCGCCGCTCATGCGCGGGCCTCCTCGGCGTGCCGGCGCTCCAGCCCGTACAGCAGGGTCCGCAGGCCGAACTCGAACTCGGCCTCGGAGTCGAGGGAGTTGAGCAGTCCCGCATGGCGGTGGACGGCCGGGTGAGTGAGCGGGGAGAGGGAGGTGAACAGCTCGGCCATCGCGGCGCGCTGTCCGGCGGTACGGGCGGCGCCACCGGAGTCGAGCACGGCGGCGCCGATCACGAAGTGGGTGACCGTGAGGTAGACGTGGACGGCCGACCGCGGCCCCCACCCGTGTGCGAGGAGCTGCCCCAGGGCGTGCTCGCGGGCCCGCAGGGCGTTGGGACCCAGCAGCTGCCCGGCGGTCAGCAGGGGGACGACCGCGGGGTGCGCCGAAAGGACCCGGCGGAACTCCCGGGCCCCCCGCTCCAGCCCGGCCCGCCAGTCCCCCCGGAGTTCGGGCAGCCGGATCTCGCCGAGCATGTGGTCGACGGTCTCGATCAGGAGCTCCTCCCGGCTCGAGACGTGCCGGTACAGGGAGGTGTGGCGGACCTGGAGGTGCTCGCCGAGCCGGCGCATCGTGAGCGCCTCCAGGCCCTCGCGGTCGGCCAGTTCGAGCGCGCCGGCCGTGATTCGGTCGAGCGTCAGTCCGCCCTGGCGGGGCCTGCGCCGGTCACGTTCGGCGTACCGGGCCTGCCACCAGGCGGGCGAGCCGGGTTCCGTAGGGGCCGGCTCGGTCGCGTGCGGGAGCGTCATGGGTGGCGGAGCCTACTCGAAGAGGTCGGGATCCGTGCGGACGATCTCGTCCCACAGCGGCTGGAAGGAGAACCATCCCGCGAGCGGGAACCCGGTCTGGTCCCGGGTGTGCCGGGCGGCCTCGGGGTCGATCAGGTGCGGGGTGCCCGCAGCCTCCGCCATCAGTTGCGCCTGAGCGCTGCGCTCCATGGAGATGAACCACCAGGCCGCCTCGTCGACCGATTCGCCGACGGTGAAGACGCCGTGGTTCTGGTGGATGACGGCCTTGTGCCGCCCCAGCCCCGCGGCGAGCTGCCGGCCGGCCTCCTCCTCGACCACCACGGCACCGGCGCCGTCGCGGTGCACGGTGTGCTGTTCGTACACGGCGCACGCGTCCTGGGTGATCGGGTCCAGCAGGCGCCCGAGGCTGGAGAAGGCCTTCCCGTGGACGGCGTGGGCGTGACAGGCGGCGACCACGTCGGGGCGGGCGGCGTGGATCGCGGAGTGGATCACGAATCCCGCCCGGTTGACGGGGCGCCTGCCGTGGCGGACCTGTCCCTCGTGGTCGACGAGGATCAGGTCGCTGACGCGGACGTGCCGGAAGGACATGCCGAACGGGTTCACCCAGAACATGTCCGGGTAGTCCGGGTCCCGGACGGTGATGTGCCCCGCGACGCCTTCGGAGAAGCCGAGGCGGCCGAAGACGCGGCAGGCGCCGGCGAGCCGCTGCTTGCGGTGCTCGCGTTCCTGGGCGGAGTCGGTGAACACGGGCGGCAGGTTCAGTTCGAGGTTCTCCTGCCGGGGCACGAAGGCGCTGCCGCTCAACCCGGTGCGGGTGCCTCCGGGACCGGCCTTGGGGTCGGTCGTCGCATCGGTCGTCGGCCCGGTCCTCGGATCGGTCCTCGGGTCCGTCTCCTGGTGTCCGTCAGCGTGTGTCGTCCGGTCCATGGCCCGCCCCACTCCGTTGTGCGTCCGTTGGACGCATATCTTGCGTCCAGTGGACGCAACATGCAAGACCGGGAGCGGTGTCCGTGAGGCACCCCGGCGCGGGCATCCAAGATCATCACAGGCAGAATGACCCGTATGTCGATGACGAACACTCCGAAAACGGCAACGATCGACGACGCGGCAACGATCGGCCGTACCCTGGCCCGTGCCTTCGGCGACGACCCGATGATGCGCTGGTTCTTCCCCGGCGACGCCTCGCGCGAGGCGGGGCTGGGCCGCTACTTCACCACCCTCTTCACCCGGCAGTACCTCCGGCACGGAGTCTGCGAGTACACCGAGTCGGCGGCCGCGTTCTGGGTTCCGCCGGGCGCGCAGGACAAGGCCGTCCCCGACGCCGAGACCGTCCGGGAGCTCTCGGGGATCCTGGGCGACCGGGCCCCGCTCTTCCGGCAGGCCGCCGAGGAGGCCGCCGGGTCCGGACCCCAGGAGCCGCACTGGTACCTCGCCGTGGTCGGTGCGGATCCGGCTGCGCAGGGACAGGGCCACGGCGCCGCCCTGCTCCGCTCGGGCCTCGCCAGGGCCGACGCGGCGGGCCTGCCCGTCTACCTGGAATCCTCCAAGCCGGCCAACCTCCCCTTCTACGAGCACTTCGGCTTCGCGGTGCTCGGGGAGGTCCGGCTCCCGGGCGGCGGACCGGCCCTGTGGCCGATGCGGCGCGCGCCGCGCCACCCGGCCGACGCCTGACGGACCGCTCCGCGGAAGGCGCCGGCGGCCCGGCGGCTCACCAGTGGCCGAGGAGTTTGAGCCACACTCCGCCGATTCCCATCCAGATGGCGATGTTGGCCACGGCGGCGAGGAGGCCGGTGCGCCACCATTCGGGGAGGGTGGCGTAGCCGGCGCCGAAGTGGACGGGCGCGGGGCCGGACGCGTAGTGGGTCAGGCCGCCGTACAGGGAGCTGACGAATCCGAGGACGAGCGCGGCCGTCACCGGCGGTGCGCCGGTGGCGACGGCGGCCGTCAGGAAGGGGGCGTACATCGCGGCCACCTGCGCGGTGTTGGTCGCAAAGAGGTAGTGGGAGAAGAAGTAGACCAGTGTCAGGACCAGGAACGCCGGCTGCCAGCCGAGCCCGGACACGGTATGGGTGATGGTGCGGCTGAACCAGTCGGTCACGCCGAGCTCCTGCAGCTGGCCGGCCATCATCACCAGGACCGAGAACCACACCAGGGTGGTCCACGCCTCCTTCTCCGCGACCAGGTCACCCCAGGTCAGCACGCCGGTCGCCAGCAGCAGCGAAACGCCGGTGAGGGCGCTGGCCACGGCGGACAGGCCCCACGCCTGGTCGCCCACCGACCACAGCAGGAGCAGCAGGACGAAGACGACCGCCAGGGTCCGCTCCCGGCGGGACATCGGTCCCAGCTCGGCGAGTTCCGCGCGGGCCTGATCCGGTGCCTGCGGAGTGCGGCGGACAGTCGGCGGGAAGACGCAGTACAGCAGCGCGGGCAGCACCAGCAGCGCGACCAGGCCGGGGACGGACGCGGCCAGCGCCCAGGAGGTCCAGGTCAGGTGGGTGCCCTGGTCGGCGGCGAGCTTCTGCACCAGCGGGTTGGCGGCCATGGCGGTCAGGAACATGGCGCTGGACAGGAGCGCGATCCGGCGGCCCAGGCCGGTCGTGGTGAAGCCGAGGGAGATGAAGAAGGCTGCTGTGATCAGCCAGATCGTGGGCTCGGAGAAGCCGCTCAGGGCCACCTCCGGTGCCAGGGTCCCGCTGATCATGGTCACCGTCAGGCCGATCAGGGCGACGGCGCCGAGCGGCAGGGGCTGGAGGATCAGACCGACCACGGTGCCCGTGAAGACGGCCAGGACGGTCCACCCGCCGGTTTTGATCCCGTCGGGCTGCGGCAGCAGATGGACCGTCAGCCCGACCGCCACGGGGACGATCCACTTCCATGCCTTCCACGCCGTGGCCGGCCGTGGTCGGGGCGGTGCCGTCCGACGGCTTCCCCGGGGGCGACGGTCTGGTGCCGCGAGACGGGCTCATCGCTGCCGTTCCACGCGCGGGCCCGGTCCGGTCGGCCGGGACGGAAGTGTGCCTGCGCATTCACGGTAAGCGGCACGGGCGCGGTTCCGCGTGAGGCGACCGGGCCCGGTCGTGGCGCTGCGGCGTCGGTGGGACGGCTCGTGCCCGCAGAGTCCGGACGGTGGTGAAACGCAATGTATTCGGCGGTACTTGGGCTTCACCGCCTCTTCATAAGTTGAAATTGAGTCAAGGGGTAAATCGTGGAGAAAGGCCCGTCTATTGACTGAATTGCGTGGATGCGGAGCGTGATGGCAACGTTGCCATCTCGTTAATAATTCACTTCTTGACGACAGTCGTAACGCCGAGTTGACTGCGTTTACCTCGGCCGGACGGACACGGCCTGTTCAGGGAGGTTTACGTCGTGAACACACATCTCGGTCGGGCCGTCGTCGTTGCCGCTGCATCCGCCATGACCCTGTCGCTCGCCGCCTGCGGAAGCTCGGACGGCACGGACGGAAAATCGGGCGGCTCCGGCAAGGAGGCGATCAAGGTCGGCCTCCTGCTTCCGGAGAACCAGACCGCGCGCTACGAGAAGTTCGACAAGCCGCTGATCGAGAAGCAGGTCGCCAAATTCACCCGCGGTAAGGGCGAAGTGGTCTACGCCAATGCCAAGCAGGACGCGGCCGCCCAGAACGCCCAGGTCGAAGCGATGATCTCCCGCAAAGTGGATGTCCTGATCATCGACGCGGTCGACGCCAAGGCCATCGCCGGAGCGGTCAAGAAGGCCAAGGACGCCAAAATCCCCGTGGTCGCCTACGACCGTCTGGCCGAAGGCCCGATCGACGCGTACACGTCCTTCGACAACGAGGACGTCGGCAAGGTCCAGGGCAAGGCCCTGCTGGACGCGCTGGGCGACAAGGCCGGCTCCGGCCAGATCGTCATGATGAACGGCTCGGTCACCGACCCGAACGCCAAGCAGTTCAAATCCGGCGCGCACTCCGTCCTCGACGGCAAGGTGACCGTCGGCAAGGAGTACGACACCCTCGACTGGAAGCCGGAGAACGCCAACGCGAATATGGCCGCCGCCATCGCGGCCCTCGGCAAGGGCAAGATCGCCGGCGTCTACTCCGCCAACGACGGCATGGCCGGTGGCATCATCGCCGCCCTCAAGGCCGCCGGGGTCTCCCCGCTGCCCCCGGTCACCGGCCAGGACGCCGAACTCGCCGGCGTGCAGCGCGTCGTGTCGGGCGAGCAGTACATGAGCGTCTACAAGCAGTACGCCCCCGAGGCCGCGGCCGCGGCGGAGATGGCCGTCGCCCTGGCCCAGGGCGAGAAGATCGACAGCCTCATCAACCAGATCGTGGACAGCCCGAGCACCAAGGGCGTGCCCTCGGTGCTCGTCCCGGGCATCGCGCTCACCAGGAACAACATCAAGACCACGGTGGTCGAGGACGGCGTGTGGAGCGTCGCCGAGATCTGCACCGAAAGGTACCGGGCCGCGTGCGAGGAGATCGGCCTGAGGTGACGCCGACGCGGCTGCCGCCGGGCCGGGGCCGCCGGACCGGGCCGCCGAACCGGCACCCCGTCAGCCCCGTCAGCCCCGTCAGTGCCCTGCCGACCGCAGGCGGACCCGGAACAGCGCTCCGCCGCCCGGCGTGGTCTCCAGCTCCAGTTCGCCGCCGTGTGCCCGGACGAGCGCGGAGGCGATCGCCAGGCCCAGCCCCGCCCCGCCGCCCGCCTGCCGGCTGCGCGAGGCGTCCACCCGGTAGAACCTCTCGAAGACCCGGGCCGCCTGCTCCGCAGTGAGACCCGGCCCGGAGTCGGCGACCTCGATCACGCCGATGCCGTCCGCGCCGCCCACCCCGATCCGCACCGGGGAACCCGCGGGCGTGTGCGCGACGGCGTTGCCGACCAGGTTGGCGACCACCTGGCGCAGCCGTGCCTCGTCCCCGTTCACCGGCGCGGGGCCGGGCGGGCCGACGCCGCCGGGGCCGGTCAGCGCCACGTCCCGCGCCGGGTCCAGCGCCCGGGTGTCGTGCAGGGCGTCGACAGCGAGCGTGCGCAGGTCCATCGGCGCGAGTTCCAGCGGACGCTGCTCGTCCATGCGGACCAGGGTCAGCAGGTCCTCCACGAGACCGCTGAGCCGCACCGCCTCGCTCTCGATCCGGCCCATGGTCCGCCGTACGTCCGCCTCGTCGGCGAGGGCGCCCATCCGGTACAGCTCGGCGAAGCCGCGGATGCCGGCCAGCGGCGTCCGCAGTTCGTGACTCGCGTCGGCGACGAAGCGGCGCATCTGCTCCTCCGACGCGGCGCGGACCGCGAACGCCGACTCGATCTGCGCGAGCATTCCGTTCAGCGCGCTGCTCAGCCGCCCCGTCTCGGTGCGCGGCGAGGCGTCCGGCATGCGGTGCGACAGCGGGCGCCCGGCGGAGATCTCCGCCGCGGTCTCCTCGATCCGCCTCAGCGGCCGCAGGCCCGCCCGTACCGCGAACCAGCCGGCCGCGGCGAGCAGCAGCGACACCACGACGCCGATGAGTTCGAAGGCGGTGGCCAGACTGTCGAGGGTGGACGTCACGTCGGCCAGCGGCGCCGCGACGAGCACGCCCGTGGGCAACCGGGGGTCGTCGCTGCCCACCGGAACGATCAGCACCCACCAGGTGCCGGCCCCGTGGTCGCTCGGCACCTCGAACGCCCGGCCGAACCTGGAGCGCAGCTGCGCCGTGTCCATCGTCGGCCACGACGGGCCCGGATCCTCGGCCACGACGGGCTGGCGGAACTGGTCCGACACCTTCCCGTCGGCGTCGGCGAACGCCACCACGTACTGGCTCGGCAGCCAGGCCCGCCCGCCGCCCACCCGGCCGAGGTGCGTCTGCGGGGTGCCCTCGGCCCGGACCCGGTAGGCCACGGAGTCCCCGAACCGTTCGAGCTGCTGGTCCACCCGCCCCACCAGCCGGGCGCGCACCGAGCCGAGGACGACGGTGTCGCTGACGGTCAGCCCGAGGGCGACCAGCGCCATCGAGAGCAGCACGAGCCGCGAGCGCAGGGACAGGCCGGTGAACCGGTGCGCGAACCGGTGCGCGAACCGGCGGGCGAACCGCCTCGTCCGTCCCGCCATGTCAGGTCTGCGGGCGGCGCAGGACGTACCCGATGCCGCGCACGGTGTGGATGAGCTTGGTGGAGCCGTCCGCGCCCGAGTCCACCTTGCGGCGCACGTACGAGATGTACGACTCGACGATGCTGAGGTCGCCGCCGAAGTCGTACGCCCACACGTGTTCGAGGATCTGCATCTTGGAGACGACGCGGTCGGCGTGGGTCATCAGGTACGCCAGCAGCTTGAACTCGGTGGGGGACAGGGACACGGGCCGGCCGCCGCGCAGCACCTGGTGGCCCACCGGGTCGAGTTCGAGGTCGCCCGCGATCAGGCGGCCCTCGCCCGTCGGAGCGCCGGTGCGGCGCAGGATCGCGCGGATCCGGGCGATCAGCTCCTCCAGGCTGAACGGCTTGGTGACGTAGTCGTCGCCACCCGCCGTCAGCCCGCTGATCTTGTCGTCGACCCCGTCCTTCGCGGTGAGGAACAGCACCGGGAGGTGGTCGGCCCCGGCCCCGCCGCCGACCACCTCGCGCAGCCGCCGTACGACGGCGAACCCGCTGATGTCGGGCAGCATCACATCGAGCACCACCAGGTCGGGCCGCTCCGTGGCGACCGCCGCCAGCGCGTCGGCGCCGCTCGCCGCCGAGGTGACCCGGAAGCCGACGAACCGCAGCGAGGCGGACAGCAGTTCCCGGATGTTCGGCTCGTCGTCGACGACGAGCAGGCTCGCCTCGGGCGTGGCCCTGTCCCTGTCCCTGTCCAAAGGGGCTTCCCTCCCGCTCGCGCTCAGCCCCGGCCGCCGCCCGCGAATCCTCCCGCGCCGCCCTGCGCGACGGTCGTCGCGGCGACGTCGCCGGAGTCGTTCCGGCTGCCCCGCACGGTCACGGTCTGCCCCGGCTGGAGATCGGCGACCGTGCCGGCCTTGGCCTGGGTGATCTGGGTGCTGCCGTCCGTGGTCACCTTGACGACGTTGCCCTGGGTGTCGGTGACGTAGAGGGTGGTGCCGTCGACGAGCTTCACCGTACCGGTGGTGACGCCGCCCCCGGCGGCCGGGCCGCCCGTCCCGCCCCCGAAGCCCTGCCACTGGCCGTTCTGTCCGCCCCCGGTGCGGCCCTGACCGGCGGCTCCCTGGGCCTGACCGGAGCCGGTACGCCCTTGGCCGCCACCCGCCCCGGCGGCGAAGTTCCGGCCCGCGGCGCCGTTGCCGAACGCGGCTCCAGCGGACCCCTGGAGGTGGCTCTTCTCGACCAGGGCGCCCCCGGTGAACGCGAGGCCGGCCACCACGCCGCCCGAGAGCAGCAGGGTCAGCCAGGGCAGTCGAGGCCGCGGCGCAGCGGCGAGTTCGGCTGATATGTCCCGGGTGTCCGGAGGTTCGGAAAGGATCCTCTCGGGATCGGCCGCGGGATCCGTCCCGGGTCCCGCCTCCGCGCGGTGTGGCCCGGTGGAGTCCGCGCCGGAATCCGCGCCGGAATCCGCGCCGGAATCCGCGCCGGAATCCGCGCCGGAATCCGCGCCGGAATCCGCGCCGGAATCCGCGCCGGAATCCGCGGTGGGGTCCGCGGCGGCCGAGGCGGTGAACACCTCGGCGAACGGAGCGAACCGGTCCCCGCCCGCCTCGGGCTGCTGCTCCAGTTCGGTGCGGCGTCGTGCCATGTCAGCTTCTCCCTGTTCCTGCGTGTGCCGGCTCACTCGTGCCGCAGCGCTTCGATGGGCCGCAGGCTCGCGGCCCGGTTGGCCGGGTAGCCGCCGAAGAACAGCCCGATCACCACCGCGATGGCGAAGGCGCCGACGACCGACTCCGGAATGACCACCGGCTTGATGCCGGCGATGGTGAAGTGCGCGCCGATCAGCCCGGCCGCGACCCCGAGCCCGCCGCCGATCAGCGAGAGCAGCGTCGACTCGGCGAGGAACTGGCCCAGGATGACGCCCCGGGGCGCCCCGATCGCCTTGCGGATGCCGATCTCACGGGTCCGCTCGGTCACCGTGACCAGCATGATGTTGGTGATCCCGATCCCCCCGACCAGCAGGGAGATCGCGGCGACCGCGCCCAGCAGCACCGTGAACGTCCTGTTCGTCGACTCCTGCGTGGTCAGCAGGGACGCCTGGCTCGACACCCGGAAGTCGAGCGCGGCCGGGTCCTTGATGCCGTGCCGCCCCATCAGCACCGTGGTGATCTCGTTCTGGGCTTCGGCCGTCGCCCCCGCGGACTTGGCCTCGACGAGGATCTGGCCGACCGAGCCGAAGCCGGTGAAGGCGTTCTGCACGGTGGGCAGCGGGGCGACCACCACGTCGTCGGGGTCCTGGAACCCGGTGCCGCCCTTCGCCGCGAGGACGCCGACCACGGTGAGCGGCGTACCGCCGAGGACCACCTTCCTGCCGACGGGGTCGGCCGTGCCGAACAGGCCGGCGGCGGTGGTCGAGCCGATGACGGCGACCTTCCGGGACGCCAGTACGTCGTCCGCGCTGAAGTAGTCGCCCTTGGCCACCTTGCTGTTGGACGCCTTGAAGTACGCCGGATACGTGCCGACGACCTGGCCGACGGTGTGCGAGGTGCCCTCGTACAGCGCGGTCTGCGAGGTGGTGACCTCGGGGGCCACCGACTCGATGTGGGGCGCCGCCGCAGGGTCGGCGAGCGCCCGTGCGTCCTCGACGGTCAGCGGCTTCGTCCCGGTGGCGGAGCCGGAGCGGCCGCCGCCGAACCCGCTGCCGGAGGAGACGGTCAGGGCGTTGGTGCCGAGCTTCTCGATGGAGTCCCTCACCGCCTGCGAGGAGCCGTTGCCGACGGCGAGCAGCAGGATCACCGCCGCGACGCCGATCAGCACGCCCAGCATGGTCAGCGCGGAACGCACCTTGTTCGCCGCGAGTCCGCCGAAGGCGAAGCGCAGCGTCTGGAACGGGTTCACCGCTGACCTCCGGCCATGGCGTGCGTCCCGGCGGGAGCGGGCGCCGCGGCCATCGCGGGCGGCGGACCGGCGACGGGCGCCTGCCGTAGGTCCTCGACGATCTGCCCGTCCACCAGGCGCAGGACCCGCTTGGCGTGCCGGGCCACCTCGTCCTCGTGGGTGATCAGGACGACGGTGCGTCCGGACGCGTTGAGCCGGTCCACGAGGGACAGGACCTCCTCGGTGCTGTGGCTGTCCAGGTTTCCGGTCGGCTCGTCGGCGAGCAGCATCGCGGGCGCGGTGACCAGCGCTCGGGCCACCGCGACGCGCTGCTGCTGGCCGCCGGAGAGTTCGTTGGGCCGGTGCTCCAGGCGTTCGGCCAGGCCGACCAGGGTGAGCGCGGCCACCGCCCGGCGGCGTCGCTCGGCCGCCTTCACCCCGGCGTACGCGAGCGGCAGTTCCACCTGCGCGACGGCGCTGGTGCGCGGCACCAGGTTGAACGACTGGAAGACGAAGCCGATCTTGCGGTTGCGCACGAGCGAGAGCTGGTGCTCGTCCAGGCCGCCCACATCGATCCCGTCGAGCAGGTAGCGGCCCGAGGTGGGGACGTCCAGGCAGCCGAGGATGTTCATCAGGGTCGACTTGCCCGAGCCCGAGCTGCCCATGACCGCGACGAAGTCACCCTGTTCCACGACGAGTTCGACGCCCGGCCGAAGTCCGGTGACCGGATCGAACGGTCCGCCGAGAGCGCGCACGGCGGCGTCGCCGTGCCCGTAGGTCTTCAACAGCCCGCGTACTTCGATCACCGGCGGTGTGGGCTGCCGCGCTGCGTCCTCCTCCGGCTGCACGGCCGCAGTCGCGGGCGGCGTCCCGCGCGCCGCGCGGCGGGGCCACGGCGGCGGCGCCATCAGCGGCCACCCCCGCCCGCGCCGGTGCGGAAGCCGCCGGCCCCGCCGGCGCTCCCCCCGGCTCCGCCGCGGCCCCGGGTGCCACCGGTCCCGGCCCCGCCGGGGAAGGCGCCGCCCGGGAAGCCGCTGTTGCCGGCCGAGGACACCGCGGTCAGCTGCACCTGCTCGCCCTCGGTCAGCCCGCTGAGGATCTGGTCGGTGCTGTCGCCTTCGAGGCCGACGGTGACCGGAGTGCGCACCGTGGTGCCGTCCGTCTTGACGACGGTGACGGTACGGTTCGCGCCGGTCCCGGACACGGCCGCGGTCGGGACCGACAGGGCGCCCGACGCCTCGCCGACGACGACCTGGATGGCGGCGCTGAGGCCGCTGCGCAGGTCGTCGGTGGGGCTGGTGATGGTGAGGGTCGCCGCGTACTGCACGGCGCTCCCGCCTCCCGCGTTGCCGCCGCCGGAGGACGATCCGCTGCCGGTGGGCAGCGAACTGACCGACAGAACCTGGGCGTTGAGGACCTTGCCGGACATGGCGTTGAGCGTGACCGTGGCGGGCTGGCCGGGCTTCAGCTTGAGGGCGTCGGCCTCCGAGAAGTTCGCCGTCACCTGCATTCCGGACGGGTTGGTGAGGACGACGAAGCCCGACAGCGAGGACGAGGAGCCGGAGCTCGTGGACCCGGAGCCGCCGCCCGAGCCGCCGCTGCCACCCGCGGTACCGCCATTGCCGCCGCCGCTGCCCGTGCCGTTCGTACCCGGAACGGTGTCGCCCGTCTTCGCCGACACGGACGCGACCGTCCCGGCGGCCGGAGCCTTCAGCACGGTCCCGTCCACGGCGCGCTGCGCGGCGTCCACGGCGTTCTGTGCCTGGGTGAGCTGGGAGCGGGCCTGGGCCACCTGCGCCGCGTCCACGGTCGGCGTCGGCGTCGGGGCCGGCGCGGAACCGCTGCGGGACGCCGAGGAGCTGCCGCCCGAGGCCGAACCCACCTGACCCGCCTCGGCCTTGGTGAGGTTCGCCTGGGCCGCCGCCAGTGCGGCCCGGGCCTGGGTCAGCGTCTCCGACGCGGCGGTCGCATCGACCTTCCCGAGCTGCTGGCCCTTGGTGACCTTGTCACCCGGCTTGACGTCGACCTCGGTGAGCCGGCCGCCGGTGGTGAAGTTCACGCCGGCATCGCTCGGCGAGCTCAGGGATCCCGAGCCGGACACGGTGGCGAGGACGGTGGCCTTCGTGACCGCCACGGTCCGCGCGCCGCCGCGCGCCGGACCGTCGCCGCCACCGGTCACCGCCGCGTACGCGCCGCCGGCGCCCGCGAGGACCGCCACTCCGAGCGCCGAGTTGATCAGGACGGCCCTGCGCCGCCGTGGGAACACCTTCATGGGGCGGGATCCTGGCCGCCCGCACTTTGCAGTCTCTGGGAGATTCCTGGGAGTTTCCTGGGAGCCGAACGCTCCGCCGAACCGCGCATGTCTGCGGATAGGGGGCGTACCGCACGCATACCCGGCATCGACGGTGCGCCGGGGTCCGCACGCTGTCAGGGAATTCCCAGCCGACGCCCGGGTCGCCCCCATCTGCGTGCGGTTCAGTCCTCGTCGCCGACGCGCCCACGCCGCCGGCCGCCCGACGCCCCGAGGAGACAACGGACATGCCCTGGACCACGACCCGGCCGGCCACCCCGCGCACTGACCTCGCGTCCCGGGCGGCCCTGTGCGCCCTGGTCCTTTCGGCGTGCGGGCTGGTGCTCGCGGGGTGCTCCTCCGGTTCCGGCGGTTCCGGCGCGGTGAACACGGCGGCCGGTGCCTCCGCCTCGGCGTCGGCCTCACCGGACGCGAAGGCGATGGATGCGTACCGCCAGTGCCTGGCCCGGCACGGCGTCACGATGGCGCCACGCCCGAGCGGCAGCGGTCGCCCGTCGGGAGGCACGCGCGGTCCCGGCGCCGGGGGCGGTCCCGGCGGCTGGGGCGGCGGCCGCGGGGCGTCGGCGGACCCGCAGCGCAGCCAGGCCGCGCAGGCGTGTGCGGATCTGCGCCCGCAGTTCAACGGGCGCGGCGGCGGCCCCGGCGGTGACGGCGGTGCCATGAAGGCGTTCGCCGGCTGTCTCAAGGACCACGGCGTGGTGCTGCCGTCGGCCTCCCCGAACGCGCCGGGCACGGGCACGGGCATGCGGACCATCCCCACCTCGGATCCGCAGTCGGCGCAGGCGTACGAGACCTGCAAGGCCCTGCTGCCGCAGCGGGGTGACCAGGGCGGCCCTCGGCCGGGTGCGAGCCCGAGCGCCTGACACGGCGGCGCGCTGCGCGAGGGCCACCGCATCCGCCTGTGTACTGTACGTGATCATCGAACACGTACGGTGATGACTGCGGTGGGAGTCGACATGTCGATGCTGCTGATCAGAGGCTCGTTCACGGTGCCGGCGAAGAGCAAGCCGGACGGCGACACCGTCCCCTTCGTCCCGGACGACGTAGCCGAATGGAAACTCGTCCCGGGCTGCCGGCCGATCCTTCCCGAGGCGGACGGACGCGCCGCCATCCGCCTGGAGGGCATCGACGCGCTGGAGACCCACTACGGCCAGGGCGCATCCGTACAGCACCAGCCGATCAAGCTCGCCCACGAGGCGGCGGACGAACTGCTGAAGTGGCTCGGCTTCACGAGCGTCGAACGCCACGACGACGAGACCGTCACCACCACCCCCTCCCGGGTCCCCGGCTACATCCTCACCCGCGGCTCCGACGCCTTCGGCCGGTGCGTGGCCTTCGTCGGCCGCCACACCCCGCCGGCGTACAGCGGGTACGAGATCGGTGTCAGCGACGACCTGCTCAGGCGGACCGGGAACTACCACCTGCTCTCGCTGGGTCTGGCCTACCCGACCTTCTACGAGGGGCTGCCCGGCTACCTGCGCGACGTGCTCGGCGCAGCCGCACTCGCGGCGAGGGCCGCCAAGAGCGGGGTGTGGGCCGACGGGGTCGACGTGACCACCAAGGGCGCCAAGATCACCGGGATGTCCTCCCTCACGGCCGAGGACGGCGCGGTCATCCTGCCCAAGCTGTTCCGCAGGCTCAAGGACTACCTGGAACTCAACCCCGCGGACCCGTCGGTGAGCTGTTTCCCCGCCTTCCTCGGCGGCGCCGCGGACGAGTTCCGCCTCCAGTCGGACCCGTCCAAGCTCATCACCGGCCTGCAGCACATCGTCGAGGTCACCAACGGGCACACCGTGCGGATGACCCGCCAGCCGGAAGAGATCGTCTTCAAGGAGAAGTGAGCCGGGCCGGACACCGGCGCGCGGTACGGAGCGGGCGCGGAGACACGAGAGCGGCGTGCCGCGGCCCCCTCGCCGTGACACGCCGCTCGGTGGGCCGGCGGCTCACGCTCTCGTCCGCGTGACCACCGGCCGGGTCAGCCCCTCGGGGCCGGCCGGTCCGGGTCAGTGGTTGTGGTGGTGGCGGCGGCCGTCCCACGAGTCGGAGTCGACGACGTTGCCGCGGTTGTCGCGCAGCGTGGCGCTGTCGCGCTCGTCCCACACCTGGTCGCGGCGGTCCTGGTAGACGTCGTGGCGGGTGTCGCGGCCCTTGCCGGTGTGGACCTTGACGCTGGAACGGCCGTCCAGACGGAAGTCGTTGAAGCGGTAGCGGTTGCCCTGGCGGTCGGTGAGGGTGTAGCCGCGCAGGTTGACGGCGTGACGGCCGGTGTTCTTCACCTCGACCCACTCCCCGTTCAGGGCGCGGGCGGAGCGGTCGTTGCGGCCGGGGCTGTCGTACTGGACCTCGCCGATGACGATCGAGGACTGCCGTGCCCGGTGGTCACGCTGGTGGCCGTCCGCGGCGGCCGGCAGGGCGGCGGCGCCGACCAGGGCACCTGCGGCCAGGAACGCGGAGAGCACCCGGCGGGTGGCGAGAGAAGCAGACATGGAGATGACCCCTTCGACAGACAGCAGCCCTACCCGGCCCGTGTCCGGGTGGGCTTCGAACAGTTCCCGGCGTCCTGCCGAGGAGGCACACTCTGGCCCGCCGCCACCACCGAAAGCCACTCATTCCGTGCGTGTTCCCTCGTGTTGCCCAATGCGGACATAGCCGTGACTCTCGCTTGTACCGGACACGTGTCAAGGCGGAGCCGAGGCATACGGCGGCGGCGAGCGCAGCGGCCCTTGGGAGGGCTGGGAACAGAGGTCCTCCGGTATGGGAGCCGGCCGCGGACGGCTGCCTTCCGCCTTGCTCCGAACGGGTGGGGGCTCCTGTAACAACTCCCCGCGCCGCTTGTTCGGACGTATGGGCGACACAGGTCTGCGTGTTCCCTCCGCAGTCCCTGAACAGGGCGCCCACACGACCTCCCGGGAGCAGGACCTAACCTCGACCGGGCGGGGCAGACGAGCGTCGGACGCCATCGCAGTCGAAGCAACCGAGGGAAAGCAGAGGTACGTCATGGCCGACGAGCCCACCGCACGGGAGCGCGCGGAGCGCGACCGCATACGCGGCGAAGCCACCGGTATGAGCCACCATGAGGCGGCCGAGGCCCTCGAAGCGGCCGAGGACGCCCTCGCCGCCGGGCCCGAGGACGAGGAGGCGGCCCGGGCCGCGGTGGCGGAATGGGAGCGCATCACCGAGCTGCTCGCCGACCACAGCGGTCCGTACGCCCCGGAGTCCGACCCCTTCGTCCAGGGCCAGCTCACCGCCCGCGAGAACCTCCACGCCGCCGACGCCTCGCGGGCCGCCGCGGGCTGAACCGGGCCCGCGGCGGACGGTGCCGACCGGGCGCGCCTCGCCGCGGCCCTCCACCGGGCCGCGGCCGAGATCCCGGGCGTGGTGGTCGTCCGGCACTCCCGGGACGGTGCCGGACGCGAGGGCGTCGCCCTTACCCGCATCGACCAACGGCGTGGCGCGCGCTCGGTCTTCGACCGCACCGCGTAGGCCGGCCCCGGCAGTCGCGGCGTGCAGACCGGGCAGCAGGACGAGACCGAGCCCGCAACGGTGGTCGAGCGGACGGACGTCCGAGCCCGCCGCCGCAAACGGGTGGGCTCCCGGGGGCCGCCTCTTGTAGCGTCCGCGTCATGGAAGACCGCACCGCACCCGTCCTGCTGCTGAACCCGCCCCGCACCAGCACCGCGGAACTCCTCGCGCAGGCGGCGGCCCGGCGCGGCTACGAGGTGCTCGCCCACGCGGGCCGGGCCGAGGGCCGCCGCACGCACTGGTACGGCGGCCCGCTCGCCGCCGACGTACTGGCCGGGCGGCTCGGAGTCGGGCTCCTCGAACCCGCCGACGACTGGCTGACGAGGCTGCCCGCCCCCCTTCTCCGGCGTACCGTGCGGCTCACGACGCTCGCCGAAGCCCGCTCGCTGCGCGAACGCGCCTTCGTGAAACCGCCCTCCGCGAAGATCGGCCTGCTGCCCGCCGCGGTGTACGAGGACGGGGGCGCACTGCCGGCCGGACTCGACGGCCGCACGCCGGTGCTCGTCAGCGGTGTGGTGGAGTTCGCCGCCGAGTACCGGCTGTTCGTACGCGACGGGGAGGTCGCGGCCGGCAGCCGCTACGCCGTCCACGGACGCCCCGACCCCGCACCGCTGGACAGGGACGCGCATGCGTTCGCCCGCGAGGTGCTCCGTGTCGCGGCCGACGGGCTGCCGAGCGCCGTGTGCGTCGACGTCGGCCGGCTCCTCGACGGCGGCTGGGCGGTCGTGGAGGCCAACATGCCGTGGTTCGCACACTGTTACGCGGCCGAGCCCGACCGCGTCCTCGACGTCGTCATCCGTGCCGCGGGCCCCCTCGCCGACGTGGGCGAACGCGACCTGCCGTTCCTCCGCAACGCTCCCGTGCAGGAGCCCCGTCGCGCTGCCATAGTGCCCCTGTGATCGACATACCCACCAGCGCGCTCGACTCGTTGTACGGGCTCGCCTTCGGCGACGCCTTCGGTGACCGTTGGTTCGGCATCCTGCGCCGGGACGGTGAGGCGGCCCTGGAGGCGCGGACGCCGCCACCGGAACCGCTGTGGCAGTGGAGCGACGACACCGCCCAGGCGCTCGTTCTCGTCCGGGAACTCACCGAGGGCGGCGGCACCGTCGACCAGGACCGCCTCGCCCTGCGCTTCGCGGCGGCCTACGCCGACGACACGCACCGCGGCTACGGAGCCTCGATGCACGACGTGCTCCGCCGCATCGGCGAGGGCGAGCCGTGGCGGGAGGTGGTCGCCGGACAGTTCGGCGGGCAGGGCTCCTGGGGCAACGGCGCGGCCATGCGCGCCGCTCCGCTCGGCGCCTGGCACGCCGCGGACCTCGACGCGGCCGCTGAGCAGGCCGCCCGCCAGAGCGCGGTCTCGCACCACCACCCGGAGGCGGTCGCCGGAGCCGTGGCGGTCGCCCTGGCCGCGGCGCTGGCCACCCGCAGCCGGAGCGGGCCGGCCCCCGCCCGGCCGGAGTTCCTCGGGGCGGTCGCCGAACGGCTCCCCGCCGGCGACGTCCGGTCCGGGCTGCGGATCGCGGCCCGGATGCCGGAGCGGACCTCCGTGCGGCACGCCGCGGAAGTGCTGGGCTCCGGCTACCGGATGTCCGGGCCCGACACCGTCCCGTACGCCCTGTGGTGCGCGGCAGGGCACCTCGACGACCTGCACGAGGGCCTGTGGGTGACGGTCGCCGGGCGTGGCGACATCGACACCACCTGCGCCATCGCGGGCGGGGTGATCGCCGCGCGCACGGGCGTCGCCGCCCTGCCCGCCGCCTGGCACGCGGCACGTGAACCGCTGCCCCCGGTGGTACCGGGGTAGGGGCCCCACCCTTCGACGGGTGGAACCCTCAGGCGCCGGTCGGAGCGTCGGGCCCGGCGGACGGAGCGTCGGGCCCGGCGGCGGGCCGGCCCGCCGCGAGCTCGGCGAGGATCGCATCGGCGAGCCCCTCGCGCCGTATCCGCTGGTCGACGTAGACGATGCCGCTGACCAGCTGGGTGAACCCGATCTGGAACATCTGACCAACGGTGGTGCCGAGGACCATGGCGAGCAGGGCGAAGACCAGGGCGGTGATCAGGCCGCCCGTGGGGGCGCTCCCCTCGGGCTGGTCCGCCAGCGCGGGGACCACCGCGAACATGCCGATGACGTTGAACGGCATCTGGACGAGCCATGAGACCGCACCAGCGATGATCCCGCCCACCACGGTGTAGCCGAAGATCCGCCACCAGTCGCCCCGGACCAGCTTGGCCGAGCGGCGCAGTGCGGTGACCGGGCTCGCGCCCTCCAGGACCACGGCGGCCGGGGCCAGTCCGAGCCGGGTGGTGAGCCACACGGTCAGCGGGAGGGCGGCCAGCAGGAGCACGGGCAGGACCCCGAGGAGAGCCGGGGAGCCGTTCCCGGAGGCCACGGTGATCACCAGCGGCACCCACACGGCCAGCACGGCGAACACCGGGGCGCCCGCGATCACCATGGTGAGCAGCATCGCGCCGGCCACCGCGGGGGCCCGCCGGACGGCGGCGCGCCGCATGGCCCGGGAGGTGGTGGGGCGGCCCATGACCGCCTCCTTGAGCACCGCCTGACACAGCGACACCAGGACCGCCATGCCCAGCATCCCCACGACGAGGAGCAGGACGAACACCAGGCTCCCGGCGACGGCCACCGGCACCACGTCCTCGGCCCCGGGAGTGCGCCCGTACGGCGGATCGAAGACCGGCTCGACATGCTCGTGCACGACGGCCACGGCGATGCCCACCACGAGGGCCATCACCGGCAGGACGACGGCCTGCACGGCCAGCATGACCCCCGCCAGCTGCTTCCAGTGGTTGCGGAGGACCGTGAACGCTCCGCGGAGCATGTCCCCCAGCGCCAGCGGCCGCAGGGGTATCGCCCCCGGCTGCGGCGCCGGCGGCGGCCATCCGCCCCAGGGCGGGACACCGCCCCATCCGCCGCCGTGCCCTCCCGGCCCGGGGGCTCCCATGGGTCCCCACCCTGTGTTCTGCGTCATGCACATGCTCCGTAGATCGTCCCCCGAACGGAGCCACAACGTATCCCACCTGCTGCGCCGCCCGACCGCCGGTGTGCTCCGGGCCGACGAGCCGAACCCGGGGCCCGGCCCGGAGGGTTGCGGCAGAATCACGTCATGCCCACCGAGTCGCAGAAGATCGAGCTGAGCGAACACGAGCTGCGCGAGATCGCGGGGTACGCCGCCGACTGTGCGCGCAGGACGCTGGCGCTCTTCGCACAGCACCGTCCTGCCGATGCGCGCCCCCGCGACGCCATCGAGGCGGCGTACGCCTTCGCCGGGGGCGGACGGCGCACGGCTGCCCTGCGGCAGAGCGCGTGGGCGGCCTACCGTGCGGCACAGGAAGCCGGTGCACCCGCGGCGGTCGACGCGGCGCGCGCGGCGAGCCACGCCGCAGGCGCCGCGTACCTCCACCCCCTGGCCGACGCGCACCAGGTGAAACACATCCTCGGCGCGGCAGCACACGCGGCGCGGGCAGAGGAACTGGCCTCCGCGCAGGACGGGGCGCCCGCCGCCGGCGGGACCCTCGTGTGGGCCCGCCGTCACGCACCCCCGGCGGTCACCGCGGTCCTCGGCCGGCTGCCCGCCGCTCCTGCCGGCGGAGGCCGCGTGGGAGAGCTCATGCGTGGTCTCGACGCGGCTCTCCGGGCGTGAGGATCACGAGCTGCCGCGTCGCACGGGTCATCGCGACGTAGCGGTCGACCGCCCCTTCGACGCCCTCGCCGAACGAGTCCGGGTCGACGAGGACGACCAGGTCGAATTCGAGCCCCTTCGACAGGCCCGGGGTCAGCGAGCGTACGCGGGACGTCTCCCGGAACGTTCCGGCTCCGTGGCCGGGAGCGCCGATGACGCAGGCGACCCCCTCGGCGTGCGCGGCGAGCCAGTCGTCGAGGACCCTGTCCAGGTCCGCGACGGATCCGTGGACGACGGGGATGCCGCTGCTGCGCACGGAACCCGGCACGTTGGCGTCGGGGAGGGCGGCCCGGATGACCGGCTCGGCCTCCGCCATGACCTCCTGCGGCGTCCGGTAGTTGACGGTCAGGGAGGCCACCGTGATCCGGTCGAGCCCGATCCGCTCCAGCCTCTCCCGCCACGACTCCGTGAACCCGTTCCTGGCCTGGGCGCGGTCCCCGACGATGGTGAAGCTGCGGGACGGGCAGCGCAGCAGCAGCATCTGCCACTCGGCGTCGGTCAGTTCCTGGGCCTCGTCCACGACGATGTGCGCGAACGGGCCGGCCAGCCGGTCCGGGTCGGCGGCGGCCAGGACGGACTCGTCGATCAGGCTGCTCCGGAGGTCCTTCCCCCGCAGCATCGTCACCGCACCCTCACCGTCGTCGTCGGCGGCGAGGATGTCGTCGATGACGCCGGCCATCCGCTCGCGCTCGGCGGCGAGCACGGCCTCGTGCCGGCGCTTGCGGCGGGCCGCCTCCGGGTCGCCGAGCCGCTGCCGCGCCGCGTCCAGGAGCGGCAGGTCGGACAGCGTCCAGGCCCCGGCCTCCTCGCGCTGCAGCGTGCGCACCTCCTCGCGGCTCAGCCAGGGAGCGCACATCCGCAGGTAGGCGGGGACGGTCCACAGGTCGCCGACGAGGTCGGTCGCTTCGAGCAGCGGCCACGCGCGGTGGAGGGCCGCCGTGAGCTCCCGGTCGGCCAGCACCGACCGCCGGAACAGGGCGGCCGGAACCTCGTCCTCCTCGTCGGCGTCGCCGTCGTGCTTGTCCTTCAGGATCGTGAGCAGCTCCTCCAGGATCAGTTCGCGCGCCTCGTTGTGCGGGGTGCCGGCCGCCGCCCGGAACGCCTCGGCCCAGTCGTCGGCGCTCAGCGGGATGTCGGACCAGGCGGTCGTGACCGTCATCCCCGTGGTGGGCGGCTCCTCGTAGATCCCGACCGCCTTCTCGACGGCCTTCACCATGTCCGCGGACGACTTCAGGAGCGCCACGTCCGGGTCGGTCTCGGCCGCCGCCGCGGCTCCCTCCGCGACGAGGTCCCGCACGGTGCAGGTCTGTACGCCCTCCTCCCCGAGGCTGGGCAGGACGTCGGAGACGTAGGCCAGGTAGGGCTGGTGCGGACCGACGAACAGCACGCCGCCGCGGCGGTGGCCGAGGCGGGGGTCGGAGTAGAGGAGGTGCGCGGCGCGGTGCAGGGCGACGACGGTCTTGCCCGTGCCCGGACCGCCGTCCACGACGAGGGCGCCGCGGGAGCCCGCGCGGATGACGGCGTCCTGGTCGGCCTGGATGGTGCCGAGGACGTCACGCATCCGGGGCGACCGGTTGCCGCCCAGGCCGGCGATGAAGGCGGACTGGTCGTCGAGCGCCGCGTGCCCCTCGAACCCGTCCGCTGTGAACACCTCGTCCCAGTAGTCGCTGATCCTGCCGCGGGTCCAGCGGTACCTGCGGCGGCTCGCCAGCCCCATCGGATTCGCGTGGGTCGCGGCGAAGAACGGCTCGGCGGCGGGGGACCGCCAGTCGATCAGCAGTCGGCGCCCGGCGCCGTCGGTGAGGCCGAGCCGCCCGATGTACACGGGCTCGGCGCCGTCGGCGCCGACGACGCGTCCGAGGCACAGGTCCAGGCCGAAGCGCCGCAGCGCGCGCAGGCGGGCGGTCACCCGGTGGATCTCGTTGTCGCGGTCCATCGCCTCCCGGCCCACACCGCCGGGCGCCCTGCGCAATCCGTCGAGACGGCCGGACAGTTCGGCGATCGACTGATCCAGGCTCTCGGCGAGGGCCGCGAAATGCCGTTCGTCGTCGGCGATCAGGGCCGGGTCGGCCTTGGCGGAGAGATTTCCGGGAAGGTCGAAGGCGTGGATGGTCTTGGTTCGCACGTGGTGGATCCCCGTTTCCGCAGCTACTGGGCTTGAGGAGGGATTCTGCGGCACCACCGGGGCCTTGCCGCAAGGCCCCCTGTGCGTTATAACTTGAGAGTGGAAAGGAGTGTCAACTCCTCCTTCCCGACCTCTCCGCACCCGATGAGCGCACGGCCCGCGCTCCCGTGCCGGGAACACGAGCCGTGCGTCGTCCGCTACTTGGGAGCGACCCAGACCTGCCGCTTGTTGGTGTTCGCCGCGTACAGCTGGACCGTCGTGCCGTTGGCGGTCGCGCCCCCGGTGACGTCGAGGACCTTGCCGGAGGCGGTGTGCACGATCTGGCCCTTGGCGTTGACCGACCACTTCTGGGCTGCGGTGCCGTTGCAGTCCCAGAGCTCGATCTTGTTGCCGTTGGCGTTCAGGTTGCGGGAGTTGTCGAGGCACTTGCCGAGTGCCCGGAACGTGCCGTCCTTGCCCAGGATCCAGGACTGCGCAACGCTGCCGTTGCACGTGTAGAGCTGGATCTGCGTGCCGTTGACCGCCTTGCCGCCCTTGACGTCAAGGCACTTGCCGCCCAGGCCGGTCACCTTGCCCTGGGGGGACAGCGTCGCGCCGGCACCGGCCGCGAGAAGGCGCAGCCCCTGTACGTCGAACTGCTGGACGTACGTCCCCGCCCGCTTGTCCTGGTAGGCGTACGTGGGCGAGCACATGACGGGGAACTCGCCCGAGTCGGTGCCCTTGACGCAGTCGCTCTTGGTCAGGCTGCGGTTGGCGTGGGTCAGGCCCAGGGCGTGCCCGATCTCGTGGCTGACGTGGTTGCGCATGTACGTCTCGCCCATCGCCGCCGTGGGCTTGCCGGCCGCGGTGAAGAACTCGTCGTCGATGTAGGCGTGCCCGCTGGTCACCGTGTCCGCTATGGAGGAACTGGTGAAGCCGCAGCTCAGGTTCGCGCTGCCGGTTCCGTCCCGGACCACCTTCCACCCGGTGCTGCCCATGCTGCCCTCACCCGCCGGAGGCACGCAGGGCCGGTGCAGCACCCCCATGACCACTTCGCCCTTGGGGCGGGCGTAGTCCCAGCCCACGGGCCGCGTGTCCACCGTGACCGGCAGGTTCGTGATGCGCTGGAGGTCCGCGGCCGTCGCCTTGGCGTACGGGGCGAGCCAGTCCGCGGACTTCTGGTCGTAGAACCTGATCGTGTAGCCGGTCGCCAGCCACTTGGTGGCGCCCGCGAGCTTCCAGCCCTCGCCCTGCGGGGGAGTGGCGGCCGCCGCCGCCCGGGGAGCCGCCGCGGCCGCGCGGCTGCCGCCGAGGGCCATGACGCCGTTGCTGAACGCAGTGTTGTCACTGCCGGAGACAGCGGAATCCGCCGCGTGGGCGTCGGGCGCCTCTCCGGCGGGCGCGTCCTCCCCGGCCGGATCGGCCGGTGCCGGGGTGGCGGCCGCCGCCGGTCCGGCGCCTGTGTCCTCGGTGCCGAACGCGGGGGACAGCTCCAGACCGGTCACCGCGGCCGCGACGACGCACGCCGCGACCAGAGGTATGCGATATTTCTTCGCCGTGAATGCCAAGTCCTGTTGCCTTTCATCGTGTTCACTCCCGGCGCCCCGCGGTGACACCGCGGGGGGACCGGGAATGAACCGATGATAGGAAGCGCATCAAGGGCGCGTGCGGCCGGGGGAGTTGGGCGCGGTGCCGGTCCGGGCCAGTGCCCCGCGAACGGCAACGCCTCGGCCTCGACGCATCCGCAGCCGCATCCGACTACGACACCGGTTTGTGGCCGGGGTACACGTGGGCCGGGCTCACGATGCTCGTGACCGCCTGGCCGAACAGGGTGCTGGGCTCCTGGCCCTTGTACTCCGAGTCGGTGTTCAGCAGGATCACCATGGTCGCCCCGGCCTGCGGCAGGTAGACGGGCAGGACCTCGTAGCCCGGGATCGAGCCGTTGTGGCCGATCCAGCCCTGCACGTCGAAGATGCCGAGCCCGTAGCCGTCGCCCTGGATGTTCATCGGGGTGGTCTTCAGGCGCTCCGCCTGGGTCGCGGGTGTCAGCAGCGTGCCTGTGGCCAGGGTGCGGGCCCAGCTGCGCAGGTCCTGGAGGTCGGAGACCATCTCTCCGGCGGCCCAGGCCCACGAGGGGTTCCAGCCGGTCGCGTTCTCGGTCCTGCCCGAGGCCGTCTGGTTCGTGTAGCCCTGCGCGTACGGGCTCGGCAGGGCCGGGCTCGTGGGGAAGACGGTGCTGTGCAGCCCGGCAGGCTGCACGACGTCCTTGTCGATGACGTCGTGCAGCGGCCGGCCGGTGACCTTCTCGATCACCAGGCCGAGCAGGATCAGGTTGGTGTTGGAGTAGTCGAACTCCGCGCCCGGCTGGAACTGCACGGGGTGTCGGAAGGAGTAGTCCAGCAACTGCCGCGGCGTCGTGGGGGCTTTCGGATCGGCCTGGAGCCTCTTGATGAAGCCCTCGTCCAGGCTGTAGTTGAAGAGCCCGCTGCGCATGCCCGCCAGCTGGCGCAGGGTGATGCGGTCCCCGTTCGGCACGCCGGTGACGTACGTGCCGATGGGGTCGTCCAGAGCGACCTTCCCGCGGTCGACCAGCTGGAGGAGCGCGGTGACCGTGAATGTCTTGGTCTCGCTCCCGATGCGTACGTGGAGCGGGGCCGTCATGGGTGCACCGGTCGCCTTGTCCGCCACGCCGAAGCTCTTGACGTAGCTGCCCTTGCCGGGGGCCCACAGCCCCACGGTCACGCCCGGCACCTGGGTCTCGCGCATGACCCGGCGCACGGCCGCGTCCAGCCGGGCCGCGACCGCCGGGGTGAGCCGTACGAAGTCGGGGGACGGGGCCGGGGACGGGGAGGGGACGGTGGAGCGCGCCGGAGCGGCAGCCGCGTACGCGGAGGCGGTGACGGCCGGCGTGATCAGCAAGCCCGCTGCGGCAGCGGCCGCGCAGGCCCGGCGGAGCCGGAGGTGGTGTGGCTTCATGGCACGGTCTCCCGCCGTCCGAGGGCCCCGGGCAACGAATCAAGCCTAGGTCTGCGCACCCCCGGCCGCGAGGTGAGCCGATTGCGCGGTGGCGGGCGTGCGCAAACGGCATCCCCACGGTGTGTCCGGCCGACGGCGCCGGTATCGAGGCCGGTGCGGCCCTGGCCGGACCTCACTTCACCGAACCCGCCATCACCCCCTGGACGAAGTGCCGCTGGAAGGCGAAGAAGACGACGAGCGGGACCACCAGGGACAGGAACGCCCCCGGTGCGAGGACGCCGATGTTGCTGCCGAACTGCCGCATCTGGGACTGGAGCGCGACCGTCAGGGGCTGGGAGCCGCTGTCCGCGAACAGCAGCGCCACGAGCATGTCGTTCCAGACCCAGAGGAACTGGAAGATGGCCAGACTCGCGAGGGCCGGCCGGCCGAGCGGCAGTACGAGCCGGAAGAAGATCCGCCACTCGCTGCCGCCGTCCATCCGGGCCGCTTCCAGCATCTCGCGCGGGATCTCGGCGAAGTAGTTGCGCAGCAGGAACACCGCGAACGGCAGCCCGTAGGCGACGTGGAACAGGACGACACCGGCGATCGAGCCGAACAGACCCACGGCCCCGAAGAGTTTGGCCACGGGCAGCAGCCCGATCTGTACGGGGACCACCAGCAGCCCGACGACCACCAGGAAGATGCCGTCCCGGCCGGGGAAGTCCAGCCAGGCGAAGGCGTATCCGGCGAGGGCCGCGATGGCGACGACCAGGACGGTGGTGGGGACCGAGATCAGGATGGTGTTCCCGAAGGCCTGTGCGATGCCCGAGTCCTTCAGCAGGGCGCCGTAGTTGTCCAGGGACAGCTGCGAGGGATCGGTCAGCGCGGTCCACCAGCCGTCGGAGGCGTTGTCGCGCTCGGAGCGCAGCGAGGAGAGGAACAGGCCCGCGAGCGGGGTGATCCATACGAGGGCGACCAGGACCAGCAGGCCCTGGACGACCGAACTGCCCAGCAGGCGGGACGGGCGTCGTCGTTCGACGGCGCTGTGGCTGCTCATGCTCCGCTCCTTCGGAATCGCCGGATGTTGAACACCATCGCCGGGACGACGAGCAGCAGGAGCACCACGCTCAGCGCGCTGCCGAGCCCCTGGTCGTTGCCGCCGCCGAAGGAGACCAGCCACATCCGCGTGGCCAGTACGTTCGCTTCCTCCTGCACCGGCCCCGGCGCGATGATGTAGACGAGGTCGAAGACCTTCATCACGTTGATCACCAGGGTCACGAACACCACCGTGAGCACCGGCGCGAGCAGGGGGACGGTGATCCTGCGGAAGATCTGGCCCTCACTGGCACCGTCCATCCGCGCGGCCTCCAGCGCGTCGCGGGGGATCGCCGAGAGCCCGGCGCCGATCAGGACCATCGCGAAGCCGGTCCACACCCACAGGTAGGCGCCGATGATGGCGGGCGTCACCAGCGCCGGGCCGAGCCAGTTCACGCCCTGGTAGGGGGCCGCGAAATTGGCCGCGGGCAGCCGTACGGTGTACTCGCCGTCGGCCAGCCCGGTGAAGCGGAACGAACCGTCGTCGGAGGCGGTCGCGGTCGCGGCGACCCGCCCGTCCCGTACGGCCTCGACCCTCATGCCGGGCAGCCCCTTCTCGCCGGGGTCGACCCGGCCCGGCGTGCCGGCGCCGCCGGGGGCGAAGTCGAGGTAGACCACGCCCCCGATCCCGTCCGTGCCGGGCGCCGTGGGGGCGGCGGCCTTCGCGCCGCCCGGTATCGCGTCGGGTGCCACGCCGACGAGGCCGAGAACGACCGAGCCGCCGGTCCGCACGGTCTTCTCGGTGCTGTACGGGCCGCCCGCCCGGCCGGTCAGGCCCTGGCCCTCCCGGATGCGGGCCGTCGGATAGGCGGCGGCGTCGTCGAAGGTGTCGTGGACGCCGACGACGACCGCGTTGAGCACGCCCCGGTGGGGGTCCTGCTCGTAGGCGAGGCGGAAGACGATGCCCGCGGCGAGGAAGGACACGGCCATCGGCAGGAACAGCACCAGCTTGAACGCGGTCGCCCAGCGCACCTTCTCGGTGAGGACGGCCAGCATCAGCCCGAGGCCGGTGAGCAGGACGGGGGCGACGACGACCCAGATGGCGCTGTTGCGGATTGCCTTGAGGGTGGCCCGGTCGTGGACGATCGCCGCGTAGTTGCCGACGCCGACGAACCGGTCGCCGTCGGCGTCGAAGAGGCTGCGGCCGACGGAGAAGACGACCGGGTAGACGACGAGCGCTCCGAGCAGGAGCAGGGCCGGCAGTACGAACGCGATCGCGAGGCGGCGTTTCCTGCGCTGGGCGCGCCGCCGCGGGTCCGCCGCGGTGCGGGTGTCGCGGGGGGTGCGGGGGCCGGCGGGCGGCGTCCCGGCGGTGGTACCGCTGTCGGCGGTCAGGGTGTCAGCCATGCGGGGCCGCCTCAGTTCCCGTACGCCTTGGCGGCCTCGGCTTCGAGCTTCCCGGCCGTGCCCTGCGGGTCCGACGGGTCGCGCAGGAAGTCCTGGAGGAGCTTCCACTCACCGGCGCCCTTGGTTCCGCCGAACGCGGCCGGGGCCTGGTCCGACATGTCGAAGCGGACCGAATCGCCCGCCGCCGTCAGGGACTTGGCGGTGTTGCGCGTGGTGTCGTCTCCGTACGCCGCGAGGTCGACCTTGGTGTTGGGGGACAGGAAGCCGCCGGCGCCGGCCCACACCTCGGCCGCCTCGGGGCCGGCCAGGAATTCGAGCAGCTTCATGCCGGCCTTGCCGTTCTTGCCGTTCTTGAGGACGACGGCCGCGTCACCGCCGCTGACGACCGGCGCCGTACCGCCGTCGACCGCGGGGAACGGGAAGAACTTGGCGTCCTCGCCGGGCTTCTTGCCGAACTGGTCCTTGGCGACCCCGCCCACGAAGTCGCCCTCGTAGACCATGCCCGCCTTGGGCTCGGGGCCGAACACCTGCTCCACCGAGGAGGGGAAGTCGGTGCCGAGCGCGGTCTGGGCGCCGCCGGCGACGAGCTGCTTGTCCTTGAACAGTTCACCGAGCGTGGTCAGAGCCTTCACGACGCTGTCGTCGGTCCACTTGAGCTCGTGCCGGGCCAGCTGGTCGTACTTCTGCGGTCCGGCCTGCGAGAGGTAGACGTTCTCGAACCAGTCGGTGAGGGTCCAGCCGTCCTCGCCCGCCACGGCGAAGGCGGGGCGACCCGAGTCGGCGAGGGTGCGGCCCGTCTTCAGCAGGTCCGCCCAGCTCTTGGGCTCGGAGACGCCGGCCTGGGTGAAGGCCTGCGGGGCGTACCAGACGGTCGACTTGTGGGCGGCCTTGAAGTAGAGGCCGTAGTACGTGCCGTCGACGCTGCCGTAGTCCCTCCACACCGGGGCGAGGGAGGAGCCGGCCGTCTTGGCGGCCTCCTCGGACAGCGGCTGCAGCCAGCCCTCCTTGGCGAACTGCCGGAGCACGCCCACCTGGGGGACCATCACCACGTCGGGTGCGTTGCCGCCCTCGATCTTGCTGCCGACGAAAGTGGAGACGTTGTCGCCGGAGGGGACGAAGACGGTCTTGGCGCCGGTCTTCGCCGTGAAGGCGTCCAGGACCTTCTTGAAGTTCTTCTGCTCGCTGCCGGTCCAGACACCGGCCACGGTGACGGTCTGGCCGCTGAGCTCGCCGCCGCTCGCGGGTCCGGTGGTGCCGCCGCCGCACGCGGTGGCGCCGAGGGCGAGGGCGAGGGCCGCCGATGCGGTGGCCGCGGTGCGCCGGGTCGTCCTGCCGGAGGTCGTCTTGCCGGGTCGTCGCATGATGAGGTCCTTTGCGCTTTGGGATCGGGGGAGGAGGGGAGGCTGCGGGAGCGGTCCGGTGTGCCGGGGGCCGCGGTTCACGGCGTCGGGCACTCGGCCGTCCACCACGCGGCGGTCGACGCGGGGAGCACGCCCTCGGGGCAGGGTCCGCTGGCGAGCAGCGGGGCACCGGCGACGGGGGAGGGCACCGGCTCGGTGCCGAAGTTGACGGCGCAGACCAGGCCGTCGCCGCGGGCCATCGCGAGGACCTGCGCGGGCGCGTCCAGCCAGCGCAGGGTGCCCTCGCCGAGCTGCGGCAGGCTCCGCCTCAGCTGGAGGCCCTCGCGGTAGAGGTGCCAGAAGGATCGGGTGTCGGCCAGGGCCCGGTCCGTGGAGTGCTCGGCGAACCACTCGGGCTGCGGCAGCCACGGTCTGGCACCGGGCACACCCTGGCTGAAGCCGAACGGGGAGGCGTGCCCCGACCAGGGCAGCGGCACCCGGCAGCCGTCCCGGATGTGCTTGCGGCTGCCGGTGCGGCGGAAGATCGGGTCGGTGAGGACCTCGTCCGGCAGGTCGAGGACCTCGGGCAGTCTGAGCTCCTCGCCCTGGTAGACGTAGGCCGCGCCGGGCAGCGCGAGCATCAGCAGGGCGGCGGCGCGGGCGCGGGCGGTTCCCAGTCCGCTGCCCTCCACCCCGGGTTCGCCCGCGTAGCGGGTGACGGTACGGACCTGGTCGTGGTTGTTGAGCACCCAGGTGACCGTGGAGCCGGTGCCGGCGATGTCGCGTATCGCCTCGGTGATCGTCGCGCGGAAGGCGCCGGCGTCCCAGGGCGCGCTGAGCAGGTCGAAGAAGAAGGCCTGGTGCAGTTCGTCGGGGCGGACGTACGCGGCGTGCTCGCGCGCCGTCGGCACGGACACCTCGCCGACCAGCAGCCGCTCCCGGCCGTCCCGGGCCGCGTACTCCTCGCACACCGCGCGCCAGCGGCGCCACACGCCGTGCACCTCGGGCCGGTTCCAGGCCAGCTGGTTGACGGCGTCCCGGGCGCGCTCGTCGGCTCCGGGGTCGTCCGAGTCGGGTAGTTCGGGGTGCTTGAACAGTCCGGCGGCGACGTCGATGCGGAAGCCGTCCACGCCGCGGTCCAGCCAGAAGCGCAGCACCCGCTCGAACTCGTCGCCCACGGCCGGGTCGCGCCAGTTCAGATCGGGCTGCTCGGGGGTGAACAGGTGCAGGTACCACTCTCCGGGGGTGCCGTCGGGTTCCCGGACGCGGCTCCAGGCGGGACCGCCGAACATCGCGCGCCAGTTGTTGGGCGGCTCGGCTCCGGAGGGGCCGCGGCCGGGGGCGAAGTGGAAACGGGAGCGCTGCTCACTGCCGGGGGCCGCGGCGAGCGCTTCACGGAACCACGGGTGCTCGCTCGAACAGTGGTTGGGGACGATGTCGAGCAGCAGCTTGAGCCCGAGGCGGTGGGCGTCGGCCACCAGCCGGTCGAACTCGGCGAGGTCGCCGTACACGGGGTCGACACCGCAGTAGTCGGCGACGTCGTAGCCGTGGTCGTGCTGCGGCGAGGGGTAGAACGGGCTGAGCCAGATGCCGTCGACGCCGAGCTTGCGCAGGTAGGGGAGCCCGGCCCGGACGCCGGCCAGGTCACCGATCCCGTCCCCGGTGCTGTCGAGGAAGCTGCGGACGTAGACCTGGTAGATCACCGCGTCGCGCCACCAGGGGGCCGGTGCGGAGGCGGTGCGTGAGGGGTGGCCGGTGCCGGCCGGAAGGGTGCTGAGCATCTCGCGTCGACCTGTTCTGCTGAATGCGAGAGCGCCCCAGAGCGGGTGCGCTGTTATGCATGCATGTTAAGTAGCAGCGACTGGAAGGTGTCAACGATGTGTCCAGAAACAGCGAAAAGCTGGGGTGGTTTGTACCCAAAGATGCGCATGCAAGACGAAGGGCCTCTACTTAACATGTAAGTAGAGGCCCTGGCGGAGCGCCGACGAGGAAGGGAAGCGGGCGGGGTCAGCGCCCGGAGGAGAGGGGGCGGAGCTCGCGCGCGAGCCGCGCCGTCGCCTGCTCCGGCGTCTGGCGCAGCGCCAGCACGTCCTGGGCCACGGCCTGCACGGCGAGGCTCACCTGGTCGTAGCGCGGGCTCTTCGGGCGCGGCACCGCCGACAGCACGCTCTGGCG
Source organism: Streptomyces sp. NPDC086989 (assembly GCF_044745505.1). NCBI lineage: Bacteria > Bacillati > Actinomycetota > Actinomycetes > Kitasatosporales > Streptomycetaceae > Streptomyces > Streptomyces sp. NPDC086989. The sequence continues at coordinate 483,602 of NZ_JBIVAL010000005.1, forward strand.
CAGCGTCGGCAGGTACGGGTACGCGCGGATCAGCTCCGGGTCCTCGTACAGTGACGCGCGCACCGGCGGCAGCGAGCCCCGGGTGAGCACCTGCCGCTGGACTCGTTCGCTGGTCAGGTAAGAGATGAGATCGGCCGCGGAGGCGGGATGCCGCGCATGGCTGCTCACGGCGAGGTTGGAGCCCCCGAGCACGCTGGTGCCGGGTCCGTCGGGGCCGGGCAGCGGCACGGCGCCGAACCTGCCGGCGACCTTCGACCCGCTCGCACCGGCGTCCGCGTACACGTACGGCCAGTTCCGCAGGAAGAGCAGCCGGCCGTCCTGGAACGCCTGCCGCGACTCCTCCTCCTTGTAGCCGAGCGCGGCACGGGGGATCCAGCCGTCGCGCACGCCGTCCGCGAGGAACCGCAGCCCGGTGCGCGCCGCATCGGAGTCCACCGTCACCCGGGCGCCGTCGTCGCGCAGGATCGAACCGCCCGCCGACTGCACGGCCTCCGTGACGTTGACGGTGAGCCCCTCGTACGGCAGGAACTGTCCGGCGTACCCGTCCAATCCGTACTTCGGGGCGATCGTGCGCGCCTGGCGGGCCAGCTCGGCCCAGGTGTGCGGCGGCTGCTCGCCCTCCCGGTCCAGGACGTCCTTGCGGTAGTACAGCAGTCCCGCGTTCGTGACGTACGGGACGGCGTACAGGCGGCCGTCGAACGTCGCCGTGTCGACGACCGGCCGCAGGAAGGCGTCCAGGGGGAAGCGCCCGCGCTCCAGCGGGGAGATCCAGCCGGCCGCCGCGAACTCCGACGTCCAGGCGACGTCGATGTTCAGCACGTCGAACCGGTTGCGGCCCGACCGCAGTTCGCTGATCATCTGCGCCCGGGTCTCGTCGGCCGAGTCGGGCAGTTCGACGAGCCTGACGCGTTCGCCCGGGTGGGCGTCGTTCCAGTCGTCGAGGAGCGGGGAGAGGTAGTCGGTCAGATCGCCCGCCGTCACGAGCGTCAGCGGACCGCGGCCCGCGGAGGCCGCGCCCGCGTCGGAGCGCACGCCGAGACCCGCGTATCCCGCCAGCACCACCGCGGCCACCAGGAGAGCCCTACCCGCGGCATGTGTCCACCGCATAGATTCCTCCCAGCGCACGACGCGGTGCCCGATCCAGCTGCGCCGCCGACCACCGTGGCCTATATATACCCGTTAGGCATGGGCGATACTAGACGTCCAGGCAGACGAGCCGGAGGACGGCGCCACCCGGCCCGTGGCCGAGTGAACCGTTGACTACGGAGCGGGAAGGAGGGGGAGCGAGTGCGGCTGGCGCTCCTTGCGCTCCTCACCCGTAGCCCTGCGCACGGTTACGAGCTGAAGCAGGACCTTGAGAAGCTCCTGGGCGCCGCGTACCCTCAGCCCAACGTCGGGCAGATCTACGTCACCCTCGGCCGGCTGGAGAAGAGCGGCCTGATCGAGGGCGAGGACGTCGAGCAGTCGGGCCGGCCCAACAAGCGGACGTACAGACTGACGGACGCGGGGCGCGAGGCCGTGCTGGCCTGGTTCGAGGAAACCGCCGAGGAACCCCGCGTACGGGACGAGTTCTTCATGAAGCTGGCCCTCGCACCGCAGTCCGGCCTGGCCGATCCGATCGCCCTGATCAACAGGCAGCGGCGGCAGTACCTCAACACCATGCGGGACCTGTCCAAGCTGGCCGCGGCAGAGGACCGCGACAACAAGATCTCCCAACTGCTGATCGAGGGCGCCATGCTGCATCTGCAGGCCGACCTCGACTGGCTGGAGCGCTGTCAGGAGGAGCTGGAGTGAGCGACGACGCCACCACGGGCCCCGCCGTGCCCGCCGACGCGGCCGCCGCCCCCCTCGTCCGCGCCGAGGGCCTGACCAAGACGCACCACGGCGAAGGCGTGCCGGTGCACGCCGTGCGCGGGGTGGACCTGTCCGTCCGGCCGGGCGAGTTCGTCGCGGTCACCGGACCCTCCGGAGCGGGCAAGTCCACGCTGCTGCACCTGATCGGCGGACTCCAGCGGCCCGACAGCGGGAAACTGTGGATCGGCGGGGAACGCGTCGACGAGTACCGCGAGGCCCGCTGGGCGGTCCTGCGGCGCCGCAGCATCGGCGTCGTCTTCCAGTTCTTCAACCTGGTCTCCAACCTCACCGTCGCCGACAACGTCGAACTTCCCGCCCTGCTCGCCGGCGCCTCCCCGAAGGCCGCCCGCGCGTCCCGCGCCGAACTGCTCGCCGAACTCGGCCTCGAAGGCCGCGAGCGGTCGATGCCCGGCGAGCTGTCCGGCGGCGAGCAGCAGCGCGTCGCGCTCGCCCGCGCACTCGTCAACCACCCCGCACTCCTGCTCGCCGACGAACCGGCCGGCAGCCTCGACAGCAAGGGCACACGCGAGGTACTGCGGCTGCTCACCCGGTTCCACCAGCGCGGCCAGACGATCATGATGGTCACCCACGACGCCCGCATGGCCAGCGCCGCCGACCGTGTGATCAGCTTCTTCGACGGCCGCATAGCCGACGACGCCCACCTCGACGGCGGGCGCCGCGGTCCGGTCCGCGGCGTCTCCGGGGTCCTGGACCTGGAACTGAAGGAGTGACCGTGCGGGCCACCGTGCGCTGGGCGCACGCCGACTTCCGCGCACACCGGGGCGAAGCCCTCTTCGTCGTACTGGCCAGCGCCGGGATCATCGCCTCGCTCCTGCTGGCCGGCGCCCTGTTCAGCTACGCAGCCAACCCCTGGCAGCGGATCTTCAACCAGTCCCACGGCGCGCACATCTGGCTGCACACCCGCGCGGGGGCGGACACGGACGCCCTGGCCGGCCTCGACGGCGTCGCGGAACTCGCCGGGCCCTACCGCACGACGGCGACGACCGTCGAGTCGCACGGCGCGCGCGCCGGGGTCACGCTGCGCGCGGCCGCGGTGGATCCCCCGGAGACGGCCCGGCCGCTCGTCACCGCGGGCGGCTGGCTCACCCGGCCGGACACCGGCACCGGCACCGGCACCCGTACCGGCGCGGACTCCGCGGCCGGCTCCGTCGTACTGGAGGCCTCGGTCGCGCGGGCCCTCTGGGCCGAGCCGGGCGACACCGTACGGCTCACCGGACCGGACGGCGCCCCGCACGCGCTGCGGGTGAGCGGCATCGCCGAGGCGGCCGAACCCCGCTACCACCCGGGCGGCGGCCCGGGCATCGGCTGGGTGCTCGACGCCACCCTCGACGAGATCGCCCACGGCGACACCGGACAGAGCGTGGGCCTGCGCCTGGCGGACCCCGACGACACCGACTTCACCGTCCAGCGCGCCGTGACCGTCCTCGGCGCCGACCGGGTGGCCCGGGTCACCAAGTGGCAGCAGGCACGCGCCGAGGCGGGCGGCGACGACCGGCTCCTCGGCCAGGTGTTCGCCGTCTTCGGGCTCGGGGCACTGGTCGCGGCGGCGCTCGCCGCGGCCGGGGCCATCGGCGCCCGGGTCCGCGGCCAGCTGCGGGACATCGCGATCCTCAAGGCCGTCGGCTTCACCCCGGGGCAGGTGACCCGCGGATTCCTCGTACAGCACCTCGCCTTCGCGCTCCTCGGCGTGACCCTCGGGACGGCCGCGATCGCGCTCCTCGGCGCTCGCATACCGGGGCGGATCGGCGAGGCCGCGGCGGTGTGGCAGGACCTGCCCGGGCACACCGGGCTCATGATCGGCGTGCCCTGCGGCGCGCTGCTGCTGATCGCGGCCGCCACCTCGCTCTCGGCCTGGCGGGCCGGACGGGTGCCACCCGTGCCGGTGGCCCGTGCGGCGCTGCCGTCGGCAGCACCGATGACCGCGCTGGGCAGGCGGGCCCTGGGCCTGCGGGTGCCCCCGGCGCTGGTGCTGGGGTGGCGGGCGGCGTTCCCGCGCCGCGGCCGCACGCTCGCGTCGGTGGCCAGGCTCGCCCTGCCGCTGGCGCTGATCACCGTCGCGCTCGTCGCCTGGTCGACGCTGGACCAGTTCCGCGACAGCCCCGCACGGATGGGACTGCCCGCGGCACTGACCGTACGCGCCGAACAGCCCGGGGGAGCCTCCGACGCGGACCTGGAGAGGACCCTCGCGGCGGTCCCGGACGTCGCCGCCGTCCATCCCGGCGCCGAGGTGGCGGCCCTCGTACCGGGCCAGACCGGCACCATCACGCTCCGCGGGCTGGGCACGGCCGGGTCCCCGTACCCCTCCGAGGTGGTGGAGGGGCGTGCGGTCGAGGGCCCGGACGAGGCGGTGGCGGGGCAGGGGCTGCTCGACCTCCTCGGGGTGCGCGTCGGCGCATGGGTGCGGATGACCGTCGAGGGGCGGCCGCAGATCCTGCACCTCGTCGGCCGCACCATCGAAACCGAATCCGGCGGCCGGGTGATCACCACGACCCTGGACGCCCTGCGCGAGCGCGACCCCGGGCTGCGGCCCGACTTCCACGCCCTGGTGCTGCGCAAGGGCGCGGACCCCCGGGCGGTGAGCGCCGCGCTCGCCACGGCGGCGGGCGCAGCGCTGGAGATCCGCGAGACCCCCGACCCGGCCGACCGGCTGGAGCCGGCCCGCGCGGTGATCGCCGCCCTGATCGGCGTGCTGGCGCTGATCGGGCTGACGGAACTGCTGACGCTGATCAGCACGGGCGTACGCGACCGGGGCCGCGACCTGCTCGCGCTGCGGGCGATCGGGCTGACGCCCCGGCAGATCGGCGCGATGATCGTGACGGCCGCCGGACTGACCGCGCTGGCCTCCGCCGGCCTGGGGATGGTACTGGGTGCGCTGACCGGCAGCCGGCTCGTGGACGCGCAGGGTGCGTCGAGCGGGATCGGCGCGGGCATCGCCCGGATTCCCCCGGTACCGGTGCTGTCGGTGGTGGTCGCCGCGGCGGTGCTCGGAGCGGTGCTGGCGGCGCTCGTGCCGGCGACCCGGACCGCCCGGCGACGGCCGGCGGACTCGCTGAGCGAAACGCTCTGACCGCCACACCGCCACCGCAAGACGGCAACAGGGCAACACCGCGACGAGAGCGGCACCGGATGACACGGGCGCCGGAAAACCACGGGCCGGCCGGGGAAGCGGCCCGCTACGATCGGCCCTCACCCGATCACGGCGGTCCGACGGAGGCACCGATGACACAGGCCCCCGCGCGGCCCCCCGCCCACCCGGATCGGCTGGAGCAGGGCCACCCGTTCCGGCAGTGGAAGACCTGGCGCATACCCGGCACCGGTTTCACCCTCACCGGGTACTCGCGGGCCAACGACAAGACGTTCTTCCACGTCCCCGAACTGCGCTGCGCGCTCGACGCGGGACTGGTGGAGGGGCGCCGGCCCGAGACCGTCTTCCTCACCCACACCCACCACGACCACTCCAAGGACCTCGACCACCTCGCCGCCCGGCCCGACGGCGTCGACATCCACCTGCCCGCCCCGGCGGTGCCCTACGTGCAGGCCTACCTGCGGGCCTCGGCCGAGCTGAACCACGGCACGGCCTACGATCCGGCGCTCGCCGCGAACTGCCGGCTGCACGGGGTGCGCGGCGGCGACGAGTTCACCTTCGGGCGCGGCGGGCACCACGTACGGGTGGTGGAGTGCGCCCACAAGGTGCCGTGCGTGGGATACGCGTTCTCCGAACGCCGCAGGGTCCTGCTGCCCGCGTACGAGGAACTGCGGCGCTCCCTCGCCTGACAGGGCCGGGGCGCGGAGTTCGGCCGCATCGTGGCGCAGCGCCGCAAGGAGGGCGCCGAGGTCGAACACGAGGTGCGCAGGCCGCTGTTCGCGTTCCTCGGCGACACCCACGTCAGCGTCTTCGACGACAATCCGTGGCTCTTCTCGTACCCGGTGATCATCACCGAGTGCACCTATCTCGACGACGCCGAACGGGAGCGGGCCGACCGTGTCGGGCACACCGTGTGGAGCCGGCTGAGGCCCGTCGTCGAGGCCCACCCGCAGACCCTCTTCGTCCTCACCCACTTCAGCCTGCGCCACTCGGACCAGGACGTCCTCGACTTCTTCGGTGACGAGCGGCCCGACAACGTACTGCTGTGGGTCCACCCGGACAGCCGCCTGCCCGAGCAGCACCAGCACGGCGGCGGGCGGGGTTGAAGCCGTCGCTCAGCGGGCGGGCTGCGCGCTGGGGGTGGTGTCCGGAGCCGGTGCGGCGGGGTCGACGGTCACCGTGATGAGCGTCGCGGCCACCACGCTGGCCAGGGCGAGCCCGGCGGCGAGCCGGCGGGAGGGCGTGGACCTGCGGTGCCGGGCGGCCGCCCGGCGCGCCCGCGGCCGCGGCTCGGCAGCCGGCACGGGCGGCGGGAGGCGGTCGGGCGGTCGGGGTGCGGAGTACTGGTTCATCGGGGAGTCGGGGTCCTCAGTAGGTGAAGCACTCTGAGTGGATGCGCGCGGACGGGACGCCCGCCCGGAGCAGTGACGCGGTCGTGGCGTCGGCCATGCCGGGGGGCCCGCAGAGGTAGACGTCGCGGTCGGACAGGTCGGGGACGAGAGCGCGCAGGGCCTGGGGAGCGAGCGGGTCGTACGCGGCGTCGGAGCGGCCCACCAGGTAGTGCAGTGCGGCCTTGCGGGACGCTGCGATCGCTTCCAGCTCGTCGCGCAGTACCAGTTGGTCGGCGTCGCCCGCGCGGTAGAGCAGCGTGAGGTCGCCGGGGCTCGCGGGCAGGGACTCGAAGAGGGCGCGCATCGGTGTGATGCCGATGCCGCCGGCGATCAGCAGGACCTTGGGGCGGGTACGGCGCCGCTCGGTGAGCGCGCCGAACGGGCCGGTCGCCAGGACCCGGGTGCCGGGCCGCAGCCCGCGGACCCTGCGGGAGTGCCCGCCGAGGGCCTTCACGGTGATGCGCAGGCGGTCGTCGCGGGCGGGCGCGGAGAGCGAGAACGGCAGGGCGGTGTGCCACAGGCCGCCCCGCAGGAACCGCCAGCGGAAGAACTGACCCGGCTCGGCCTGCAGCTCGCGGAGCCTGTCCCCCTGGATGGTGACGGAGACCACGCCGGGCCCCTCGTGCTCGACGGCGGCGACGCGCAGTCCGTGCCGCAGAGCCTGGCGCACCGGGACGATCCCGCGGTACCAGGCGATCAGCACGCCGACGACGGTGTGCAGCAGGGCCCAGAACCAGGCGGTGAAGGAGGTGACGGCAACGTCGGGGCCGGCCAGCTGGTGGACGAAGCCCAGTGCGGCGGCGAGGTACGTCAGCAGGTGGATGCCGCGCCACGCCTCGTGCGAGACCCGGCGGCGCACGGCCCGGGCGGAGAACAGGCCCGCACCCGCCAGCAGGGCGCCGCCCGCGAACGCGGCGACGAGGGCCGGGTAGCGGAACATGGCCCCGGTGGCGGTCAGCAGGTCGGTCCCGGTGCGCAGGGCGTACACGACGAGGGCGAACAGCCCGTGGGCGCCGCACAGGACCAGCACCCAGCGGCCGCCGAAGGCGTGCCAGCGGGCGAGGCGGTCGGCGCCGACCCCGTGTTCGACGGCCGGTACGCGCGCCATCAGGAAGAGCATGACGAGGATGCCGTAGCCGGCGAGGAGCCCGCTGAGGTGTGCGGCGGCTCCGATCAGCTCGTCGGGCCGGGCGGAGGGGTGCACCTGGGCGGCCCACAACACGGTGACGGCGACCGCACCGGCGGCCAGCCCGGCGCGCAGCCGCTCGGACGCGGTCCTCATCTGCGCCGCCCCGGGCCGGGAGCGCATGGCGGAGTGGGCGGGAAGGTCATGCCGGGGTCCGTTTCGCTCGGTGCTGCTGGGGCATAGCACCGGCAACTATGCGCAAACGCAATCGGGGCGAGCAATGGCCATGCACACAGAATGAGCTCCGTCACGCAAAGAAATTTGCGCACTATGTCCGCATATCTACGACATATCCACCCAGTGGAAGGGGGTTCGTGGCGTCCCCGCGATCCCGGCTTGGAAAAGTCTTTGCACTTTCACACCAGCACCCCGGCGAAGAACATCGACGCCAGGAGGGCGTACTGGACCGAGCAGAGCAGCAGCAGGGGTACCTGGATCCACGGGGACATGCGCCGGACGAGGACGAGTCCCACGAACATCTGCGCATGGTTGCGGTACCACGACATCTCCGCGCCGGCGAAGAACGGCAGCAGGAAGATCGTCACCGTGAGGATCAGAGCGGCCCACTCCTCGACGTCGAGCCGGTGGTTGCGGACGAGCAGAACCGTGGCCGTCGCCACGACGAGCACGATGAACAGGACGTCGAGCCAGAGCTGGGTCCTGTGCGCGGTGAGGGCGTGCTCCACCAGCCACGGCAGGTGGCCCTCGGGCGTGTACCAGTCCTTGAACGGGAAATCGTAGGCCTTCGTCATTTCGGCGAAGGGCTGGCGCAGTCCGCCCTGCCCGTAACTGGACGCCTGGATGATCTCGTACGCGTCCCAGCGGCCCGTGGCCCGCCACATCAGCCATTTCGCCCAGAGCACGCCGCACGCGGCGAGGGCCGCGGACGACCCCGCCTTGGCGAAGCGGACCGGCCAGGTGTCCGCCCGCCACGCGAAGAACGCGCTGAGCAGCAGCATTCCGGCGGCGGCGGCACCCACGAGATGGCAGGAGGCCGCGACGAAACCACCGGCGGCGGCGACGGCCCAGGAACCGCGCTTCACCCCGACGACGCACACGAGCAGGGCCAGCGTGCCGAGGGCGATCGGGAAGACCGCGTGGAAGTAGACGCCGCCCGGGAAGACGCAGGCGACGGCGAGGGTGAGGCAGGAGGCCCGGGTGAGTCGGGCGCCGAGCAGCCACCACAGCACCGCGAACATCCCGAACAGGGACGCCTCCGAGATGACGACGGCCGCCGTCTCGTAGGAGAGCCCGGTGGCGGAAAGCGCCCGGACCCCCATGGGATACCCGGGAAACCAGGCGACGTTTCCGCACACGACATCGGGAAAGTCCGGGTAGCGCTCCCGGCACCGGAACATCTCGTACCCGGTCCGGGCGATGGACAGGTAGTGCTCGGAGTCCCAGCGCCGGCGGCTGTCCGTGGACCAGTACTGCACGGCGGACCCGTCACCGGCGACGGAAGCCGTCGCGACCAGCCAGGTGACGAGGTTCGTGACCAGCCAGGCGACGAACGGAGGCAGCAGGGCCCGGTACCGGCCGCGGCGGGACGGTCCGGCGGGTTCCGTCGTGGCGGTCATCCCGATCAGTCTGGCCAACGCCCCGCCGGGTCGCCGCCAGGAAACCCCGACGGCGCACGGCGGGTCCCCCGTGTGGCCCGTCGGCCGCGGGCTTCCCCGCGAACCCGCCGGCCCCCCCGGACCCTGTCGGACCCGGGCCGCGCGCTCAGCCGGCCGCCGCGCGCCGGACCGCGGTGAGGGTGCGGGCCACGTCCTCGTCCGTCGTCGACCAGTTGCTCACCGAGATCCGCATGACGCGACGGCCGCGCCACGTCGAGCCGCTGATCCACGCCGTGCCGTCGGCGAGCAGCCGGGCGAGCACCCGCTCGGTGCGCTCGTCGCCGCCGAACTCGGCGCACACCTGCGTGAACACCACCTCGTTGAGGACCGTCGCGCCGTCGATCGCGTCGATGCCCGAGGCGAACGCGGAGGCGTGCCGGCACAGCCGCTCGACGAGGTCGGCCACCCCCGACCGGCCGAAGGACCTGAGCGCGGCCCACACGGTGAAGGCCCGGCCGCGCCGGGAGAGTTCGGGGACCTTGTCGCTGGGGTCGCCGTGCTCGTGCCGGATCAGGTAGTCCCCGTGTACCCCCATCGCGGCCCGCAGCGCGGTCGGGTCGCGCACGATCGCCAGCCCGCAGTCGTAGGGCACGTTCAGGGTCTTGTGGGCGTCCGTCGCCCAGGAGTCGGCGTCCGAGCAGCCCGCCGTCAGGTGCGCGTACCGCGGGGAAGCGGCGGCCCACAGCCCGAACGCGCCGTCCACGTGCACCCACGCCCCGGACGCGCGGGCGGCGCGGACCGCCTCGCCGAAGGGGTCGAACGCGCCGGAATGGATGTCCCCGGCCTGCAGGACGACGATCGTCGGCCCCGGCCCGCCGGCCGCCAGCGCGCTCCGCAGGGCCTCCGGCACGATACGCCCCTGGTCGTCCGCCGCCACCGGCTCCGGGCTGCCGAGCCCGAGGTGGCGCAGCGCCAGGTCGACGGTGACGTGACGGTCCTCGCCGACGAGGACGCGCACCGCCGGCCCGCCGGCGAGACCGTCGCGGGCGACGTCCCGGCCCGCACGGCGCAACACGGCGTCGCGCCCGGCGGCGAGGCACGTGAAGTTCGCCATCGCGGCGCCCGTGGTGAACCCGACGGCGCTGTCACCGGGCAGCCCGAGCAGATCGAGCAGCCATCCGCCGGCCACGTCCTCCACCGCCGCGTAAGCGGGCGAGACGGCGCGCATCACACAGTTCTGGTCCCACGCGCTGACGAGCCAGTCCGCGGCCAGTGAGGCCGGCTCGGTGCCGCCGATCACGAACCCGTAGAAGCGCCCGCCGGGGAACGCGGTGAGGCCCGGTTCGCAGGCAGTGGCCAGCAGGTCGACGACATCGGCCGGCGGGCTCGGACCGTCCGGCAGCCCGGCACCCAGCGCCCGCACGATCTCGTCGACCGAAGCGCGGGCGGGAACCGGGCGGTCGTCCAGGCTCGCCAGCCACCGGGCGGCATGCGCGTACGCCCGTCGGAGCGCCTCGTCACGCGCGTCCATACCTCGGACTATGCAACCGTCGCCGCCGCCCCGCAATCGGCGCGGCCCGGAGCCGGCAGCCCGCAGCCCGCTACAGTGCGTCGCCGGCGGCCCGGTCCAGGAACGTCTGCAACGCGGCCGGCTGCTGATCCACCGCCCCGGTGAACGCGGCAGCGGTCTCGTGAGCGTCGACGCCCTCGGGGGCCCCGGCCCACCCGGGCCGTCGCCAGCGGTCCTGGCCGGGTCCAGACTCGTCTTCAGCAGCTGGGTGGCCTGCTGTACGAACCGGTTCGTGCTCGCCGAGAGTTCGACGTAGGCCGCCCGCCGACCCCGTCACCCGCCTTGTCCCGCTTCTGCGCCATGACCTACCCGTACCGCGGCAGGAGGAGCCCGGCACCTGCGACCACCTGTTGGCACGAACGCGATGCGGGCGTGTCGCCGCGCCTCTGACCGGCCCCGGCGTGGAACCGTCTGCCCATGACCGAAGGCTCGGCACCTCACATCTCCCCGGCGCGGATCACCGTGCTGGGCGTTCAACCGGGCACCCCGCCCTTTCGCATCGTGGAGGTCGACGGAGAGTTCACCGGCAGGGCGACGTCGATGACGGACGTGCTGCTGATCGCCGCGGAGGCCGGGATCCCGATCCACGACCTCGACGACCTGGACGTCGTGCGGTGGGTCGGCGGCGGCAAGTTCACCTGGACTCCGCACTAGAACACCGCTGTGGTGGCCCGGCTCGCCGCCGTCGGGGCGGGCGGCGCGCCGGGCGGGCACCCGGCCTGCCGACCGGTGGCCGGCACCCCCTCGGATCGATGTCCGATTTCGCGCGGACCAGGCGGTATGCGCCGCCGCTCGGAGACGAATTCGCTCCGGCGTGGCTGTGGTGCATGATCGGGGGATGTCTGATCGCATCATTGCCGCCTGCGACGGCGCGGCGAAGGGGAACCCCGGACCGGCAGCCTGGGCGTGGGTCATCGCCGACTCGCAGGGCCGCCCCGAGCGCTGGGAGGCCGGCCCGCTGGGCCGGGCCACCAACAACGTCGGCGAGCTCACCGCCCTCCAGCGGCTGCTGGAGTCGCTGGACCCCGGGACGGCCGTCGAGGTCCGGATGGACTCCCAGTACGCCATGAAGGCGGTGACCCAGTGGCTGCCGGCCTGGAAGCGCAACGGGTGGAGGACCGCGGCCGGCAAACCCGTCGCCAACCGGGAGCTGGTGGAGCAGATCGACGCACTGCTGGCCGACCGGGACGTCGAATTCCGCTACGTTCCGGCCCACCGTGAGGACGGCGACCTGCTGAACGCCATCGCCGACCAGGCCGCCAGCGACGCCGCCGTCAGCCAGGAGGCGGCCGGCACGGCCCTCGGCGCCGCGTCGCTCCCTGTTCCCGCACCCGCCCGCGCCTCCGCGCCCCGTACCAAACCCGCAACCGCCGCCGGAGCCAGGAGGCCCGCGCGCAGCCGGGGCTCCATCAAGGCGAAGTTCCCCGGTAGCTGCCCCTGCGGGAGGTCGTACGCGGCAGGTGACCAGATCAGCAAGCTCGGCGCCCGCTGGGGTCACCCGGGCTGCGCCGACACCGTGGCGAGCGACGCTCCCGCGTAACGGCGGGTGGCAGCTGGCGGACGGGGGTGGCGGACGGGGGGGTGTGAGACCGCATCCGAGGGGCAGGCGCGCCGTCACGAGAATCCGACCCAACCACGTGGAGGGCATTTTCATGACGGACGACGTGTGGGGCTACCGCGAGACCTCGGGCCGCCCGGAGGGCATCGACCTGACGGGATTCAAGGTCGAGGCCGCCGACGGAGCCATCGGCAAGGTGGACAAGCACTCCGACGAGGCCGGCTCCGCGTACATCGTGGTGGACACCGGACCGTGGATCTTCGGCAAGGAGGTCCTCCTCCCGGCCGGGACCGTCTCCCGCATCGACGTGGAGGACGAGAGGATCTACGTCGACCGGACGAAGGAGCAGATCAAGAACGCTCCGGAGTTCCACCGCGAGAAGCACCTCCAGGACCCCGGATACCGCGGCGACATCGGTACGTACTACGGCTACGGCGTCGGCGGACCGTTCGGCGCAGGCCCCGTCTGATCCGGCGGGCGCCGAAGCCCGGCGCCGGTCAGGCGGGCGGTGCGGCTCCCGGGACCGACCTGGCGGCGGTCCCCGGAGTCGCCCGTCCGGGTCCGGGGGCGGCGGTACATGGACGCTGGCCTGCGGGTGGGGACGGACGTCGAATGCGAAAAGCCCGGCTCCGACATGGGCGACCGGCGAAGTGGACTCCTGCGTACCGGGCGGGACTTGCCCAGGCCGGGGCGGCCGCCGAACGGCTGCGCCCCGTCCGGCGGCCCGCACCGGAGGGCGTCCCGGCCGAGCCGGATGCGACGTCGGTTTCCACCTCAACCACCGCACACTGTCGGCCAGTACGACGCGTGGGGCGCATGGGAGGCCCGGGGCGGGGCACACGAGGCGCAGGTGACGTCCCGGCCCCGTGAAGGCCATGTGTGAAGGAGCGAGATCGTGCTGATGGCTCACCCTGCGGTGCTGGCGCGTCTGGTGGAGGAGTACGAGACCGTGGCACGGCTCCGGGCCGGAGAGCGCCGGGACGCGGTGCGGCAGCGGCTGGAGGACGTGGTCTACACGCTGTGCGTGTCGACCGGGACCCGTGACATCGACGCCGCGCTGGTTTCGGCCCGCGAACGGATGAGCGCCGCCCGGCCGGGCGCGGAAGCGGACGGCGTCCACGCGGAAGGCCTCCATGTGGGCGCCGTCCGGGCCGACGGCGTCGACGCGGAAGGCGCGCCGACGGCGGCCTGACGGCCCGGCCGGGCACCGGCCCACCAGGTTCTCGGCGTCGGCGCTGGCGCCGACGCCTTACCGGGCCCGTCCGGGCCCGGTAAGGCATCCCGCGGAGGCCGGCCCCTACGCCGGGTCACGGCGGGTTGGGCGCGACGGTCAGGCGCCCTCGCCCAGGACGGCGGTGATCAGCCGCCGCTGGTCGTCGGTGAGGTACGGATCCCGTAACTCCACGAGCTTGCCGTCGACATGAACGACGTACTGGAAGCCGTCCGGCACGGGTTCCCGGTCCGCGGGGCACTCGCCGCTCAGGGCCCGCTCGGCCAGCCGCTCCAGTTCGGGGCCGTCGCTGCGGTACTCCGTGTCGAGGGAAGCGGTCCGTTCCCTGCCCGCGAACCCGCCGGTGCGGGTGACGGTGATCAGCATCGCGAAACCTCCTTGGATGGCGCCGCCTGCGGCCGGCCGGTCCGGCCGTCCGGTGGCGTCCGGTGGCGCCCGGGATGGGCACCCTCTCGTCTGCCCCCGAAATCCGCGCCTGCGCCCCTGCGCACGCCCTCGGCGCGCGGATGTCCGAAAGCTGCTCCTGGAGGCTGCGAAAGCCGTCGAAGGGCGACCGGTTGCCGATGGCTACCGCGTGCCCCCGGGGCCGTGACGGTGGCCTGCGCCGGCGTCGGCGCAGCGCACGCACGTCGTCGCTTCGGGCCGTACCTCCAAGCGGGCCGGTGCAATGCGTTCACCGCAGCCCTCGCACCACCCGTACGCGCCGCGCTCCAGGCGGTCCACAGCCCGGTCGAGTTCCTCCAGGCGCTCGGCCGCCCGCTCCAGCAGGGCCGCGACGTGGGCGCGCTCGAACGCGGTGCTCGACCCTTCCGGATCGTGCTCGTCGTCGACCGCCACCAGGGCGTTCGCCTCGACGATGCCGTCGAAATCGCGCTTCAGGGCCGCGATCTGCGCGGTCGTGGAGGCACGCGAGGCCTCCAGCCGCTCGCGCGCGGATGAGGACCCGCCGGACGCCGGAACGCCGCTCACCTGCGCGCCTCAGGGCCCCTGGTCCGGCCGCGACGCGCAGGCGATGCACTCCGCGTCGATCTGGTCGGCGAGCTGGGTGAGGGCCTCGGTCATGGCCCGGACCGTCTCGGCGTCGGCCTCGGGGGAGCCGTCCTCCACCGCGGCCGCCCAGTCATCGGCCACTCCCCGCAGGAGGGCCGTCACCTGTTCGGCCGGGATGAGCAGCCCGCCCTCCTCCGTGGGGATCAGCGGCAGCGCGAACGAATGCATGGACCGCTCCTCCTCTTCCTTCGGTGCGGGTCGCCTTCTGGAACGGCTACCCGGTCGTTGCGGCTTCAACCGGCGAGGCCGGGTGAGAATCCCTACCCCACCTTCTCGGCTCGCCGGGGCCGCGGCCGCCGACGGCAGCAGTGGGGCATCCGGATGAGACCGCGGGTGGCCGTTGCGCAAGCGGGCATACGCCGGGGGTAACAGCACGGAGAGCAAGCGAAAGGGCCCATATGCGCAGCGTCGGCGTCGAGGAAGAACTGCTGCTGGTCGATCCGCGCACCGGGCAGCCGGCGGCCTCCGCCGGCGCGGTGCTGGCATCGGCCCTGCGGTCCGGAGGCCGGGCGGCGGGCGCCGGCGGGGAGATCCCGCTGGAGAGGGAACTGCACAGGGAACAGGTCGAGTGCGCGACCCGCCCGCTGACCCGGATGGACGAACTCCACCAGGAGATCCGCCGGTGGCGCGCCGAGGCCGCGCGGCACGCGGAGGCCGCCGGTGTCCTGGTGGCGGCCCTGGCCACCTGCCCGCTGCCGGTGGAGCCCACGCTGAGCGTCGGCGAGCGGTACCGGTGGATCGCCCGGCAGTTCGGCCTGCCCGTCCAGGAACAGCTGACCTGCGGCTGTCACGTCCACGTGGCGGTGGACTCCGACGAGGAGGGCGTGGCCGTCCTCGACCGGATCCGGCCCTGGCTGTCGGTCCTCACCGCACTGAGCGCGAATTCGCCCTTCTGGCAGGGCGAGGACACCACGTACGGGAGCTACCGCAGCAGGGTCTGGAACCGCTGGCCCTCGGCCGGTCCGGTGGACGTCTTCGGATCGCCCGAGCGCTACCACCAGAGGGTGCGGGCCATGGTCGCCACGGGCGCCATCAGGGACGAGGGGATGATCTATTTCGACGCGCGGCTGGCCGCGTCCTATCCGACCGTGGAGATCCGCGTGGCGGACGTCTGCCTGGACGCGTCGACCGCCGTGCTGCTGGCCGCCCTGGTGCGGGGCCTGGTGGACACCGCGGCCCGGGACTGGCGGGCGGGCCGGCCGTCGCCCGTGGCCGACACGAGCCTGCTGCGACTCGCCGCCTGGCGAGCGGCCCGGTCCGGGCTCGACGGACCGCTGATCCACCCGGCGACCCTGCGCGAGGACTCCGCCGAAGCCGTGGTCCAGGCCCTGTACGACCACGTGCGGGACGCCCTGGAGGACAACGGGGACGCCGGCCTCGTCAAGGAGGGCCTGGCGGGCCTGCAGGCCCACGGCAACGGTGCCCGGGTGCAGCGCGAGCTGCTCCGCGGCGCGGGCGGCGACCTGGCCGCGATGGTGCTCCGGTGCGCGCGCCGCACCCTCGGGGACGATACCGGTGCCGCGGCCGTACCCGCCCGGTCCCGCTGACTCTCCCCGGTCCGCTCAGCCCAGGAAGGACAGCCGGACGGTGCGCCGGGGGTTGTCCCTGTTGGTGTCCACCAGAACCACCGACTGCCAGGTTCCCAGCGCCAGCTCGCCCCCCACCACCGGAAGGGTGGCGTGGGGCGGTACGAAGGCGGGCAGGACGTGGTCGCGGCCGTGGCCGGGGGAGCCGTGCCGGTGGCGCCAGCGGTCGTCGGCGGGCAGCAGCGTGCGCAGCGCGTCCAGCAGGTCGCCGTCGCTGCCGGCTCCCGTCTCGATGACGGCCAGCCCGGCCGTCGCATGCGGGGTGAACACGTTGAGCAGCCCGTCCCGGCCCCGGGCGGCGTCCCGCAGGAACTCCGCACACGCCGTGGTCAGGTCGTGGACGGTCTCCTCGGAGCCCGTCGTCACATCGAGCGTCCGTGTCGTGAAGGTGTCGGTCATGCACCCATCCTCGCCCTCCGGTCGCTGATCGCGATCGACCCACGGGGGCCGACCCGCCGGACCGACGTCATCGCAGCGCGGTCGCGGTCGGCGTCCTGCATTGAGTGGTCCGTCGCACCGGTGGGGACGGGATTCGGGGGTACACGCCGTCAGAGGCGCCACGGCGGTCCAACCGTTCCGCCGGTCCCCAACCTGAGAACGAGGGAACACATGATTCTCGTCGGACTGATTCTCCTGCTCATCGGTTTCCTGACCGGACTTTCCTTCCTGTGGACGATCGGGGTCATCCTGCTGGTGGTCGGGGCGGTGCTGTGGGTCCTGGGCTCGGTCGGGCACGCGGTCGGCGGCCGGCGCCACTACTGGTGACCGCACCAGGCGGTACACACGGGGCGGGCGGGTCCGTTACACGGGCCCGCCCGCCCGTTCTCCGGTGTTCAGCCGGGGTGACCCGGCGGGGAGTCGATCCCGACCCACACGCGCTTGCCGTGGCCGCCACCGCGCTCCAGCCCCGGTTCCGGCCGATCCGCTCCACGATCCGCAGCCCTTTGCCGCCGGCCGGGCCGGCGGCAAAGGGCTGCGGCCGTCAAGGTGTCGCCAGCGCGGCTTCCACGTCGGAATGGAATCGAAAGAGCTGGTCGGCTCCGGTGATGTGGAACATCCGTTCCACCGGCGGGTGCACTCCGACCAGCTCGAGGGAGCCCCCGGACTCGTTCACGGCGAGACGGCCGTGCAACAGCACGTTCAGTCCCGTTGAGTCGCAGAAGTCCAGGTGGCTCAGGTCCACCAGCAGACGCTCGCCGCCGCCGGCCTGCAACGGGGTGCCCAGAGCCTCGCGCAGGGGTCCCGCGGTGTCGTGGTCGAGTTCCCCCGACAGGGTCACCACCGTGGCCCCCGGAAGGGACTCCACCTCGACGCCGAAACGCTCTCCGCTCGGGATGGTCATCGACTCCTCCCTTCTTCGGGCGTTCAGGGCGTACCACGCCTACCCCTCCGTACAGTGCCTAACCCTGCGATCCCGGGCACGGCCCCGGCCGCCCGGCCCGTGGTGTCCGGGCCGTCGGGGCGGGCATACGCGGGTCCGGGGAAAGCAACGTCGACGGTCGGAATGAGGACCACAGTGAACACGACGGGAGTAACAGCCCAGAACCCTCGGAGTACGGGAGGGCCGGTCGCGGGACAGCGCCGCCGCCTCTGCCTGCGCAGCGTGCGGGGAGCGGTCGGCAAGGGCCGCGACTTCACGCGCCGGACCCTGCACGACTGGGGGTGGGACGGCAGCGAGAGCGCCGAGGACGCCCTGCTCGTCGTGTCCGAGCTGGTGTCCAACGCGGCCCTGCACGCAGGCGGCTGCCACGAGCTCGTCCTGACCGCCGGGCAGGCCCTGCGCATCGACGTCCTCGACGGCGCACCCTCGGCGCCACGCCCCCCGGCCGGGTGGCGACCCGGTGTCCCCGGCGGCCACGGCCTGCACATCGTGCAACGGCTGTCCGACCGGTGGGGCTCCTACACCCACGGCGCCGGCAAGAGCGTCTGGGCGGAGATCGAGGGCTCCCGGCTGGCCGGTGGCGGGCGCCGGGACCCCCGGTGGCCCCCCTCGGACGGCCCCCGGGGATGACGGCCGGCGAGGGTCAGGGCGGCGGCCCGGCAGCCGTTCCCCGGGCCCGTTCGGCGTTGAACTGGGCCCCGGTGAGCAGCGCCAGATTGGCGATCCACAGCCAGACGAGGAAGACGATGACGCCGGCCAGCGATCCGTACAGCCGGCCGTAGGTGTCCAGCCCCGTGTAGAGCGTGAAGAGCGCCGAGGCGGCCAGCCACAGCAGGGCCGCCAGTACGCCGCCGGGCAGGCCCCGGCGGGTGCCCCGGCTCTGGGCCGGTCCGGTACGGAAGAGGACCAGCACCAGGAGCGTGACGGCCGCGAGCAGGACGGGCCAGCGCAGGAGCGTGACGGCGTCCGGGCCGGCCCCGCCGACGGTCTGCGCCAGCCACCGGGCCGGCGGCCCGGACAGGACCAGTCCGGCCGCGGCGACCACGAGCAGGACCAGCAGCAGCGTCGCGTTCACGAGCAGCGTGTGGGCCGCCCGTAGCGGGGGCCGCCGGTCGGGCACCCGGTGCATCGCGTGCAGGGCCCGGCGGAACACCGCCAGATAGCTGCACGCCGACCACAGTGCGCTCAGCACCCCGCTGATCAGCAGGGCCCACATCGACGACTGCTCCGCCGCGAGACCGCCGAGCGCGTCCCGCAGCACCTGCGCGGACTGCGGCGGAGCGTACGAGGTGAGCTCGGTGATCAGCCGCTCCCTGGTCACCCCGCCCAGCAGCCCCACGAGGGAGACCGCGATGACGAGGGCGGGCAGCAGCGCCAGGACGGCGTAGTAGGTGAGCGCGGCCGCGTGGTCGGCGAGGTTGTCGCTCCACACGCGGACGGCCGTACGCAGCAACTCGGCGCGGGTGCGCGCCGCGAGGGCGGCGCCGCCCGGACTGCTGCGGTGCGTGGCGGTGCGGGGGATGTCGGTCACGCTGCACACGTGCCCGACGGGGCCCGGCCGCATGCGCCATGCCGCCGCGGGGCCGCGGCGGCGGTCCCGCGTACCGGGCGGCCCGCAGGGTAAGCGCCACCGCATGACATGGAGGCGCGCACGGCGGAGCACGGAGAAGCGGACGGAACGCAGGAGGGCGGGAGGGGATGGGCCGGCCGCCCGGGGCGGACACCGTCCGGCCCACCCGGCGGTCCGGGCGTCCGCCATGGTGACCGCCTTCGCCGGAACCGTGCTGTTCGGCGTGGTCCTGGCGCGGCTGACGCTGGAACCGTCCGCCGCCTCGGCGGCGCTCGTGCACAGCAACGTCCGGCCCGGCGCCTCGATCAGGGCCTATCTGGACGGGACGTCGACGATCGAGGCGGTGCGCCAGCTGGGCGGGAACCTCCTGCTCGGGCTGCCGTTCGGGGTGCTCCTGCCGGTTCTGCTGCCGCCGGCGCGGGGCCTGTTGCGGGTCGGTGCCGTGACGGCCTGTCTGATGACGCTGGTCGAACTCGTCCAGGGCGCCCTGGTCACGGGTCGCGTCTTCGACATCGACGACGTCATCCTCAACACGGCCGGCGCGCTCCTCGGGTACCTGCTGATCGGCCTCCGACTCGGACGGGCCGTGCACCCGCGCCGCCGCCACTGGTGGACGCGCCGGGCCGCGGAGCCGGGTGACACCTGACCCGTGACCGGTGCCGCGCGGGTGGCCCGTGACCGGTGCCGCCCGACGGCTGACCGGTGCCGCGGGTGGCCCTTCCCCGGCGCCGCGTGACGGGTGCCCCGTAACCGGTGACTCGTGAGTACTGCACACCCCATCGGTGACACACGTGACTGTCGCCGCATCCGCCGGACGTGACACCTTCGGGTCTGCCGCCGACCGAGGGAGCAGGTGTGAACAAGGGGTACGCCGCCTTCTGCGACGCCGACCGCTGGTTCTACGACGCGCCGTACCGGCGCGCCGGTGAGAGCTACCCGGCCGCGCTCGCCCCCGTCCCGTCGGGGTGGCGCTCGCATCGCAGCGGCGACTGGCTCGCGCTGCGCCCCGCCGACGCCGAACTGCCCTCACAGGGCTGGAAGATCCACGTCTCGGCCACGCTCGACAACGCCGAATCGCTGCTGTCGAAGGTGTACGCGTACTGCACCGCCCGCCGGATCGCCTTCAAGTTCATACCGAGCCGGTACCTGCTGCACCTGCGGAACGCCAAGTACGCCGACCGGGCGGCGAGCGGGAAGTTCATCACCGTGTACCCGGCCGACGAGGAGCAGTGCCACCGGATCGCTGAGGACCTCGACGCCGCGCTGGCCGGGGCGGCCGGCCCGTACATCCTCAGTGATCTGCGCTGGGGCGCCGGCCCGGTGTACCTGCGCTACGGCAGCTTCACCCTGCGGCACTGCTACGACGAGCACGGCGAACTCGTCCCGGCGATCGAGACCCCCGACGGGCGCCTCGTACCGGACCGGCGCGGGCCGGTGTTCCAGCCGCCCGAGTGGCTCGAACTGCCCGCATTCCTGGAGCCGCACCTCGCGGCGCGCTCCGCGACCACCCTGACCGGCATCCCCTTCACGGTGGAGCGGGCGCTGCACTTCTCCAACGGCGGCGGGGTCTACGTCGGCAAGGACAGCCGCACCGGCGAGGCCGTGGTCCTCAAGGAGGCCCGCCCGTACGCCGGGCTCGCCGCGGACGGCGCCGACGCCGTGACCCGGCTGCACCGCGAACGGGCCGCGCTGGAACGGCTGGCGGGCCTGGACTGCGTACCCGCGGTCCGCGGCACCTTCACCGTCGGCGACCACCACTTCCTGGTGCTGCAGCACCTCGCCGGCAAACCGCTCAACACCTACTTCGCCCGCCGCCACCCGCTGATCGAGGCGGACCCCGACCCGGCGGAGCTCGCCTCCTACACCGAGTGGGCCCTGACCGTCCACCGGCGCGTCACCGAGGCCGTCGAAGCCGTGCACGCCCGCGGCGTGGTCTTCAACGACCTGCACCTCTTCAACATCATGGTGGAGGAGGACGACGACGGCGAACCCTCCGTCGCCCTCCTGGACTTCGAGGCCGCCGCGCACGTGGACGAGGGCTTGCGGCAGACCGTCGCCAACCCCGCCTTCGTCGCGCCCGCCGAGCGGCGCGGGTTCTCCGTCGACCGCTACGCCCTCGCCTGCCTGCGGCTCGCCCTGTTCCTCCCGCTGACCAGCCTGCTCGTCCTGGACCGGGCCAAGGCCGCCCATCTGGCCGCCGTCGCAGCCGAGCAGTTCCCCGTACCACGGCGGTTCCTCGACGAGGCCGTCGAGGAGATCCTGTCCGGCGCCCCGCAGGGCGCACCGGGCCGCCGCCCTCCCGCACCGCCCGGCCCGTACCTGCCCGTCGAGCCGGGGGACTGGCCGGCCGCCCGTACGTCGATGACCGCGGCGATCCGCGCGAGCGCCACCCCGGAGCGCGAGGACCGGTTCGTGCCCGGAGACATCGCCCAGTTCGCGAACGCCGGGGGAGGCACCTGCTTCGGCAACGGCATCGCAGGAGTGCTCCACGCCCTCGCCGAGACCGACGCCGAACCCTGGCCCGAGGCCGAGGAATGGCTGCTGGAGCGGACCGCGGAACCGGCCTCCGGCACCCCGCTCGGCTTCTACGACGGCCTCGCCGGCACGGCCTGGACCCTGTACCGGCTCGGACACGCGGACCGCGCCCTCGCCCTCGCCGAGCGGCTGTTGCACCAGCCCTGGGGGAGCGCCGGCCCGGACCTGCACGGCGGACTCGCCGGCATCGGGCTGGCCCTGGACGCACTCGGCACCGCGAGCGGCGAGGGCGAACTGCACACCGCCGCCCTGCGCTGCGCCGAACTGCTCTCCCGGCCCGAACAGCGCACCGCCCGCGCCGGACTGATGTACGGGAACACCGGCCCCGCCCTGCTCTTCCTGCGGCTGTACGAACGCACCGGCGACAAGGAACTGCTGCTCCAGTCCGCCCGGGCGCTCCACCGCGACCTCGACCGCTGCGTCACCAGCGCGTACGGCACCCTCCAGGTGAACGAGGGCTGGCGCACGATGCCGTACCTCGGCGAGGGCAGCGTCGGCATCGGCATGGTCCTCGACGACTGGCTGGAGCACGCTCCCGACGAGCGGTTCGAAAAGGCCCGGCGTGAGATCGTACGGGCGGCGCAGGCGACCTTCTACGCCCAGCCCGGGCTGCTGCGCGGCGCCGCCGGCATGATCCTCCACCTGGCCCGGACCACCACGCCCGGCCCGGGCACGGGCCCCGCCGACATCGCCCGCCAGATCGACGCGCTGGCCCGGCACGCGGTGCCGTACCAGGGGCATCTGGCCTTCCCCGGCGAGCAGATGATGCGCCTGTCCATGGACCTCACCACGGGCACCGCCGGCGCTCTCCTCGCCCTCGGCAGCGCCGCGCCCGGAGGGCGCGCGCACCTGCCGTTCCTCCCGCCGCTGCGACACACTGCGGTGGCCCCAGAGCCGGTCCCGTCCGGGACCGTGACCCATCGCACCACTCAAGAGAAGAAGAGGAATCGACATGACGCTTCTTGACCTGCAGTCGATGGAGACCCCGAAGGAAGAGACCACCGAGGCCGCGATGACCGGCGGCGGCAGCCGCGCCAGCCTGCTCCTGTGCGGGGACAGCAGCCTGAGCGTCACGACCTGTAACTGACGCAGGTCCTCTCGGGCCCGGGCGGTTCGCCGTCCGGGCCCGCACCACGTACCACGCGACTGGAGGCATCCGCCGATGAGCCCCCTCGACGCGCAGGACGCCGGCGCGGAGCGGGCCGCGTCCGTGGCAGCCACCGCAGACCGGGCTCTCGTGGCGGCGGCCCGGCACAGCGCCGGGCGCACCGCCGCCGTCCTCGGATGCACCCTGGGCGCCGCCGCGGCGGCGCTCGCCGAACCCGCCGTCCTCGGCCACACCCTCGACCTGCTGCTCCGCGGCGCCCCGGCGGGCCCCACCTGGACCCTTCTGTGCGCCGTGGTCATCGCCGCCGAAGTGGCCCTGGACGCCGCCGCCGGCCGGCTGACCGGGGACGTCGACGGCCGCTCCACCGCCCGGCTGCGCCGGCTCGGGCTCGCCCGGCTGCTGCGGGCGGCCCCGCACCACGCCGCCCGCCACGCACCCGGCGAGACCGCCGCGCGGCTGACCGCGCACGCCACCGAGGCCGGGAAGGTCCCGGCGGCCGCCGCGCACGCCGTCGCGGCGCTGCTGCCGCCGCTCGGCGCGGTGACCGCCCTCTTCCTCATCGACCTGTGGACGGCACTCGCCTTCCTCGTGGGCGTTCCGTTCCTCGTGCTCCTGCTGCGGGCCTTCGCCCGCGACACCCACGCCAGCATCGCCCGCTACCAGCAGGTCCAGCTGGAGACCGCCGGCCGCCTGACCGAGGCACTGGCCGGGGCGCGCACGATCGCCGCCGCCGGCACCGTGGAGCGCGAACGCGCCCGTGTCCTCGCCCGGTTGCCCGAGCTCGGCACCGAGGGCCGGCGGATGTGGCAGGTCTACGGCGGCACCACCGCCCGGTCCACGGCCCTGATGCCGATGCTCCTGTACGCGGTCCTCGCCGTCGGCGGCGTCCGCCTGGCGGCCGGGGCCATCGGGGTGGGCGAACTCCTCGCCGCGGTGCGGTACGCGGGTCTCGCCGCCGGGATCGGAGCGGTCACCGGCGGCCTCGCGGCCGTGGTCCGGGGCCGGTCCGCGGCCCGGCGGACCGCCGCACTCCTGACCCTGCCCGCACTCGCCCACGGGCGGGCGCAGCTGCCGGAGGGCGGCCCGGGCACCCTGGAACTGCGCGACGTCCGCGTCGTGCGCGGCGCGGCCACGGTCCTGCACGACATCAGCCTGGTGATACCCGGAGGCACCACGGTGGCCGTGGTGGGCCGTTCGGGCGCAGGGAAGACCCTGTTCGCGGCCGTGGCCGGCCGGCTCACCGATCCCGACGCGGGCCGGGTGCTGCTGGACGGAGTGCCCCTGCGGGAGCTGACCGCCGAAGCCCTGCGCCGCGACGTCGGGTACGCCTTCGACCGGCCCGTGCTGCTCGGGGACACGGTCGGCGGTGCGATCGCCTTCGGCGCGGGCCCCGGCCCAGGCCCCGAAGCGGTGCGCGTCGCGGCCCGTGCCGCCGGCGCCGACGCGTTCGTACGGCGTCTGCCCCACGGGTACGGCACGGCCCTCGCCGACGCCCCGATGTCCGGCGGGGAAGTCCAACGCCTGGGGCTGGCCCGGGCGTTCTGCCATGCGGGCCGACTCCTCGTCCTGGACGACGCCACCTCCAGCCTCGACACCGTCACGGCCCGCGAGGTCGAGCGTGCCCTGGCCCGCGAGATCCGTCCGGGCACCCGGATCGTGGTCGCGCACCGCCTGTCGACCGCCGCCCGGGCCGACATCGTCGTCTGGCTGGAGGACGGGCGGGTACGGGCGACCGGCACCCACCGTGAGCTGTGGCGGGCAGATCCCGCCTACCGAACGGTTTTCGGCGCCGACGCGGACGAGGACACGGAACGGGACACCGGACGGGACACGGAACGGCACACCGGACGGGACACGGAACGGGAGGCGGCGCGGTGACGGTGACCGGGGCGGCGGCGCGGGGCAGGGTGGCCCCCGAGGGCAGGCGGTTCCTGCGCGGCCACAGGGGCGCCCTCGGACGCCTGGCCGCATGGTCCCTGCTGGAGTCCGTGCACACCTTCCTCGGCGGCTACGGGGTGGCCCGCGCCCTCGACGACGGCTTCCTCGCCGGCCACACCGCCACCGGCCTCGGCTGGCTGGCCGCGGCCGGGGCCGGGGCGCTCCTCGGCGGCTTCGCGCTGCGCGGGGTGTTCGCCGGACTTGCGGACCTCGTGGAACCGCTGCGGGACGGCCTGGTCCGGCGGGCGGTGCGGCAGGCACTGGACCGGGCGGTCGCGGACCCGGCGGGCGCCGGTGACACCGGCGCGGTGTCCCGGCTGACCCAGCAGACGGAGATGGCCCGGGACTCCTTCGCGGGACTCGTCCTGACGGCGCGTTCGTTCGTCTTCACCGCTGTCGGCGCCTTCGCCGGCATGGCCGCCCTCGCGCCCGTGCTGCTGCTGGTCGTGCTGCCGCCCCTGCTGCTGGGCGCGGCGGCCTTCCTGGCCACCCTCCGCCCCATGGCCGCCGTACAGCGCGTGTCCCTGGACACCGACGAGGCGCTGGCCGACCGGGTGGGGGAGCTGGCCGCGGGCCTGCGCGACATCGCCGCCTGCGGCGGACAGGGCGCGGCGCAGGCCCGGGTGGAGCCCCTGATCGCCGCCCAGGAGCGGCTGGCGCGCACCCTCGCGGGCTGGGCGGCCCTGCGTACCCTCGCCCTGGGGACGGCGGGCCGGCTGCCGGTGATCGCCCTCCTCGCCGCGACACCCTGGCTGCTGGGCCGGGGGATCACCGCCGGCACGCTGGCCGGCGGCCTCACGTACCTGGTGCAGGCCCTGCTGCCGGCCCTCAACTCCCTGATGGCCGCGTTGGGATCGGCCGGGACCCGGCTGCTCGTGGTCCTCGAACGCTTCACCGCGACGCCGCCGGACCCGGCCCGCGGACGCCCGGCGAAGCCGCGGCCGGCCGGGCCGGCCGGGAGGCACAGCGCCGCCGCGGCCGAGCTCCGCGGCGTCACCTTCGCCTACGGCCCCGGCGCGGCTCCCGTACTCGACGGCCTCGACCTGGTGGTGCGTCCGGGGGAGCACCTCGCGGTCGTCGGGCCCAGCGGCATCGGCAAGTCCACGCTGACCGCGCTGCTCGCCGGAATGCTCTCCCCCGACGCGGGAGCGGTCCTCGTGGACGGCGCCGCCGCCCGCCGGGACCCGGGGGTCACCGGACCGGACCCGCGGCGGACCCTGCTGCCGCAGCAGGCCTACGTGTTCACCGGCACCGTACGGGAGAACCTGACCCATCTCGCCGCCGTCCCGGGCGCCACCGGGCCCGGGGACGCCCGCGTGCTGGGCGCCGTCCGGGCCCTGGGGCTGGACGGGCTGGTGGAGCGGCTCGGAGGCCTGGACGCCGAGGTGGCGCCCCGGCTGCTGTCGCGGGGCGAGAGCCAGCAGCTCGCGCTCGCCGCCGCCTACCTCTCGCCCGCTCCGCTGCTGCTGCTCGACGAGGCCACCTGCCATCTGGACCCGGCGGCCGAGGAGCGCGCCGAACGCGCGCTGGCGGAGCGCCCCGGCACCCTCGTCGTGGTGGCCCACCGCGTCTCGTCCGCGGCGCGCGCCGACCGGGTCCTGGTCCTCGACGGGGCCCGGGCCGTCTGCGGCACGCACCGGGAACTGCCCGCCAGGTCGCCCCTGTACCGCGAGCTGGTGGGGAGGTGGAACCAGGCCGCGGACGGGTGAAGGGCGGGTGGGCCCGTCCGCGGCGCCCGCGGATCACACCCAGCCGGCCCGCCTGGATATCCGTATCGCGTCGATGAGGTTGCGCGCGCCGGTCTTCCGGGTCGCCGCGGCCATGTAGTTGCGTACCGTGCCGCTCGCCAGGTGCAGCGTGCGGGCGATCTCGGCGATCGAATCGCCCTCCGCCGCCCGGGTCAGCACACTGAGTTCCCGCGGGCTCAGCGGCAGCGGATCCGCCTCCATGAACGCCGAGGCCAGGGAGGCGTCGATGAACCGTTCCCCCGCGGCGACCTTGCGGACCGCCCGTACGAGCCGCCCCGGCGAGCCGTCCTTGTCGACGTAGCCGCGCGCCTCGGCCCGGAAGGCCCGGTGCAGCAGCCCCGGCGCGCCGGTGGAGGCGAGCACCAGGACCGTCGACGGGGGCGGGAGCACCTGGTGGTCCGTGCGCTGCCCGGAGGCCAGGACGGCCGTGGTCCCCGGACAGTCGAGGTCGACGACCGTCACGTCCGGTCGTAACGACTCGGCTTGGCGCGCCGCGGTCCTCCAGCCCGCCGACGTGACCTCGAACGGCCCTTCGGATCTCAGCAGGGCGGCCAGCGCCGACCTGACCAGGCTGACGCTGTGCAGGACAAGGACCTTCGTCATCGTGTGCGCTCCTCGTTTGACGTGCCAACGGCCCACGGGTGCCCCCATACAGGGCCGATGGAACGTCACTGCGGGGGGCGTTCAGGGGCGCACGGCCAACTTGGCCGAGATTCCCTCGGAATACGCTTCCGTTCGGCGGGTTACCCCCTTGAGCGGCCGGAACCGCTCTGGCCCACCGCCGCCGACGGGCCGGTCTCAGACCTCACGCCACCGCGCCATCGCCGCGGAGAACACCCCGAAGAGCATCAGCCCGACGGCGACCGCGACGAGGAGCCGCGGCCCCGCCGCGGTTGCGGCGAAAGCCCTCAGGGTGTCGTCGACGCCCTTCGCCTGCGCGGGGTCGTAGCGCACCGCGGCGTACACGACGAACCCGCCGGCCGCCGCGAACACGGCGCCGCGGGCCAGGCCGCCGCTCACCCCGAGGAAGTCGACGGCCCTGCGGCCCCACCGGGGGACCCCGCCCATGGCGAGGTGCCTGCGGAAGCTGCGCCGCGCCGCCTGCACCCCGACGACGACGCCCGCGACGGCGATCCCGAGCCCTGCCGCACCCACCAGCCACCGGCCGGCGGGCAGGTCCAGCGCCCTGGCCGTCACATCGCGGGACTGCTCGTCCCCGGAGTGCCCGCCGCCGCCCGTGGCGAACGACAGGGCGGAGAAGGCGACGACGGCGTAGAAGACCGTCCGGCCCGCCGAGGCCAGCCGCTTCGCGGCCTTGTCCCCGTCCGGGCCGGCCGCGCCGAACACCGCCTCCGACAGGCGCCACAGCATCATGCAGACGAGTCCGAGGCCCACGGCCCAGACGAGGACGTCGCCGAAGGGTTTCTCCACGAGCTCCTGCAGGGCGCCCTGGCGGTCGGCCTCCTCGCCTCCGCCGTCACCGGAGGCCACGCGCAGGGCCAGCATCCCGATCAGCACGTACAGCACTCCGCGCGCGAGCAGGCCGCAGCGGGCCGTGACCTTGCGGAGCCCTCCGCCGCGGGACGCGGTCTGGACGCCCGTGCCCTCGAACCCGCGTACCGTCACGGTCAGACCTCGCCCCGCCAGGCGCCCGTCTCGGCACCGCGCGACTCGATGAACAGCTTGAAGCGCTTGAGATCGCCGGCCACCTGGCGCTTGACGAAG
This sequence comes from Streptomyces sp. NPDC086989, assembly GCF_044745505.1. NCBI lineage: Bacteria > Bacillati > Actinomycetota > Actinomycetes > Kitasatosporales > Streptomycetaceae > Streptomyces > Streptomyces sp. NPDC086989. Next base: position 511,695 of record NZ_JBIVAL010000005.1, read on the forward strand.
CCGAGTTTGTCGGCGGCCGTCTCGGCCAGGCCGTCGGGCACCCAGTTCATGTGCAGGACGACCTTGGTGGTGGTCGCGTCGATCGGCTGGAAGGTGACCAGGCCGGCCTGGCGCGGCTCCCCGTCCACCGTCATCCACGCGACGCGCTGGTCCGGGAGCTGCTCGGTGATCTGCGCGTCGAACTCGCGCTGCACACCGTTGACGTTCGTCACCCAGTGGGTGAGGGTGTCGGTGCGCTGGTCGATGCGCTCGACCCCCTCCATGAAGGCGGGGAAGTCCTCGAACTGCGTCCACTGGTTGTAGGCCGTGCGCAGCGGCACGTTGACCTCGACATACTCCTCGACGTGTGACATGTGACTCCTTCCGTGTGGTCGGCGGACATGGTCGGCGGAACTTTCACGGCCCGGCTACCCGTACCCGCGCGCGGCATGCGCCGACCGCCGCGGACCCGCGCCCTCCGTTAGCACTGCGTGATCCCGGGTACGCGCGCGGCGACCGGCGCGCACCGCCGGCCGAGGCCGAACGGGAAGGAACAACGGCATGGGACACGCAGGCGACATCATCGCCGAGCTGACCGTCGACCACCGCGAGGTGGACGGGCTGTTCGACAGGATCGAGCACACCACCCCGGCGGGCGAACGGCAGAAGGCGGCCGAACAGCTGACCATCGAGCTGGTGCGGCACTCGGTCGCCGAGGAGGAGCATCTCTACCCGGCGATCCGGGAGCATTTCCCGGACGGCGACCTCATCGCGGACAAGGAACTCGCCGACCACGCGCGCGTCGAGAAGCTGCTGAAGGACCTGGAGGGACTGGACGCCGCGGGGCCGGAGTTCGACCAGCTGATCGCCGTACTGAAGGCGGAGGTCACCGCCCACGTGTACGACGAGGAGCAGAACCTGTTCCCCCGGCTGCGCCAGGCGTGCTCACCGGAGGCCCTGGAGACGCTGGGTGACAGGGTGCGCCGGGCCAAGAGGTTCGCGCCGACCCGCCCGCACCCCGGCGCCCTCCCCTCCTCCCAGCCGCACCACCGGCTGCTGTCCGCCGGCACGGGGCTGGTCGACCGCGCCCGGGACTTCCTCAGCGGACGCGGCGAGTAGGGGCTCCGGCAGCCGACCGCCGCCGCCGGTTCCACCCCTGTCCGCAGGGGCGGGACCGGCGGCTGTCGTGTACGCCACAGGGCGCCCGGCACGCGCCGCGCGGAAGGCCCCCGTGTCGCCCCTCCTCGGCTGGGCATGCGCGGGGAATCCATGCCGTCTACATTCGCCGAGGAGAGCATGAACCACGCCCTTCGCTTGCTGACCGTCCTGGGAGGTTCGATCCTCCTCACCGTCGCGGCCGGATGGGCCGCCGACCTGCTGTTGCGCCGGGCCGACGCCCGCCACCCCGAAACACCCCTGTGGAACTCGCTGCGCCGCTGCCGGCCGGCCCTGCAGATCGTGCTGTTCGCCGCCCTCCTCAGGGGCGCCCACGGGCAGACCGGGTGGCAGCCGCTCCAGGAGCACGAGGCCGCCGTCGGCCGGACGCTCTCGCTGGCGCTGATCGGAGCCGGCGCCTGGCTGATCGTGGGGGTGGCCTCGGCCGCCGTCGAGTCCGGTTACGCCCGTTACGCCGCCGGCACCCGCGATCCGGCCAGGCTCCGCAGGGTCCGTACCCAGGTCACCCTGATCACGCGGGTCCTGACCGCGGTGGTGGCCGTGGTCGCGGCCGCCGCGATGCTCCTCACCTTCCCGAGCTTCCGCGCGCTCGGCACGTCCGTGCTCGCCTCCGCCGGGATCATCGGGATCGTGGCCGGTGTCGCGGCCCAGTCCACCCTGGGAAACCTCTTCGCCGGCTTCCAGATCGCCTTCGGCGACATGGTGCGCATCGGCGACACGGTCGTGGTCGCCGGCGAGTGGGGGGTGGTGGAGGACATCACCCTCACCTTCCTCGCCGTCCGCACGTGGGACGAACGCCGCCTCACCATGCCCGTCTCGTACTTCACCACCCGGCCCTTCGAGAACTGGTCCCGCGGCGGGGTCCAGATGACGGGCACCGTCTTCCTCCACTGCGACCACAGCGCGCCCGTCGACCTCATGCGGGACAAGCTCCAGGAGATCCTGCACGACTGCCCGGAGTGGGACGGCCGCGGCTGGGACCTGGCCGTCACGGAGACCACGCCCTCCACCATCGTGGTGCGGGCCATCGTCACGGCCAAGGACGCCGACGACCTGTGGACCGTGCGCTGCGCCGTACGGGAACGACTGGTCGCCTGGCTCGCGGAGAAGCACACGGAGGCCCTGCCCCGCGTGGTCCTCGCCCCGGCACAGGAGTCCGCCGCCGACTGGGGCGTGACCCTGGACAAGCCGGGCTCGCCGAGCCCCCAGGGCCGGTGACCCCGCCCCGGGCAGCATCGTCGCGGCGCGGGACGGCCCCGCCACCGGGGATCCGCCGCTTCCGACGGTGTGCGGCCCGCGGAGGCGGGCCGCACCGCCCAGGCGCTGCGCGGCGAGCCCCGCCGGTGCCGTGGGGCCGCGGACCTGTTCGGGGGTCAGGTGTGTGTCGGCGTGTTCGAACTCCCTGAGGGGCGCGGCGGCCCCGCCTGGCAGCCCGTGCGGACGAAGGCGTCGCCCGCGACCGCGTCGAGGAGCCGGTTCGCCGGCTCCCGCGTCCTGGCCACGGGGGTGCGCAGCGCCGCCGAGTGGCACCGCGGGCCGCCGCCTGCGCGGGCAGCCCGCGCAGGCGGCGGCCCGCGGCGAGGTCGGGGACCGCTGCGGCGTCGCCGAGCCCGAGGACTCCGGGAAGGCCGGGCAGGCACCGTCAGATCGGGCGGGACCACGAGCCGTCCGTGATCGGTGTCGGCCTCCAGGGCGGCGATAAGCGGGCCGGCGAACACAGCCCCGGCGCGGTGTCCACGAGGTGCCGGCGGATCTGCCCCGGGTCCAGGGGGAGCGCCGGACCGCGTGGCGGGTGAGCCGCTGGAGGGGGGCCGCCGTCCCGGTGCCCGCGTATCCGCCGCCCACGGCGACGAAGACAGCCTCGACGCTCGCTCCGCCCCGTCGCGCAGGTGTCGGCGAGGTCGAGCTGAGCGATGGCGTGGCGCGCAGGTGGGCTGCCTCGGCAAGGGCCTGCATACCGCGGGCGTGCACGGCGAGCGCGGGGATGTCGAAGGAGCGGGTGCTTGCTGCCCGGGGCCAGGCCCAGGTCGGTGGTCGTAGGGCCTGCGGGGTGAGCGCGCCCGTGATCTTCCGTACGGCGCACGCCCTCGCCCGGGTGTCCACGCCGCCGACTCCGCCGGGAACGATGCGGGGTCAGCACCCCGCCGTCCATCTACGGCAGCTGCGGCAGGTACAGCGGGAGGAGGACGGGGTGACGAGGGTGATCTCTGCCTCGGCGCGGCGCGGGGGAGAGGCGCCGCTCCAGGCGGCGCGCCCGCTCCACACCGGCGAAGCCGTCGCCCAACCACCGGGATCCCGACGTGCCACGGCTGTCATGGCGTCGTTCCCTTCCCGGGCCTGCCGGGTCCACCGGCTCCTGCGGGTCCGCCCGGGGGAAAAGGGTTCCTACCGGTGGCGGGCCAGGGTGCGGACGAGGACCAGGAGGGCGAACGCGATGACGAGCAGGTGGACCCAGGCGGGGCCGGGCGCCGGGGTCAGGGCCAGGGAGGTGAGTGCATTCGATGTCATACCCTGCGCCTGCCCCGGCCTCCCGGAATGACGCCCCCCGGCGGGGAAAACGGCGCCGGGGGGCGGTCGGGTCAGCGACCGGTGGGCCTGCCCGAGGTCAGCCGCGACGACTCGATCTCGGCCCAGACGGCCTTGCCGCGCTCGTGGGTGTGGGTACCCCAGCGATCGGACAGGCGCTCCACGATGTAGAGCCCGTGCCCGCCCGGGAGGCCACGCTGCGGGGCCGGGTGGCGGCGCGGCAGCACCGTCGAGCCGTCGAAGACCTCGACCCGCAGGACCTCGCCGGCCGAGACCACGAGCTCGATGCAACCGCCCGCGTGCAGTGCCGCGTTGGTCAGCAGCTCGGACACCAGGAGCAGGGCGTCCTCGGAGGTTTCGGTCCCGTCCCAGCCCCAGTCCAGCAAGGCCTGGCGCGTGAAGTCGCGGCCCTTGGCCACGTGGCCGCGGACGCCGGACAGGGCGAGGCGGCGGCGCTGCACCACGGCGGAAGGTCCGGAACGCAGCGGATCGCCGGTTCCCGGTCCAATGGTTTCCACTGTGGTACCTCACCCCCGCCGTTGACGCTGGTCTCTCTGCTCGCCGGGACCCCTGTGGTCCCATTCGCCCCCCGTAGTCTGGGACATTCGAGCATGCCCGTGACAGTTTAGAGGACCCGCCGGTCTCAAGAGCATGCCATGTGCATCCTCAAAATGAGGCCGCTGCCCGAGGAGCGGATCTCGACCAGGTCGCACAGCTGATGGATCATCCACAGGCCGCGGCCTCCGTCGACCGACGCCAGGGAGGGGCGGCGGCGCCCCGCCAGCGGGTCGGCCAGCCGGCCCCCGTCGCGGATCTCGGCGACGACCCCCGCGCCGGCGCTGCTCCACAGCCGCAGCGAGCCGCTCCCGCCGCCGTGGGCGAGGGAGTTGGCGGCGGCCTCGCTGACCGCCAGGAGCAGATCGCCGCGCCGGGCCGCGCCCAGCGCCGTGCCGCCGGTCCACGCCTCGGTGTACGCGCGCACCTCGCCCAGCTGCCCCACGGTGTAGGCGAACGAGGGCACGTCGCCGTCGGGTTCGGGCAGCGGGCGGTCGCAGTCGGCGCCGACCGATGCCGGGTCGGCGTACTCCGGGCTGAGCGTGCTCTTGCCGTCCGCCATCACGGTGGGATGGGTCCGCCGGGCGTCGGACACCACCGCGGACGGCAGGCCCAGGACGTCGTACGGGCACAGCACCGTGGCCCGCCGCCCCGCGAAGGCGGTGTTGATCAGGGCCTCGTGACGCGTGGCCTCCAGCACCTCGGGCTGCGTGCGCCCGGGCCATATCGGCTCGCCCACGATCCGGGCCGGCCGGTCCGCCTGCCGGTCGGCGAAGTCCTGCAGGGCGGCCAGGATCCGCCCGGGATTGCGGCCAAGCTGCGTCATGTCCGCCCAGGAGACCTCGGCCGCGCCCACGTCGAGGCTCTCACGCAGGGCGTCCATGCGGGGGCCGGGCACGGCCACGAGCACCGGTTCGTCGGCCGCGAGTGCGGCGCGTACGAACCCGCCCACCTCCGCCAGGTACTCCGCCTCACCCTGGTAGAACAGGGCGGGGTGGACGAAGTCCCCAGGGGTGGTGGACGCAGATCCGTTCATCATGCTGCGACCTCCAGCGCGGCACATTCGTCCGGGAACATCTCCACTACCTTGCGGAGCGAGTATGGCGGGTGGTGGAGCAGCAGGCGACGGCCCTGCCCCGCCACGGTGGCGTTGGCCTGCACCAGGGCGGCGACGGCGGAGGCGTCGAGGAAGGCCACACCGGAGAGGTCGAGATGGACGACCGGGCCGGGGATCCGGGTGACGACGCCGAGCGCCGCGGACAGGATCGGCCGCGTGTCGAGGTCGCAGCTGCCGTGCAGCAGGGCACCGGGACGGTCCCGCAGCGGCTGGGCGGTCAGCGGCTGCGGCGCACCCGTCCCGGTGCCCCCGGCGTCCGCGCACCGTACGACGGCGTCCGCCCACACGACGTCGTCGTAGAGCGCCTGTGCGCCCGGGGGCGGTACGGGACCGTCGCTGCGGTGAGCCGGTGTCATGCCGCTGCCTACACCGAGAGCATTCCGGCGCGCAGCCGGGACAGCGTCCGCGACAGCAGGCGCGAGACCTGCATCTGCGAGATGCCCAGCTCGGCGCCGATCTCGGCCTGGGTCTTCTCCTGGCCGAAGCGCATCTGCAGGATCAGCCGGTCGCGTTCGTCCAGCTGCTGCAGCAGCGGTGCCAGTGTGTGGAACTCCTCGAAGAGCTCCATGGCGGGGTCCACGTCACCGAGCCGGTCCGCCAGCGGCCGCGTCGTCCGGCTCGTCGACGTCGCGGGCTCGTCCCCTTCGGTGCCGGCGGTGTCCAGGGAGCCGCTGGTGTAGCCGTTCGCGGCGACCAGCCCGTCGATGACCTCCTCCTCGGTCAGTTCGAGGTGCTGGGCGACCTCTTTGACCGTCGGGGCCCGCCCCAGGACGTCGGTGAGGGCCTCCTGGGCCTTGGCGAGCTCCGTACGCAGTTCCTGGAGGCGGCGCGGTACGTGGACGGCCCACGTGGTGTCGCGGAAGTAGCGCTTGATCTCACCCGTGATGTACGGGAGGGCGAGCGTGGAGAACTCGACCTCGCGGGCGGGGTCGTAGCGGTCGATGGCCTTGATGAGGCCGATGATGCCCACCTGGATGATGTCGTCGATGTCCAGGCCGCCGCCCATCACCCGGGCGCGGAAGCGCCGCGCGGCGAACTGCACGAGCGAGAGGTTCATCTCGATCAGGGTGTTGCGGGCGTACTGGTACTCGCGGGTGCCTTCCTCCAGGGAACGCAGCCTGCTGAAGAAGAGCCTCGACAGCTCGCGAGCGTCGCCGGGTGCCACCTCCCGGGGGTTCCTGACCTCGGGCAGTGCCACGTCCTGCGACGGGGTTCCCACGGTCCTGTCGGCGGGTACCGAGGGCGTGACCTGCTCGTCTGTGACACGAATGGGGCCTGCGGCGGTGGCCGAGCGTGACATGTGGCCGTTCCCTCCCGATTGACTGACGGCTGCCCGGGCGCTCATGCCCCGGCTTTTCCTTCTTACACGATCGGGGCGAAAACTTTTTTGCAGGCGTCCGCCGGGCGGCCGCAACGGCCTGCCGCAGCGGCGTGCCGCGGTCCCGGCGCTTTCGTACCGGCGAGAGGCAGGCATACTCCCTTCCGGAGGCCATACAGGTGACGACCGGGGAGGCGGACATGACCGGAGCAGGGGACACGCACCGTGAAGGTGTGGTCGGGGACGGCCACCCGGCCGGGCCCGGATGGGTGGTGGCCGCGCACGGGGAGCTCGACCAGGACACGCTGGCCCCCCTCGAGGAGGCCCTCGCCGCCGCCGCGGACCGGCACCCGCTGGTGGTGCTGGACGTGGGATCCGTCACCTTCGGGGACTCGTCGTTCCTGAACCTCCTGCTGCGGCTGCACCATCAGACCGCCCTGCGCATCGCCGCCCCCGGCGAGCAGCTCCGCCGCCTCTTCGCCCTGACGGGCGCCGATACGGTGCTGTCCGTGTACCCCAGCGTCGAGGAGGCCGTCGCCGGGTCATGACCGGCGCGGCCCGGCCCGGCCGGCCGGCGGGCCGGTGTGCGGGTCCGCACCGCCGTACGGGCGGAAGCAGGCCGTGATCGCCTTGCCGCCGTGACACGCATGGATGTCCCACGAGTCGGCCAGGGCGGTGACGATCCCCAGCCCCCGGCCGTGGGTGGCGCCGCCGCCCACGTCCGCCCGCGGCGGGCCGGGCAGGTTCGGGTCCGAGTCGGCGACGCTGACGTGCAGACAGCGGCCGTCCCACGTCAGCACGAGGTGGGCGGTGCCGGCCGCGTGCAGGTGGGCGTTGGTGACGAGCTCGGAGACGCTGAGGAGCACCGAATGCACGGTGTCCGCGGCCGAGTCGTCCCACGGCAGCGACTCCAGGTGCCCGGCGGTCCACTGTCGTGCAGCCCGCACCCCCCTCGACACCGGGAACGAGCGGGCCCAGCCCACAGCCTTGATCGACAACGTCCTCACCGCTTTCGTCGGTTGTGTTCTTCGTCACCGGTTCGTCTTACCCGGCTGCCGCTTGTAAACCCGGCGCTTGCGCGTCCGTGTCCGGAAGCGCTGCTTCAGAGTGACTGGTCGTGCCATAGGGTCCATCGGGTCGGCGTTAACCTTCGTCGATCGGTCGCATGGCGAGGGGTTGACGGATGGCTGAGCGGACGAGCCCGGATTCGCCGAGCGGTTCGCCGGAGCCCGCGGCAGGCGACGGGGTCGGTGAACCGGAGCTGCGCAGGCTGCTGGCCGGCCTGACGGCGGTGCGCGACGGCGATTTCCGTACCCGGCTGCCCGACACCTCGGACGGACTGCTCGGTGAGATCGCCACCGTCTTCAACGGGATGGCCGACCAGCTGTCCCTGGTCACCTCCGAAGTGACGCGGGTGGCCCGCGAGGTCGGCACGGAGGGCACCCTGGGCGGCCAGGCCGAGGTAGTACCCGGCGTCGGCGGCGCCTGGCTGGACCTCACGGATTCGGTCAACTTCATGGCCGGAAACCTCACCGACCAGGTGCGCTCCATCGCCCAGGTCGCGACCGCGGTGGCCGAGGGCGACCTCTCGCAGAAGATCACCGTCACTGCGCGCGGGGAGATCCTGGAGCTGACGGAGACCATCAACACGATGGTCGACCAGCTCTCCGCCTTCTCCGGGGAGGTCACGCGGGTGGCCCGCGAGGTCGGCACCGAGGGCCGGCTCGGCGGCCAGGCGGACGTCAAGGGCGTCTCCGGTACGTGGAAGGACCTCACGGAGTCGGTCAACGTCATGGCCGACAACCTGACCGCACAGGTCCGTTCCATCGCCCAGGTCACCACCGCGGTGGCCAAGGGCGACCTGACCCAGAAGATCCGCGTCGATGCGCGGGGCGAGATCCTGGAGCTGAAGGAGACCATCAACACGATGGTCGACCAGCTCTCCGCTTTCGCCGCCGAGGTCACGCGGGTGGCCCGCGAGGTGGGCAGCGAGGGCCGGCTCGGCGGCCAGGCCGAGGTGGAGGGCGTCTCCGGCACCTGGAAGCGGCTGACCCAGAACGTCAACGAACTGGCCGGGAACCTCACCCGCCAGGTCCGGGCCATCGCCGAGGTCGCCAGCGCGGTCGCCGAGGGCGACCTGACCCGCTCGATCACCGTCGACGCCTCCGGCGAGGTCGCCGAACTCAAGGACAACATCAACTCGATGGTCGGTTCGCTGCGCGAGACCACCCGGGCCAACCAGGAACAGGACTGGCTCAAGTCCAGCCTCGCCCGGATCTCCGGTCTGATGCAGGGCCACCGCGACCTCTCCGTCGTCGCCGCCCTCGTCATGGACGAACTGACCCCGCTGGTCGCCGCCCAGTACGGTGCCTTCTACCTCGCCGAGGAGCGGCCCGGAGGCACCGTGCTCACCCTGGTCGGCTCCTACGGCCGCCCCGCCGGCACCGGCGAGGGCACCGCCTTCGCCCTCGGCGAGTCCCTGGTCGGACAGGCGGCCCGCAGCCAGCGCATCATCGCCACGGACCAGGTTCCCGGCGACTACGTGATCTCCTCGGGGCTGGGCCGCACCACCCCGGGCAGCCTGATCATCCTGCCGATCGTGGTGGACGACCAGGTCCTCGGGGTGCTCGAACTCGCCTCGTTCGGCGCCTTCACCGCCGTGCACCGGGACTTCCTCGGCCAGCTGATGGAGACCATCGGCGTCAACGTCAACACGATCGTCGCCAACGCGCGGACCGACGAGCTCCTCGGGGAGTCCCAGCGGCTGACCGGCGAACTGCAGGCGCGATCGGCCGAACTCCAGGTGCAGCAGGAGGAACTCCAGCGCTCCAACGCGGAACTGGAGGAGAAGGCGGCCCTCCTCGCCAGCCAGAACCGCGACATCGAGGCCAAGAACCTGCAGATCGAGCAGGCGCGGCAGGAACTGGAGGACCGCGCCCAGCAGTTGTCGCTGGCCTCCAAGTACAAGTCCGAGTTCCTCGCCAACATGAGCCACGAGCTGCGCACCCCGCTCAACAGCCTCCTGATCCTGGCCCAGCTCCTCGCCCAGAACCCCACCCGCAACCTCACCCCGAAGCAGGTCGAGTACGCGGGGGTCATCCACTCGGCGGGATCCGACCTGCTCCAGCTGATCAACGACATCCTCGACCTGTCGAAGGTCGAGGCCGGGAAGATGGACATCAACCCCGAGGCGGTGGCCCTGCCGCAGCTGCTGGAGTACGTCGACGCCACCTTCCGCCCGATGACCACGCAGAAGAGCCTCGACTTCACCGTCACCACCGCCCCCGACGCCCCGCACGCCCTGCACACCGACGACTCGCGGCTGCGGCAGGTCCTGCGCAACCTGCTCTCCAACGCCGTCAAGTTCACCGAGCGCGGCGGCGTCGAGCTGCGGATCGAACCGGCGACGGCGCCCGAGGTCCCCGCCGGGCTGCACGGGCGCGGGCCCGTGGTGGCCTTCCGGGTCCGCGACACCGGCATCGGCATCCCCGAACAGCAGCTGGCGTCCGTCTTCGGCGCCTTCCAGCAGGCCGACGGCACCACCAGCCGCAAGTACGGCGGCACCGGCCTCGGACTCTCCATCAGCCGTGAGATCGCACAGCTCCTCGGCGGCGCCGTCACCGCGGAGAGCACACCGGGACAGGGCAGCACGTTCACCCTCTACCTGCCCGTCAAGTGGGCGGAGTACGAGAAGGACCCGGTCCCCGACGCTCCGGCGTCCGTTTCGCACGGAGCCGCGGCCGGGCCCGCCGAGGCGGGCTACCCGGGGACCCCGGCCGTGCCCGCGCAGCGCCAGGCCCGCCGCCTGCTGGTGATCGAGGAGCGTCAGGGCGGCCTGCTCTCCCTCGTCGCCGAGAGCGCCGACCGGGACTTCGCGCCCCACCACCGGCCGGCCGGGGACGCGGGAGGCATACAGGTCGTCGGCGTCACGAGCTCCCGGGAAGCCGCCGCCGCCCTCGCGACGGACTCCTTCCACTGCGTCGTCCTCGAACTCGACATGCCCGACGGCGAGGCCGTGCGCTTCCTCGACGCGCTCGACGGCGACCCGGCGCTCTCCTCCCTCCCCATCCTCGCGCACAACAATCCCCGCCTGAACACCGGCCAGGAGAGCGCCCTGCGGGAACGGGCCGCGTCACGCCGCCTGGAGCTGCTGTCCAGTCTGGACGAGCTCCGCGAACGCATCGTGCTGCACCTGTCCGCGGACCAGCCGGGGGACGTACTGCCCTTCGTCCAAGCGGGCGCGGAGCGCGGGCAGACCCCCGCCCACGTGCCCGACGACGGCCTGGCCGGACGCACCGTCCTCGTCGTCGACGACGACGCGCGCAACCTGTACGCCCTCAGCGGCGTGCTGGAACTGCACGGCATCCGCGTGCTCCACGCGGAGGACGGGCGCAAGGGCATCGAGACCCTCAACCGCAACCAGGACGTCGACCTGATCCTGATGGACGTGATGATGCCGGAGCTGGACGGCTACGCGGCGACCACCGAGATCCGGCGGATGCCCGCCCACGCCGGCCTGCCCATCATCGCGGTCACCGCCAAGGCGATGCCCGGAGACCGGGAGAAGAGCCTCGCCGCGGGCGCGAGCGACTACGTGACCAAGCCGGTCGACGCCGACGACCTCATCGCCCGCGTCCGCCACTGGCTCACGAGATGAGCACCTCCCCGCCCAACTGCACGCCGCCCCCGCACTCCCATCCCGGCAAGGAGCCACTCGCACCGTGAGCACCCCCGACACACAGCGGCTCGGCGATGCGCGGGCACCGGAAGCGGTCACCGAGGACCCTCTGCCCCCGGCGATCCCGCAGCAGGCCCCGACGCCCCTGGGCCGGCTCGTCGCCACCGTCGAACGGCTGCGCCGCGAGGTGCAGGCGGCGCACGCCGCCGCGGACGGCAGGGCCCTCGTCGAACTGGCCAAGGGCATTCTGATCGGACAACTCAGCTGCACCCCCGCCGCAGCGGCGCGACAGCTGGACGAACTGTCGCGCGAGACCGGCCTGTCCCCGCTCGACCTGGCCGCGGACATCGTCAACCAGGCCGCCCGCGACCACGTCAGCGAGGTCGCCGCCGAGTTCGTCGAGCGCACCGGCACGCTCGGCCCGGCCAAGCCGTCCACGAGGGTGGCGGTACGGCTGCGGACCGCCGAGAGCGGGATGCTGGCCGCCGCCGACGACACCCAGGCGGTCGCCGAATCCCTCCTGACCAACGCCCTCAAACCCCTGGGCGCGATCGCCGTCGCCGTGTGGACCGCGGCGCCCGACGGCTCCCTGGCCCTCGCCGGGTACGCCGGGTTCCCGCCCGGGGAGGCCGCGCGCTGGCGCCACGTACCCCCGGGCGTCTCCACCGTCGCCCGCCTCGCGCTGCGCGAGCGCCGGCTGGTCACGCTCGCCCGTCTGGGCCGGGAGGGGCTGCCCTCGATCGCCCACCTGCACTGGCCCGACGGCGGACGGATGGCCGTACCCGCCGGGACGGGCGGCCGCATCCACGGGGTCCTGGAGATCTGCTGGCCGCAGCCGCTGGCACCGCAACCCCCGCAGATCGAGCGCCAGGTCGAGGCCCTCGCCGAACTCTGCGCCCGCACCATGGACGCCTCGGCCCCCGCGGATCCCGTCCTCCCCGACGTGCCGCTCCCGGACGTCTCGGAACTGACCGACCTCGCCGAGGGACTGCACGATCCGGCCGTCATCCTCACCCCGGTGCTCGATCCCGAGGGCCGGCTGACCGACTTCCGCATCCGCCACGCCAGCAGCCGCTTCGTCGACCCCGCCGGGCGGCAGCGCGCCGACGTGAACGGCGCCCTGCTGCTGGAGGCCTATCCCATGGCGGCCGGCGCGAACGGGCTGTTCGACATCATCGAGCGCGTCCACGCGACCGGTGAACCCTTCAGGGCCGAACGCATGAGCCTGACCGCGCTCGTCGACGAGATCCCGCTGACGTCCGTCGCGGACATCAGCGTGAGCCGGCACGGCACGGCCGTCCTGCTGATCTGGCGGATCGAGGACGAGACGGCGCGCCTGGCCGACCTGCTCCAGCACGCCCAGCGCCTGGGCCGGATCGGCGGCTTCGAGGAGAACCTCGTCACCGGCGAGATCACCTGGAACGCGCAGCTGTACGCGCTGCACGGACTCCCGCCCGCCGCCCGCCCCGTACCGCTGCGGGACCTGCCCGGATACGCCCACCCCGACGACTCGGCCGCCCTGGGCCGCTTCCTGCGCGCCGTGCTGCACCACCGCCGGCCCGCATCCGTCGACCTGCGCCTGCAGCGGTCCGACGGGATCACCCGCCACATCCGTGTCGTCGCCGAGCCCGTCCTGGGCGCCGACCGGCGCCTGCACGCCGTGCGCGGCGCCTACCAGGACATCTCCGCCCAGCACTGGACCGAAGTCGCCCTGGCCGCCACCCGGGACCAACTCGCCCACACTGCGGCCGAGTCCGCCGAACGCAACCGCCTGACGCTCCAGCTCCAGCACGCCATCATGCCCCCCACCCCGGCGGCCGTCGAAGCCCCCGGCCTGCGCGTCGCCGTCCGCTACCGGCCCGCGGAATCCGAGTCGCTCGTCGGCGGGGACTGGTACGACACGGTGGTCCTGCCCTCCGGGCTGATCATGCTGTCCGTGGGTGACGTCGCCGGACACGGCATCGAGGCCGCCACCGGCATGGTCGTCCTGCGCAACGCCCTGCGGGGGCTCGCCGTCACCGGAGCGGGCCCCGCCCAGCTGCTGTCCTGGCTCAACACGGTCACCCACAACCTGGCGAAGAACGTGACGGCCACCGCCGTCTGCGGGCTCTTCGACCCGCGTACCCGGGTGATGCGGTGGGCGCGCGCCGGCCACCTGCCGCCCGTGCTGGTCCGCGGCGGCGAGCCCGAGGTCTTCCCGCTCATCGAGGGACTGCTCCTCGGAGCCCTGCCGGACATCACGTACGTCGAACGGGAGGTCCAGCTGGAACCGGAGGACACCCTGCTCATGTTCACGGACGGGCTGGTGGAGCGCCGGGACTCCTCGGTGGAGGACTCACTGGGCCACCTCGTGAGCGCGGCGGCCGCCGCGGCCGGAGACCTCGACCGGCAGCTGGACCGCCTGCTCGCCGAGAGCCGCTCCGACACGGACGACGACACCTGCGTCATCGGCATCCGGGTCGGCTGACACCGCCCGCGGTACGACGCGTCAGAGCCCGGCGACCTTGGCGCTCGCCGACAGCTCGTAGACCAGGGTGACCGTACGGCGGCCACCCGGCGGGAGGGTGACGTCCCAGCGTGCGATGCCCTCGGCGTCGACCTCGTCGGGGGCGGGGGAGCAGGCCTCCTGCAGCAGGCGCACCTCCACCGCCGAGACCTCCGAGACCGGGATCCGCTCCCGTACGGTGACGACCCGTCCGCCGTGCTCCGCCGGCGCGGAGAACCGGGACAGGTGCAGGCGCACCGTGCGGGTGACCACGGTCCGCTGGGTGATCCCGGTGGTGGTCCGGGACTCCTCGGTCTCCCGGACCACGCTGTGGTCGTCGCAGCTGCCGAAGGCCAGTGCGACCGGGGCGCCGGGGGCGGTGAACTCCAGCGCGCCGCGGCCGCTGAACCCACCGGTGCGGACCAGGTCCACGGGACCGGCGAGCAGGACGTGGCCGGACGCGTTGTCGAACCGCACCACCCGGGTGACCAGCGGGGACAGCTCGGGCGAGCAGGCGTACTCGCTGCTCGCGGGCGTGGTGAACGCCGACAGCGGCACCCGGTGGGCGCGGCCGTCCCCGGGCACGGAGACCGGTGCGGGAGAGTTCAGCACCCGCGCCTCGCCCCCGTCGTCCACGCCCGGCAGGCCGAGCACCGGGGCCGGGCCGAGGTCCCCGATCGCCTCCTCGCGCAATTCGACGTCGACCGTACGGCGTTCCGCTGCGGTGCGCTCACCCAGCGTCAGCCGGTCCTCGCCCAGCCGCGGCGGCTCGCCGGCCAGCGCCGACCGGGCCGTCGACAGCGTCAGCCGTACACCGGACCAGTCCTCGCCGGTGCGCTGCCAGACCATCGCGTCGGTCTCCAGCGTCAGGGAGCCGCCGTCGAGCACGGCCCGGTAGGCGGGCCGCCACAGAGCACACGGGGTGAGGTGGCTCAGCCGCAGGCGGACCGGCCCGGCGGCTTCGGCCTCCACGGTCAGCTCGACGTGGCCGACCAGCTCGGCGGGCGCCGTCTCTGAGCGGGTCATGGCCCCCTCGACCGCCCTGAGTTCGGCGTCGAGCTCGTCCAGCCGGGCCTGGGTGGCGCGCAGCTGTTCGCCGAACTCCTCGCGCTCACCGTCCACCCGGTCCAGTTCACGCGCCCAGCGGGGCCCGTCACTCTCCCCGGCGCCGGCGCCTTCACCGATCTCCCGCAGCAGATCCGCGGCGAGGCGGCCGAGCACGTCGAGGCGGGCGTGCAGCCGGTCGCGCCGCTGTTCCACGGCGTGCTGCTCGGCTTCGATTTCGTGCAGGCGGCGGCGCAGCGCGGAGTCGTCGGCCGATGGCAGCGGCCGGGCGGGAGTCCAGGTGCGGACCATCCGTACGTCGAGCACGGTCGCCGGGTGGTCGGCGGTCAGCTCGGCGTGGAGGCTGCGGTCGACGGCCAGCGCACTGACCGGCCCCAGACGCAGCCGCTGGACTCCGGCCTCCAGATCGAGCACGACGGTGCGCTCGACGTGGGCCCGGTCCTCCAGACAGGTGACGGCGGTGACGGGGAGGGCGATCGGCGTGGGGGCCGTGAACATGGCTGTGTCAGCTCCTGCGGTTGCCGCCGACCAGGCCCTTGCCTGCCGGTATGCGGATCTCGTAGCCGCCGTCGAGGGCGGTGGTGGCGCCGGCGGGCAGGTCCACCCGCCAGATGCGGGTGCCCGGTGCGTGGTGGTCGGGTCCCGCGCCCTCCTCGGGCACCCTCCAGTCGGCGCGTTCCTCGATCCGGACGTCCGCTTCGGAGGTGACGGGCACCCGCTCGCGGACCTCGACCGTGACGGGGGTGCCGAGCCGGTTGGCCAGCTCCACGTGGACGCGGTGGTCGAGCACGGTGGTGTTGCCCCGCAGGCCGGCGGTCGACTCGTGCAGGTTCGTACGGCGGGTGACGCCGATGCCCTCGGCCGGCCCGAGTCCCACCCGGCGGACGCCGCCAGGGGCGAGGGTGGGCAGGGCGGCGGTCAGCAGGAACTCACCGTCGACGGTGACCTCCACCGGCCCGGCCAGCAGAGCCTGGTCGGTGGCGTTGGAGAGCACCAGCGTCGCGTACACGGTCTGCTCCACGGACGGCACGCACAGGTACTCGGTGCGCAGACCGACCGGGATCTCGCCGACGGTGACGGTGTGCCAGGTGCCGTCCGAGGGGACGTCGGCACGGGCGGCGGCATCGAAGCGGTGGTCGAACGAGCCGGCCGACGTGCGGGGGCGCACGGCGTGTCCGGGCAGCGCCAGAGCGGCCACCGACTCGGCACGGCGGCGGTGTTCGGCCGCTACCGGGTCGAAGGGGGCCTCGGGGAACAGCCGGCCTCGGCGGCCGCCCTGCTCGTCGGGGCCGGACAGCGTGAGGGCGGCGTAGTCGAGTTCGGCACCGCTCGGCCGGGGCGGACCGGCCGGTGGTGCCGCAGGCGCCGGTGGCGGGGGCCCGCCGGGAGCCGCGGGAGCCACCGGGGCGGGGGCGGGCCCGGCGAAGCCTCCGCCGCCGGGGCGGCCGCCGGCCCGTGACCGGGCGGGTGGCGGGGCGGCGCCGAAGCCCGGGGGAGCGGCGCCGGCCGCGCTGCCGGGTGCGGCGGGCATCGCAGCCGGCGCGCCGTACCCCTGGGGTGCCGGCGGCGGCGCCGACACGGGTACGGGTACGGGGGGCGGCGGCGGAACGGGACCGGGCGCGGAACCGACCCCGACGGCCCTGCGAGCGCCACCGGTGGGCGCGCCGGCCGGGGCCGGGCGAGGGCCCGCCGCCTCGTACCCCGCGAACAGGTCGCCGAGCCCCGCCGGAGGCTCGCGCCAGCCGGACGGCGCGGGGGCGGGCTGACGGCGTCCGATCCGGATGGAGTGGAGCTTCGGCAGATCGGTGCGGCGCATGAGGTCGGCGGTGGCCAGGGCGATGCGCACGCCGGTCCAGTCCTCCCCGGTGCGCTGGGCGACCGAGGCGCGCAGCACGAGGCGGCCGGTGCCGTCGCCCTGCCGGTGGGCGAGGCGGTAGGCGGGCACCCAGACGGCGCCGGGCACCGTGTACTCCAGCTCCAGCTCCAGCTGCAGGTCCGGATCGGGCTCCTCCCCGTCGGCGGCGCCGCCGAGGGTCAGTACCGCGCAGACCGTGGTCTCCACGTGCCGGGACGGCGCGTCGGTGGACGCGCGGGCGAGCCTGTCCGCGGCGACGGAGAGTTCATGCTCGGCGAGGCGCTCCGCCTCCTGCAGTTCGGTGAGACGGGCGTGCAGCGCGGTCAGCCGGGCGTCGACGAAGTCGGCGAGCTCCAGCCATGCGTCGACCGGAGTACGGCGGTGCGGGTCCCCGCGCCGGCGGTCCGGCGGCACCGGGCGCAGCCCCCGGACCTCCTCGATCAGCCCCTGTTGCCGTTCCCGGCGGCCCTGCGCCGCCGCGTGCCGCTCGCGCAGCCGCGCGACTTCGCGGCGGAGCGCCTCGGGTGCTCCGGCGCCCAAGGGCTCGGCCCCGACCTCCACGCGGGCCTCGGTGACGCGCACTCCGGGGGTGTTCAGGACACGGGCCCGCAGGGAACCGTGGTCCATCGAGCGGGGGAGACCCGTCACCCGCAGCCGGGCGTCCGGCGGCATGATGCCGCGCACCAGGCGGCGGCAGACCGCCCCCTGCGCGTACACCACGACCGAATCGAGGGTCGACCCCCAGGTCCGTGCCGTCTTGTCGGTCATGTGCCCCGCCCCGCCCCCGTCGCGTCCGTGCTGAGCGAAGCCTACGCCCGAGCGCCGGGTGCGCACGGGCGCCCTCGTCATCCTGGCAGGCCCTTCCCCGCAGGCGGTGTCCCGCAGGCCGTTCGTCAGCTGGCGGAGCCCGCCGCCGAACCCGTCGCGAGGTCCGCGCCCCACCGTGCGATCGCGGCCGGCAGGTCGAGCGCACCCGGGCGCAGGCCGGAGTCCTCGGCGGGCCAGTCCTCGCGGGGGACGCGCCACATCACCTCGAACTCGTTGCCGTCCGGGTCCTTGGCGTAGAAGGACTTGGAGACCAGGTGGTCGCTCGCACCGACCAGCGCACCCCGGTCGGTGAGCTTGCGCCCCAGCTCGGCGAGCTCGCCGAGGGTGCCGACCTCCCAGGCCAGGTGGTAGAGCCCGACCCGGCCCTGCTCGGGACCGGGCGCGTCGCCGCCGACCGAGAAGAGCCCGAGGTCGTGGTCGTTGAGGCTGCCGGGAGCGCTCAGGAAGGCGGCCCGGCCGGCGACCATGTGGTCGACCTGGAATCCGAACACGTCGGTGTAGAACGCGACAGAGCGCTCGACGTCGCGGATCCAGAGCACGGCGTGATTGAGGCGGCGTACGGACATGGGACAGCGCTCCCGGTGGCTCGAAGGGCGTGGCTCGATCTGGTCAGTACCAGCATAACGTTCAAATTCGAACTATCGACCCCGGAACCCTGTTCTCCGCCGGCGCCGGAAGGCGGCGTTGTACCTCGACGGTCGCCACGGCGCGGGGGGCCACGGCGTGGTGTACGAGGGCTACGGAGCCGACGGCCGTCGGGTGCCCGTCAAGCGACCGGGACGGGCTCCGCAAGGAGGTCGAGGCCCGGAGCCGGGTGGCGCCGTTCTGCACCACCACGGTGCTCCACGCCGACCTCGACGGGTCCGTCCCGTTCGTCGTGAGCGAGTACGTGGCCGCGTCCGACCTGCGACGGGCGGTCACCGCCGACGGACCCTGCGGCCCGGAGGAGCTGCGCCGCCTGGCGATCGGCGTCGCGACAGCGCTGGTCGCCATCCACCGGGCCGGCGTGGTGCACCGGGGCCTCAAGCCCGAGAACGTCCTCCTCGGCCCGGACGGCCCCCGCGTGATCGATTCGGCATCGCCCGGATCATGGAGGGCACCGCCACCGCCGGGCTGCCCATGGGCACCCTGCGCTACATGCCGCCGGAGCGCTACCGCGGCGAGAACGCAAACGCCAAGGTCGACATGTGGGGCTGGGGCGCCGTCGTGTTCTTCGCCGCGACGGGCCGGCACGCCTTCGACGGGGACACCGCCGGGGCGCTGACCTACCAGGTCGCCACCCACGAGCCCGACACCTCGGTGCTGCGGGAACCGCTGCGCTCCCTCGTCCGCGCAGCGCTGTCCAAGGACCCGGCGGACCGGCCGTCCTCGGAGGAACTGCTGCTCTCTCGTCGGCCGCTCGGACCCCGCCGACGTCGTGAAAGGGGTCGTTCCCCAGAGTCCGTCGGGGCCCGAGGAGCCCTCGCGCTCCGACGGCGCGGAGGCCGGCCGCCTTCTCCCGCCTGGGCACCGCCGCGCAGGAGCCGGTCTCCCAGGTGCTGCTGCGCCTGGTCGCCCCGGGGGAACGAGCCGAGGACACGCTGCGCTCGGCGCACCGGTCCGAGTTCGCCGACGGCCGGACGCCGCAGGAGGTGCTGGACGGGGACCTGACCGCGTTCACGCAAGCGCGGGTCCTGGTCTGGGATGGCGATCCGGTCACCCTGTCCAGCGCCGCACTGATCCGGGCCTGGCCCCGGCGGCGCGACTGGGCGGAGGCCGAACGCCCGGGCCTGGGCGTCCACCAGCGCCTGTCGGAAGCGGCCCGGCTCTGGGAGGGGAACGGCCGGAAGCCCAACGACCTGCTCCAGGGCACCGCTCTGGAACGCACCCGCGACTGACTGGGCCGCCAAGGGGCGCCGCCACCTCATCCTCAACCACACTGAGCGGGACTTCCTGGACGCCGGATCCGCGCTGACCCGGCGCCGGGGGCGCCTGCGCGTCCTGCTCAGCGCCGTCCTGGCCGTCCTGCTGGTCCTCGCCGTCGGCGCGGCCGCCGTGGCGTTCGACCAGCGGCCGGACCGTTATCGCCCAGCGGGACCGGGCGGCCTCCACCCAGGTCGTCGGCACGGCCCAGTCCGTCCGCAGCACCGATCCCCGGCTCGGCCGCAGGCTTGCCCGGCTTCGTCCCGGCCTACTCCGATCTCGATGCCACCGGGCGGACGCTCATGGCCGCCGCGGACACGAACGTGGAGTTCTGGAACGTCGAGACCGGCACGAAGACCGGCTCCTACACGGCTCCGGCCAGGATCCACCGGGTCGACCTCTCCGACGACGGCACGACGGCCGCCGTGAGCACCGACGACGCATACACCCGCGTGCTCGACGTCGCCGTCGTCCGCCCGCGCGACGCACACACCTTCCCCACCCCCAAGATGTCCGGCGGGTACTGGTCCCCGATGAAGCTCAGCCCCTCGGGAAGCTATCTGCTGGGTGAAACGCTCGATGCGGACATGAAGTCCACGCTGACGGTGTGGGAGACCCGGACCGCGGACCCTCACGCTGCCCCGCGCCTCCTCCCTCGACATCCGCTCCCCGCAGTCCGGGGCCAAGCGGGCCACACTGAGCCCGCCTGTCGAGGGTTACTCAAGCCCCATGGAGAAGACCGAGCTCAGCCGTGACGGGCGCCTGGCCGCCGTACTCCAGAGCACCACGATCGGGATCTGGGACACGGCCGACGAGCAGAGGCCGGTCCTGCGCAGCCTGCCGGTCGTGGACCAACCAGCAGGTGCGCAGCGGGGTGTCGATCGCCTTCGCGTTCTCGCCGGACGGCAGGTCGCTGGCCGTCCAGGTCGTGACGAAGGACGAGGTCAACACGTTCACGTTCCGGGATCTGACCGCCATGCGGCAGATCCGGAAGGTGAGCGCCGCCCTCGGCTATCCCGCCAACGGCGGCCCCGTCACCTTCCAGCCGGACGGCGCATCCGTCATCGCCGCCCCCATGTTCGGCCGGGTCGCCTTCCCCTCGGGCGAGGTCATCACCAAGGGCGGCCCGAGCCTTGAAGTGGACCCGGTCAGCGACGACGGCACGACCCCCTACACACACCCGCGCGGCTTCCGCCCCTACATCCGGCTCTGGGACGCCCGTACGCTCCGGCCCATGGGCCAGGACCTGAGCACCGGCCCGGTCCGGACGAGCCTGTCCGCACCCGAGACGGCGACGGCCGTCTCCCCGGACGGACGGCTGTTCGCCACCGTGCACGCATCCCGGCCCGGCCACCAGATCAAGGTGTGGGACAGCCGCACCCGCACCCAGCTCGGGGTACCCCTGACCGGGCCGGCGCGCCGGCCGTGGCCGGGCGGGTCCCCTGTCGCGACGGGGGTCCGCCCGCCACACTGGTGGCCACGGGGCGCGGCGCCCCGTCACGAGGAGGTGGTGGGGTGTCGTCGGCGAACCCTGCAGAGCAGCCCGCTCCGGCCGTACGGCCCGAGGTGTGGGAGACGTACGGGCCGGCCGATCTCAGTGCCGTGCCGGTGTTCGCCGGAGGGTTCATCAACTTCGGCTACTGGCGCGCCGTAGACCTCGAACGGCCCCTGTCCCAGGGCGACCGGATCCGCAGCGAGCAGGACCTCTACCGGCACGTCCTCGACGCGGTCGGCCCCGGCGGCGGCCGCGCCGTGGAGGTCGGCTGCGGTCTGGGCCTCGGGTGCGCCCTCGCCCTGGAGGAGTACGGACCCGCGCAGATCACCGGCGTGGACATCCACCCCCAGCAGCTCCAGCGGGCCCGCGAAGCCAACGGCCGCCTCCTCGAAGCAGAGCCGGACCGGCTGCGCTTCGTGCTCGGGGCGGCGGAGAGCCTGCCGCTCGGCGACGCCGCATTCGACTGCCTCTACAGCGTCGAGGCGGCCCAGCACTTCCCCGACCTGCCCGCGTTCGCCCGCGAGGCGGCGCGCGTCCTGCGCCCCGGCGGACGGGTCGCGGTCACCAGCTTCTTCAGCGTCGAGGGCGCGTCCGCCCCGGCGGAGCGGCTCGCGGGGCTGCTCGACTCGTTCGCCAGCGGCCTGGACATCGCCCGGCCCGTGTCCCGGCTCGGCGAAGCCCTGGCCGACGCCGGTTTCACCGACGTGCGGACCACTTCGATCGGCCCGCAGGTCTGGCCCGGCTGGGACCGCTGGCTCGCCCGCCTCTGGGAGCCCGGCACCTGGCCCCGCAACTTCCTGGCCGCCTGGGAACAACAGATCCTGGATTACTACCTGGTCACCGCCACCCGTCCGTAGCCGTACCGCAACGGCATCCCTCCGGCGCCCGGGCAACACCTCAAGGCACGTTCGGGGAAGGGGAGTTCCGCGCCCCGGCCTCGTACGCGAACACGCCGTCGGGGCGCGGAAACACACCCTGCACGCGTTGCTCCGCGCCGCCCGGCAACTCCGACCGCGAACACCTCCTTTGGGCTCGGTACCGCTCAAACCCACACACCTCACAGGTCACCTGGGTAGAGTCCGCACCCAACACCGTCCATCGGAGGAGTCCGCATGTCCGCTCGGGAGATTCCCAACCTCAAGTCCCAGTACGCAGAGAAGGTCGCCGCCGACCTCGACCTCAACACCGCCGAGCAGGAACGCATCCGAGAGGAGATCACCTCCCTCCAGGAGCGCCTGGCCGGTCTGGAGCAGGACCACGCACTCCTCGTCGGAATGCGGTCGGCCCTCGGCGACGTCGCGGCCGCGGTGCCCGCTCCGCGCGCCGGCAAGAAGGCCGTGACGCCTGCCCCCGCGACGGCCGGCACCGCGAAGAAGGCGACCACCAAGGCGACCGCGAAGAAGGCGACCACCACCAAGGCGACCGCGAAGAAGGCGACCGTCACGAAGACGGCGGCCAAGGGGGCGACCGCCGAGAACGCAACCGCCAGGAACACGACCGGCGCGAAGACGGCCGGTGTGAAGTCGGCCGGCGCGAAGACGTCCGCGGTGAAGGCCGCGGCGAAGGCGCCCGCGAAGGAGAAGGCCGTCGCGTCCAAGGAGAAGCAGGTCCCGCTGACCGAGCTGATCCACCGGCACCTGAGCGGGCAGGCGGAGCCCAGGACGGCCCGCGAGATCGCCCAGGCCCTCAAGGCCGCGCACCCGGACCGCAGCGTCAGCGACAACCTGGTGCGCACGACCACCGAGCGTCTGGTGGCCCGCAGCCTGGCGGAGCGCGTCAAGCAGGGCGCCACCGTCTACTACACGGCCCTCCCGCACCACGGTGGGGCTGCCGAGGCCGCCGAGGCCCCTGCCGCGGCCGTCGAGGCGGCGGCCGGAAGTGAGACGGAAACCACTCCGGTGCCTGCCGACGCCTGACCGGCCCGTACCACGGGCGCCGCGACGCGGTGCTTCCCCGGGCCTGCCGGCTCTGCCCTCCGGCCCGGGGGTGCCGAATGGGCCGTTCGGATGAGATGGGCCCGCGTGCACGTGACCTACCCTGGATCGGAATCGTGTGTTCCGGGGGTCGAGCGCAAAGGAAGAGCGCGTCCATGGGCATCACCAGCAGTTCCGCGCGTCGTCGACGGGCGGGGTCCGCCGTGGCCGGGGCCGTCCTCGGCCTTCTGGCGGCAGTTGCCACCCCGGCCTTCGCCACCACGGACGGCTCGGCGGGCCGGTCCACGGACGGCTCGGCGGGCCGGTCCGCGGCCGGCTCGGAGCACGCCAAGCAGGCCAGGCAGGAGAAGCCGGCCAAGGGCGCCACCACCACGATCCCGCTGGGCATCTCCCGGCTGGCCCAGGGACCGGGCCATGACGTCGCCATCACCATCGACGACGGCCCCGACCCCCGTTGGACCCCTCAGGTCCTCCAGGTGCTGAGGCAGAACCACGTCAAAGCCACCTTCTGCATGATCGGAACCAAGGCCCAGAAGTACCCGGAGCTGGTGCGCCAGGTCGCCGCGGACGGCCACCAGCTGTGCGACCACTCCGTCGACCACGACGTGACGATGGACCACAAGCCCGTCGCCTACCAGCGGCAGCAGATCCTGGACGCCAAGACCATGATCGAGAAGGCTGTGCCGGGTGTCGCCGTGAACTACTACCGGGCGCCGGGCGGTGCCTTCACCCCTGACAGCCGTGCGATAGCCGTGGCGAGCGGGATGCGGCCGCTGGGCTGGAGCGTGGATCCCCGGGACTGGAGTCGCCCGGGCCTGCCGGCGATCGTCGCCGCCGTGGAGGGCAAGCTGCCCCGGCAGCCGACCGTCCTCTTCCACGACGGCGGCGGCGACCGCAGTGAGACGGTCGCCGCGCTCAAGGTGTACCTGCCCTGGCTGGCAAAGCAGGGCTACAGCTTCACCTTCCCGGCCCTCACCACCCCGTAGGGCGGCCGGGTCCGGGACTCACCTCCCGGCCGCCCGTACATACGCCCCGGCCGCCGCGGCCGCCGCCGCGGCGTGCGCGGCGCGGTCGGCGTCGGCCTCGTCGAGCGGGAGCGCGGTGGTCAGGAGCCGGTAGTACAGCGGGGCTGACGTCGCGCGGATCACCTCGCGCGCATCGGTGCCCCCGGGCACCTCTCCGCGGGCGGCGGCCTGCTCCACGCACGGCGCCCACTCCTCGACGCGGGCCGTGTAGAAGCCGCACAGGGCCTCCGCCGCCTTGGGGTCGGATCCGGCCGCCGCGATCACCGCCTTGAACAGGGCCCCCTGGCGGGGGTCGGCCAGCGTGCGCTGCACCAGACGGGCGTTGGCCGTCAGGTCCCCGAGCAGCGAGCCCGTCTCCGTGCGCGGCACGGACTGCTGTGCCATGTCCAGCAGCAGGTCGGTCACGAGGCCGGTGGCCGTGCCCCAGCGGCGGTAGACGGTCGTCTTCCCGACCTCCGCGCGGCGCGCGATGTCGGCCAGGTCGAGATGGGCGAAGCCATGCTCGGCCAGCACGTCCGCGGCGGCGCCCAGCACGGCCGCCCGCACCCGTGCCGTGCGCCCTCCGGGCCGGGTGGTCCCCGGATCGGACTCGGCTTCCGTGTACTCCATAACGGGACTCCAGTTCCATTAACTCGCGCACCTTGCTACGCTCGACCCATCTTAACGGAACCGCAGCCCCATTAGCAGGGCTGGTGAGAGGGGATTCGTCATGGAGTACAGGCGACTGGGTGCGTCGGGACTTCAGGTTCCGGCGCTCAGCTTCGGCGCCGGCACCTTCGGGGGCCGCGGACCGCTCTTCGGGGCCTGGGGCAACACCGGGGTGGAGGAGGCGCGCCGCCTCGTGGACATCTGCATCGACGCCGGGATCACCCTGTTCGACACCGCGGACGTCTACTCCGACGGCGCGTCCGAGGAGGTGCTCGGAGCCGCTCTCAAGGGCCGCCGCGACCGGGTGCTCATCTCCACCAAGGCCGGCCTGCCCACGAGCGACGCCCCGGGTGACGCGGGTACCTCGCGCTCCCGCCTGATCACCTCCGTCGACAAGGCGCTGCGCCGCCTCGGCACGGACCGCATCGACCTCTTCCAGCTGCACGCCTTCGACGCGGGAACCCCCGTGGAAGAGGTGCTCTCCACGCTGGACGACCTGGTCCGGGCCGGGAAGATCCGTCACCTCGGCGTCTCCAACTTCTCCGGCTGGCAGGCGATGAAGTCCCTCGCCGCCGCCGACCGCCGCGGCCGGGAGCGCTACGTCGCCCACCAGGTCTACTACTCCCTCATCGGCCGTGACTACGAATGGGAGCTGATGCCGCTCGGCCTCGACCAGGGGGTCGGTGCGATCGTCTGGAGCCCCCTCGGCTGGGGACGGCTCACCGGCAGGATCCGCCGGGGCCGTCCGCTGCCCGCCGGCAGCAGGCTGCACGACACCGCCGACTTCGCGCCGCCCGTGGACGACGAACACCTCTACCGCGTGGTCGACGCCCTGGACGAGATCGCACGGGAGACCGGGAGGGCGATTCCGCAGATCGCCCTCCGCTGGCTGTTGCAGCGGCCGACCGTCTCCTCCGTCATCATCGGCGCCCGCAACGAGGAGCAACTGCGCCAGAACCTGGGGGCCGTGGGCTGGGAGCTCACCCCTGAGCAGATGGCACGGCTCGACGAGGCCAGCGCCCGCCCGGCCCCCTACCCCTACTTCCCCTACCACCGCCAGCCGGGCTTCGCCCGCCTCAACCCTCCCGTGGTCCCGGCTCGTTGATCGCCGGCGGCCGTCGTCAGCCGCCGCGGACGGCCCTGAGGAGGCGGGCGCAGCGGGTGCTCATGTCCCGGGCTGACTGGTCGGGGTGGGCGATCCACCAGCCCATCAGGGCGCTGACGGTGCCCGTCCACACGTGCTTGAGGGCGTCGGCGTCGAGGGGGTCGTCGTTGCCCAGTCCGCTCAGCAGCGCCGCGGTGCCCGTCGCGGCGAGTCCGTCGACGGCCTCGCGGTGCCGCTGGGCGGCCAGGCGCAGTTCGGATCCGGGCGGCAGGCTCCTGTCGTAGAGGACGAACCAGGCGTGACGGCGTTCTTCGAGGGCCGTGAAGAGCCCCGTGAGGACCGCGTGGGGGAGCCGCTCGTCGTCTGCGGCCGGTCCGGCGGCCATCGCCGCGTCGATGGCCGCGATGACGCGGGCGGCGATGTGTTCGAGGCAGGCGAGGTAGAGCCCGTCCTTCGAATCGAAGTAGGCGTAGAGCATCGGCTTCGTCACGCCCACCCGCCGGGCGATCGCGGCCATCGAGGCGGACGCGTGACCGTGGCGGCCGAACTCCTCCATCGCGGCGGCGAGGATCTGTTCCTCGCGTTCGGCGCGCGGTACGCCCTTCGTCCCCGCCGGTCTGCCCCGGCGCCTGCCCGGTGGTGGTGTGGGCGGCGGTGCGGTGCCCGGCGCGGCGCCGGAGCTTGTGGAGTCCATGAGGAGAACTATACGGTGGAGTAAATTACCAAGCGGTAAATTACCGAAGGGTTGCATCGCCATGGCCGAGACCGTGCCCGTCGCCCCTCTCGCCCCGCCCCCGCCCCGCCGCTCCTGGTGGGGCTGGGGCGCCGCCGACAAGGCCCTGTCCGACCGTGAGTGCGTCGCCCTCGGCGCGCTGGTCCCGGGGGCAGCCGGCACCCCGCTGCCGGTGCCCGACGTCCGCTCCACCGACCTGCCCGACGTCCGCGTCGCCCCGCCCGCCTCCCTCGCCCACCTGATGTCCGACACCCCGCCGGACCGGGTCTCGCACACCTACGGCAAGGCCTACCGTGACGTCGTACGGGCCCTGCGCGGCGAACTCGGGGCCGCACCCGACCAGGTCGCGTTCCCCCGCTGCGAGCAGGACGTCGTGGACGTCCTGGACTGGGCCGAGGCCGCGGGCGTGGTCGTCGTGCCGTACGGGGCGGGGAGTTCGGTGGTCGGGGGAGTGGAGTACCGCGGGGACCGCCGGGGCGGTGTGCTGTCCCTGGACCTCTCCGCCCTGGACCGTGTCCTCGACATCGACACCACCGGCAGGGCGGCACGGATCCAGGCGGGCGTGCTCGGGCCCGACCTCGAAGCCCAGCTGCGGCCGCACGGGCTGACCCTGCGCCACTTTCCGCAGAGCTTCGAGTTCTCCACCCTCGGCGGCTGGCTGGCGACCCGTGCCGGCGGCCACTACGCCACGCTCCTGACCCACGTCGACGATCTGACCCAGGCCCTGCGCGTGGTCACCCCGGTCGGCGTCAGTGAGTCGCTGCGCGTGCCCGGTTCGGGTGCGGGCCCGTCCCCCGACCGGCTGTTCCTGGGGTCGGAGGGCACGCTCGGAGTGATCACCGAGGCGTGGATGCGGCTTCAGGACCGGCCCCGGCACAAGGCGTCCGCCTCGTTCCTGTTCGACGACTTCGCGACCGCGGCCGGAGCCGTCCGCGCCATCGCCCAGTCGGGCCTGCACCCGGCCAACTGCAGGTTGCTCGATCAGGGCGAGGCGGCGCTCGCGGGCGTGGCCGGCGGCGGCCGCAGCGTCCTCGTGCTCGGGGTGGAGTCCGCTCACTTCCCCGTCGCCGACCGGCTGGCCGAGCTGGTCGCCCTGGCGCGGGACCACGGCGGTTCGCCGGCCCCGGCCCCGACTCCGCCCGTGGCCGGGAGCCCTGCCGGCGGCCGCACCGACGACTCCGCGGCCGACGCGTGGCGCTCCGCGTTCCTGCGCATGCCCTACCTGCGGGACGGGTTGGCGCGGATGAGCGTGATCAGCGAGACCTTCGAAACGGCCTGTACGTGGGACCGCGCCGAGGCGCTGTACGAGGCCGTGCAGCGGGACCTGGGCGCCGTCGTGCGCGAGGTCACCGGCGCCGAGGCGATGATCAACTGCCGCTTCACTCACGTCTACCCCGACGGCCCCGCCCCGTATTTCACCGTCATCGCCCCGGCGAGGCGCGGTTCGGAGGTCGCGATGTGGGACGAGGTCAAGTCCGCCGCGATGGACCTGCTCGGCGCGCACGGCGCGACCGTCACCCACCACCACGCCGTCGGCCGTGACCACCGGCCCGGATACGACCGGCAGCGCCCGGAGCCGTTCGCCCGGGCGCTGCGGGCCGCGAAGACCGCGCTCGATCCGGCCGGGATCCTCAACCCCGGAGTGCTCTTCGACGGGGAGCGGGGCTGACCGGACGGCGCACCTGCGGCGGGACGTCAGAACGCGAAGACGGGGTTGCCGTTGAGGCTCGCGGACATGGTGCACGCGTTGGAGAAGGTGTGCTTCCAGGAGATGCGGCTGCCCTTCCAGATGCCGTCCGCGGAGACGGTGACGGGGGCGTAGTGCATCGGACAGACCCGGTCCCGGTCCGGGGCGGCGAGCAGCGCGTCGAGGCTGCCCGCGGTGGCGGTGAGGGCGGCGCAGGCCGCCTGGGGGTCGGGGTGCGTGCCCTGGGCGGTCGGCGCGCAGCTGAGGGCGGTGGCGCGGGAGACGGCCGCCCCGGCGTCGCCGGGGGCGACCGCGAGGACCACGGCGGACGGGGCGTACAGGCTCGCGGGCTGTGCCTCGGCGGTCCCGGCGGCCCCGGCGAGGGGGAGGAGGGCGGCGGCGGTGACAGCAGCGATGCGGTGACGCACGACAGTACTCTCTTTCAATTCGAAGGGTGGACGCAGAATTTGGCTGCGGTGTACCGGTTGGACAGCACTGAGTCTCTCGGGTGCGAAGGCCGTGTGCACATCGATGACCGATTTACGGACACTGCGTTCGATTACCGACGACCGAACGGTCGTTCTGGCAGCTCAGGCCCGGTGTGAGCCCTCCGCGATCACGCGTGGACGGAGGGTGATGCCGGGTGTGACGCGCCGATCGCAGCCCGTTGACCTGCCCTGGGACGCACGCGGTTCATCGAACGTCCATCCAGGCTGACCGGATAGTGCCGTTGTGCACCCTCCGGCCCGGTGCGGGCCGGCTCAGGCGCGTTCCGCGCCGGACGTGCCCCCGGCGTACAGGGCGGCGGCCGCGTGCAGGGCCGATCCGGCGGCCAGGGCCCCCTCGTCGAAGACGACGCGCGCCGAGTGCAGGTCGGGAGCCTGCGCCGCCGGGGTTCCGGGCGGACGGGCGCCGAGGAAGGCCATCGTGCCCGGCACCCGCTCCAGGACGTACGCGAAGTCCTCGGCCCACAGGAACGGCCGGTGCAGCAGGTGGACCCGGTCGGCTCCGAGGAGTGCGGCCGCGGTGTCCCGGAGGGCGGCGGTGCGATCCGGATCGTTGACCACGGGCGGATAGCCCTCGGTCAACGTGACCTCGGCGTGGGCGCCGTGGGCGGCGGCGACGTGGTGGGCGACGCGGGTGACGCCCTCGCGTACGAGCCGCCGCGTGGCGGGGGAGAGGGTGCGGAAGGTTCCGGTGATCTCCGCCGTGTCGGGGATGACGTTGGCCGTCGTACCGGCGTGCACCGACGCGACGGTGACCACCGCCGGATCGTGGACGTCGACGGTACGGGTGACCATCGTCTGCAACGCCTGGACGATCTCGCACGCGACCGGCACCGGGTCCAGACCGAGATGCGGGGCCGAGGCGTGCCCGCCCCGCCCGCGGACGCTCACCCGGAACAGGTCGGAGGCCGCGAACGTCGGCCCGGGCCGCAGGTGGAGGGTGCCGCTGTCGAAGCGGGTGGTGAGGTGCAGGGCGAAGGCGCGGTCCACGCTCCCTCCGTCCGCGGTCCGCAGCACACCCTCGTCGATCATGCGCAGGGCACCCCCGCCGGACTCCTCGGCCGGCTGGAACATGAACACGACGCGCCCGGCCAGTGCTCGGCGCCGCGCCGAGACCAGCCGGGCGGCCGTGACGAGCATGGCGGTGTGGGCGTCGTGACCGCAGGCGTGCATGACACCCGGCACCTGCGAGGTGAAGTCCAGGCCGGTCTCCTCGTCCAGGGGCAGGGCGTCCATGTCGGCGCGCAGCAGGACCGTGGGCCCCGGCAGTGCGCCGTCGAGGGTGGCGGTGACGGAACTGAGGCCGGATCCGGTGGCCACATCGAGCGGCAGTCCGGCCAGGGCGTCCAGGACGGCGCGTTGTGTGCGCGGCAGATCCGTACCCAGCTCGGGGTGGCGGTGGATGCTCCGGCGCAGGGCCACGGTGTCGGGCAGGAGTGCGTGCGCCTCTGCGAGCAGCCCCGCGAGTGCCTCCCGGGCCGCGCTCACCGGCCTTCCAAACCGCACACACCTCACCCGTATCGCGGACCGCTCTGACCGCAGAGGGTAGACGGGGAGGGCGCCGAACGGGCTCTGCGCCGCGCGGATGACGCCCCGTTCGGGCGCAGTTCGTACGGCTCGTCGCAAACGAGTGATCGTTGCTCTCTGGTGAGGGGCAGTTCCGCC
The DNA here is from genome assembly GCF_044745505.1 of Streptomyces sp. NPDC086989. Taxonomy (NCBI): domain Bacteria; kingdom Bacillati; phylum Actinomycetota; class Actinomycetes; order Kitasatosporales; family Streptomycetaceae; genus Streptomyces; species Streptomyces sp. NPDC086989. The sequence goes on from NZ_JBIVAL010000005.1 coordinate 541,977, forward strand.
GTGTAGCGTCAGCGTCAGCTGTCGTGGTTCGCAGTCCCTGCCCGCGCCCTGGCGTGGGCATTCTGCTGTGCAGTGCCGGACCAGGGCGATCACCTCCCGGGGCCGCGCGGTGCGGACCCCACATCGAACTGAGAGGTACGAGCATGGCCAGCGGAACCGTGAAGTGGTTCAACTCCGAAAAGGGCTTCGGCTTCATCCAGCAGGACGGCGGCGGTCCGGACGTCTTCGCGCACTACTCCAACATCAACGCCAACGGCTACCGTGAGCTCCAGGAGGGCCAGGCCGTGACCTTCGACGTCACGCAGGGCCAGAAGGGCCCGCAGGCGGAGAACATCACGGTCGCCTGATCGCAGACCCGTCACGAGGCTCCCGGAGCGATGCGCTCCGGGAGCCTCGTGCGTTCCCCATGCGCCTACGGATGGCCCCTCGCGGCGGAGTTCCGGGCGGCCCGGCACGGAGCGCGGCCTCCACCGGCACGGGCCGCGACGCCCCCGCCCAGCCGCGCCCAGCCGGGGTCATCGGCATCGCGCTGGGCGCCGTGCTGGCGGCGATGCTCGCGCGGGGTCCGTGGCGGCGTTTCGCCACGTGCATCCGGGTGACACTCGGCCGGCCTCTTCGAGGAGGTGGCCGCGGACGGCGTCGAGGCGGTGGGAGCCGGGACGTGGCAGTGGTGGCGCCCGGAGGGGAGGGCTGCTGGCCGACAAGTCCCGTCCCAGAACGTCCGATTATCGCCCCCTTCAGCGGGAACACAACATCGCCGCCCGGCAGTTTCCCGAAGGGAACCGGGGCGAGCCCGCACGACTCGGCCTCGACCGGCAGACCACTGGCAAGGAGAAACCGTGCGCATACTCTTCACCAGCCCGGCCGCGGCAGGCCACCTCTTCCCGATGATCCCGACCGCGCAGGCCCTGCGTGCCGCCGGGCACGAGGTGCTGTTCGCGGGCTCGCAGCCGTTGGACCGGCTTCGCGAGGCCGGTTTCCCGATCGTCGAGATCGGTGACGGCCGCACCATCCGGGACGTGTTCGAGCAGTCCACCGGCGAGCAGACGCGCTACGTCGCCCCCGACATGACCCCGGACCAGATCCTCGACATGGCGGCCCGCGGCTTCGCGCTCGTCTCGCGCCCCACCGTGGACGGTCTGCTGGACGTCGCCGAGAACTGGGGCGCCGACCTGCTGGTCTACGACTCCTTCCAGGCCTCCGCCCCCCTGGTCGCGGCCAAGCTCAAGATCCCGTCGGTGATCCAGAACTTCGGCGTCATGTCCGGCATCGACATGGTCGGCCGGATCGCCGCCAACTTCACCGAGGCGTACGAGACGTACGGGGTGGACGGCCCCGCCGGAGCCACCGCGCTGAACATCGTCCCCGCCTCGCTCGGCGGCGACCCCGGCGGCATGCGGATGCGCTACCTGCCCTACAACGGCGGTGGTACGGTCCCCGCCGAGCTGCTCCGCCGCGGCGCCCGCCCGCGCGTCGCCGTCACGCTGGGCACCGTGCTCACCGAGATGGACGGCGTCCGCTCCATCGTCCGCCTGATCGAGGCCGCCGCCTCGGTGGACGCCGAGTTCCTGCTCGCCGTCGGCGACACCGACCTCGCCGCGCTCGGCACCCTCCCGGACAACGTGAGCCCGCTGCCCTGGGTTCCGCTCGCCGAGCTGCTCACCGCCTCCGACGGCCTGATCCACCACGGCGGCTCCGGCACCTTCCTCACCGCCCTGCAGGCCGGCCTGCCGCAGCTCGTGCTGCCCCAGGGCGCCGACCACTTCACCAATGCCGACGCCCTCGTGGGCAGCGGCGCCGCCCTGCGCTCCTCCTCCGACGACGTCGACACCGAGCTCCTCACCCGCCTCATCACCGACCCGGCCCTGCGCGAGGGCGCCGCCCGCCTCCGGGCGGAGAACGCCGCGCTGCCGACCCCGGCCGCAACGGTCCCCGCCCTGGAGGCCCTGGTCACCTCCTGACCCCCCGCGCCACCCGCCGGGGCGGGGCACCCACCGCCCCGCCCCCGGCGTTGCGCGGAGCGCGACAGAACGGGGGCTCGGACACCGGCCCTCGCGGTTTTGGAGGCCGACGGATTCCCCATCCGGGTGAATGCCGAGTACGCCGTCGTCGACGAGGTGACCGGCTCCTCGGGGAAGCCCTGACGTCAGGGGAGCCTGCGACGCCGGGGCGGGCGCCGCCGTCGTCGACGGCCCCGCGCACTCGTGCGCGGGGCCGTGCGGAGGGAGCCTGCGGGAAGGGGCCAGGCCAGGCAGGGGCGGTCAGGCCAGCCAGGGGCGCCAGACGGCCTCGTTGCGCTCCACCCACTTCTTCGCCGCCTCCTGCGGCGAGAGCTTCTCCTCGGCGATCATCAGGGCCACCTCGTTCTGCTCCGCCGTGGTCCAGCGGAACTTCTTCAGGAACGCGGCGGCCTTGCCACCCGATTCGGCGAAGCGCGTGTTCAGGTACTTCTGCAGCGGCGTGTGCGGGTACGCGCAGGCCACCTTCTCCGGGACGTCGGCGCAGCCCTCGGTGTACTCGGGGAGCTTCACCTCGGTCATCGGGACCCGCTCGAAGAGCCACTGCGGCTTGTACCAGTACGTCAGGAAGGGCTTGCCCTCCTTGGCGAACTGCCTGATCTGGGTGATCTGGGCCGCCTCGGAGCCCGCGAAGACGACCTCGAAGTCGAGCCCCAGGTTCTTCACCAGCGCCTTGTCGTTCGTGACGTACGAGGGCGAGCCGTCCATCAGCTGGCCCTTGCCGCGGCTCTCGGCGGTGCGCAGCTGGTCGGCGTACTTGTCGAGGTTCTTCCAGTCGGTGACGTCCGGGTGGGCCTCGGCGAAGTAGGTGGGGACGAACCAGCCGATGTGGCCCGTCACGCCCAGGTCGCCGCCCCGCGTGATCGTCTTCTTGCCTTCGACGTACCGCTTCTCCTGCTCGGGGTGGCCCCAGTCCTCCATGATCGCGTCGACGCGGCCCTGGCTGAGCGCGTCCCATGCGGGAACCTCGTCGACCTGCACGGTGTCCACGCGGTAGCCCAGCTCGTGTTCGAGGAGATAGGCCGCGACGGCGGTGTTCGCCTGGGCGCCGACCCAGGACTGTACGGAGAGGGTGACGGTCTTCGCGCCTCGCGCGGCGGCGTACGGGGACGTCTGCCGTGTCATGTCGGCCGCTCCGCAGCCGGTGAGCACGGCGAGCCCGGTCGCCGCCGCGAGCAGGGCCGTGCCCCGGCGGCCGGGGCGCCCGCGTCTGCGGCGGCCGGGGTGTCCGGCGTCGCCGGAATCCGCCGGGCTTCCGGCGTGTCCGTCGCGTCGTCCGGGGAAGGGTCGGTTTCGCATCTCAGGCCTCCTTCGCGGGCTGGGTGACGCGGTCGAGCAGCAGGCCGAGGCATACGATCGCGGCGCCGGCCACGAGGCCGGTGGCCAGGTCGCCCTGCGCGAGGCCGAGGACGACGTCGTAGCCGAGCGCACCACCGCCGACCAGACCGCCGATGATGACGACGGCGAGGACCAGGACCACCGCCTGGTTGACGGCGAGCAGCAAGGCGGGCCTGGCAAGCGGCAGCTGGACCTGCCGCAGCTGCTGCGAGCGGGTCGCGCCCAGCGAGCGCGCGGATTCGAGCGCGGCCGGGTCCACCTCGCGCAGGCCCTGCGTGGTGATGCGTACGACCGCCGGCAGGGCGTACACGACGGCGGCAGCCGCGGCCGGAGCCCGGCCCACCCCGAAGAGCGCGACCACAGGGATGAGGTAGACGAACTGCGGCAGGGTCTGGCACACGTCCAGCACGGGGCGCAGCAGACGCTGGGCGCGGTCGCTGCGGGCGGCGCCCACCGCGATCGCGAAGCCCAGTACGAGGGTGACGGCGACGGCCGCGAGGACCTGGGAGAGCGTGTCGAGGGAGGCGTCCCACACACCGAGCACGCCGACGGCGGCGAGGGCGAGGACGGCCGTGAGCGCGGTGCGCCAGGTGCCGACGAGCAGGGCGAGAGCACCGGCGCACAGCAGGAGCAGCCACCAGGGCGCCGCCTGCAGACCGCCGCGCAGGGGGTCGAGGACCCAGCCGGTGAACCGGGCCGCCCAGTCGGCGGTGCCGCCGACGACGGGCACACCGGAGTACAGGTGGGCGGTCATCCAGGCGACCGTCTCGTTCACGGGCGCGGCGATGGGCACCGTCCAGGACGCCGGCCACAGCGAGGTGCCCGCCATCCGGCCGGCGACGGCGACGGCCACCGCCGTGAGGACGGTCAGCAGCCATCCGTACCAGCCGTCGAACACGCGGAGCAGCAGCTGCCGCGGGCCGCGTCCCGGGGCCTCGGTGCCGCCGATCCGCCGGCCGGCCGCGTCGGCGGTGCGGTCGAGGACCACGGCAAGCAGCACGATGGGGATGCCGGCGGCCAGGGCGGCGCCGACGTCCACGGAGGCGAGGGCCTGGTAGACCCGGTCGCCGAGGCCACCCGCGCCGATCACGGAGGCGATCACGGCCATCGAAAGGCCGGTCATGATGGTCTGGTTGACGCCGAGCAGCAGCTGCCGGCGGGCGAGCGGCAGCCGGGCCGTCAGCAGCCGCTGGCGGCCGGTGGCGCCGAGCGAGGCGGCGGCCTCCAGCACTCCCGCGTCGGCCTCGCGCAGGCCGAGGGCGGTGAGGCGGGCCATCGGCGGGGCGGCGTACACCACGGTGGCCAGCACGGCGGCGGGCACGCCGATGCCGAAGACCAGCACCATCGGCAGCAGGTACGCGAAGGCGGGCAGGATCTGCATGGTGTCGAGCACCGGCCGCAGGACGCGGTCGGCGCGCGCGGAGAGCCCGCCGGCGAGACCGAGGAGCCCGCCCACGGCGACGGAGGCGGCGACGGCCACGACCATCAGCGCGAGCGTCTGCATGGTCGGCACCCACATGCCCAGCAGCCCGCACGCGGCGAAGGCGGCGGCACACGTCAGGGCGAGCCGCAGGCCCGCCAGACGCCAGGCCACCAGGGCCGCCAGCGCCGTGACGCCGGTCCAGCCCGCGGCGAGCAGGACGACGTAGACGGCGCGGACCGACACGACCACGGCGTTGCTGATATGGCCGAAGAAGTAGAGGAACAGCGGGTGGCTGTCCCGGTGGTCGATGATCCAGTCGCCGGCCCGGCCGAGCGGCCCCGAGAGGTCGACGGCCAGCGCCGCGGGCCAGCTGCCGGCGCCCGGGAAGACGACGGCGAGCGGGACCAGTACGGCGGCGGCGACGGCGAGCGGCAGGAGCAGTCCGCGGCCGAGGGGGCGTCCGAGCAGGGTCCGGCCGCCGCGCACACGGTCCGCCGGCCGGTCCCCGGCCGCCGCGCGTCTCGCGGCGGCGGTGCGGTCACGGGGAGCCGGGCTCTTCGCCGCGGGCCGGTCCGCGGCGCGGTGCTTCGCGTCGCCGGGGCAGCCGGACGACTGCGGGCCGCCCGGCCGGGAGGGTTCGCGGGCGGGGGCGGTGGTCGCGGTCATCCGCGCCACCCCCCGGTGCCGGGGGTGGCGACGGCGGGCCGGGGCGTGCCGGTCATGCCGCCACCTCCCGTCCGGTCCCCGCCGGGAGCCCGGCCACCACGGCGAGCAGCCCGGCCTCGTCGACGATGCCGAGGCACCGGCCGCGGTCGACGACCCGGGCCGGGCCGCCGCTGCGGACGACGGCCTCGATGGCCTCGGCCACGGTGGTGGAGGGGGTCAGCGCGGGGCCCTGTCCGGCCGCCTCGCCGGTGGCAGGGCGCATCGCACTGCGTACGGTGAGGACCTGTTCGCGCGGGACGTCGCGCACGAAGTCCCGTACGTAGTCGTCGGCCGGGGAACCGACGATCTCCTCGGGCGTGCCCAGCTGCACGATGCGGCCGTCCCGCATCAGCGCGATGCGGTCGCCCAGGCGCAGGGCCTCGGCGAGGTCGTGCGTGATGAAGACCATCGTGCGCCCCTCCTCGTGGTGGAGCCGGGCGACCTCGTCCTGCATCTCGCGCCGGATCAGGGGGTCGAGCGCGCTGAACGGCTCGTCGAACAGCAGTACTTCGGGGTCGGCGGCGAGCGCCCGGGCGAGCCCGACGCGCTGCTGCTGGCCGCCGGAGAGCTGTCCGGGACGGCGCTCCTCCAGCCCGGTGAGGCCGACCTTGTCGACCATCTCGGCGGCCTTTTCCCGGCGTTCGGCGCGGCCGACGCCCTGGATCTCCAGGCCGTAGGCGACGTTGTCCAGGACGCTGCGGTGCGGCAGCAGACCGAAGTGCTGGAAGACCATGGCGGCCCGGTGGCGGCGCAGCGCGCGCAGCCGGCCGGTGTCCATCGCGAGGACGTCCTCGCCGTCGAGGGCGAGGGTTCCGGCCGTGGGCTCGATCAGCCGCGTGAGGCACCGTACGAGGGTGGACTTGCCCGAACCGGACAGACCCATCACGACGAAGACCTCGCCCTTGCGGACGTCGAAGGTGACGTCGCGGACGGCCGCCGTGCAGCCGGTGCGCTGCCGCAGTTCCGCGGCGGGCAGTCCGGCGTGCTCCGAGCCGGGGACCTTCGCCGCCGCGCCCTTGGGGCCGAAGACCTTCCAGAGGCCCTCGACCGCGAAGACGGGCTCCTCGACGGGTGTGGCGGCCGCCTCAGTGGCGGCGGGTGCGGCGTTCATCGGTGACCTCCTTCCAGGGACAGCAGTTCGGCGGCCTTCTCGCCCACCATGAGGACTCCGATCATCGGGTTCACCGCGGTCATCGTCGGGAAGACGGAGGCGTCCGCGATCCGGATCCCGTCGAGGCCGCGCACCCTCAGGTCGGGCCCCACGACGGCGGTGGGATCGTCGGCAGCGCCCATCTTGCAGGTGCCCGCCGGGTGGTAGACGGTGTGGGCGACCGAGCGGGCGTACGCGCTCAGCGCCTCGTCGTCGGTGATCTCCGGCCCCGGGCAGACCTCCCGCTTCAGCCAGCCGGCCAGTGGCTCGGTCGCGGCGATCTCACGGGCCAGCTTGATGCCGTCCACCAGGGTCCGTCCGTCGTAGTCGTCCTCGTCCGTGAAGTACCGGAAGTCCAGGGCGGGTTTGACCTCGGGATCCGCGCTGGTCAGGTAGAGCCGGCCGCGGCTGCGGGGCTTGGGGATGTTGGGGGTCATCGACACACCGTGCGCGGGGCGTTCGTAGCCGATGCGCTCCGGGTTGTCGGTGAAGGGCACCTGGTAGAAGTGGAACATCAGGTCGGGCCCCGGGGAGTCCGGGTCGCGCCGCACGAACAGGCCGGCGTCGCTGTCCATCGCCGAGTTCTCCGGAATCGGGCCGTCGGTCTCCCAGACGATCACCGACTCAGGGTGGTCGAGCAGGTTCTCGCCCACCCCGGGCAGGTCGTGCACCGGCGGGATGCCGAGGGCCTCCAGGTCGGCGCGCGGACCGATACCGGAGTGCAGCAGGAGGCGCGGGGTGTCCACGGCACCCGCGCACACCAGCACCTCACGGCGCGCCGTGACGAGGGACTGCGTGCCGTCCTTGGACCGTACGTGCACGCCGCGCACCCGGGAGCCGTCGAGTTCGAGGCGGTACGCCCAGGTCTCCAGGAAGATGCGGAGGTTGGGGCGGTCGTCCATCACGGGGTGGAGGTAGGCGACCGACGCGGAGGAGCGCTTGTTGTCCTCGGGGTGGTACGCGAGGTCGAAGAACCCGGCGCCCTCGTGGAACGGCTTGCGGTTGAACCCCTCGACGAGCGGCACGCCCAGCGCCGACTGCGCGGCGTCGACGAAGTCGCGGGCGATGGCGTTGCGGTCCTTCTCGGCCACGGGGACGATGTTGTTGAGGAGCTTGTCGAAGTAGGGCTCCATGGCGGCGGCGTGCCAGCCCTCGGCGCCGGCCTGCGACCACTCGTCCCAGTCGGACGGCAGGGGCTTGAACGCGATCAGGGTGTTGTGCGAGGAACAGCCGCCGAGGACGCGGGCGCGGCTGTGCCGGATGTGAGAGTTGCCGCGCGGCTGCTGGGTGGTGGGGTAGTCGTAGTCGAGTTCGCCGCCCAGCAGGCCCATCCAGCGGCGCAGGGTCAGCACGTCGGGCCGGTCGACGTCGCTGGGGCCGCCCTCGATGACGGCGACGGTGACGTCCGGGTCCTCGGTCAGGCGGGAGGCGATGACCGAACCCGCGGTCCCGCCGCCGACGACGACGTAGTCGTACCGGAACTCGTGCTCGTGCGCGTGTTCGTCCGTGTGCGTGTGCGTGGTGATGGGTCTCCTCCTCCTTCAGCCCGCGAACCAGCGCACGGGGCGCGGAGCGAGGTTCTGGTACACGTGCTTGGACTCGCGGTACTCGGCCAGGCCGGCCGGGCCCAGCTCGCGCCCGATGCCCGACTTGCCGAAGCCGCCCCACTCCGCCTGCGGCAGGTAGGGGTGGAAGTCGTTGATCCAGACGGTGCCGTGGCGCAGCCGGCCGGCCACGCGGCGGGCACGGCCCTGGTCGGCGGTCCACACGGCGCCGGCGAGTCCGTACTCGGTGTCGTTGGCGAGCGCGACGGCCTCGTCCTCCGTACGGAACGTCTCGACGGTCAGCACCGGGCCGAAGACCTCCTCCCGCACCACGCGCATCCCCCGGTGGCAGCCGTCCAGGACGGTCGGCCGGTAGAAGTAGCCGGGCCCGTCCGGGCGGCAGCCGCCGGAGCGCAGCACCGCGCCCTCGGCGAGGGCGGAGGCCACGTACTCCTGCGTCCGTGCGAGCTGGGCCGCGGAGACCAGGGGCCCGCACTCGACGCCCGGGTCGGTACCCCGGCCGAGGCGGATCCGGTCGGCCCGGCGGGCGAGTTCGGCGACGAAGCGCTCGGCGACGGTCTCTTCCACGATGAGGCGGGACCCGGCGGAGCAGACCTGGCCGCTGTGCATGAACGCGGCGTTGAGGGCCTGGTCGACGGCCGTGTCGAAGCCTTCGTCGGTGGCGCAGGCGTCGGCGAAGACGACGTTCGGGTTCTTGCCGCCCAGTTCGAGGGCGACCTTCTTGACGGAGTCGGCCGCCGCCCGCATGACCTTCGTCCCGCTGGCGAGGCCACCGGTGAAGGAGACCAGGTCGACGTCGGGGTGGGCGGAAAGACGGGCGCCGACGGGGTCACCGGCTCCCGTCACCAGGTTGGCGACACCGGCGGGCAGGCCGGCCTCGGCCAGCAGGCCGATGAGCTCCACGGTGGACAGCGGGGTGATCTCGCTGGGCTTGAGGACGAACGTGTTGCCCGCGGCCAGCGCCGGGGCGATCTTCCAGCTCGCCTGGAGCAGCGGGTAGTTCCACGGCGTGATCAGCGCGCAGACGCCCACCGGTTCGTGGACGACGACGCTGTGGATGTCGGGGGACCCGGCGTCGACCACGCGCCCCGCGTTCTCGCCGGTGACGAGGTCGGCGAAGTAGCGGAAGGCGTCCGTGACGCAGTCCACGTCCACGCGCCCCTCTTCCAGGGTCTTGCCCGCGTCCCGGCTCTCCACCAGGGCGATGCGCTCGCGGTCGCGCTGGAGCAGGTCGGCGGTGCGGCGCAGCAGGGCGGCACGCTCCGCCACCGGGGTCTGCGGCCACTCGCCGCCGTCGAAGGCGGCCCGGGCGGCGCTGACGGCGGCGTCGGTGTCGGCGGTGCCGCCCTCGGCGACGACGGCGAGGACGCCGGCGTCCGCCGGGTCCAGGACCTCACGAGTGGCTCCTGAGACCGCGGACCGCCACGTTCCTGCGATGTGGATGGTTCTCTGCTCCGACACGACGCGCTGTACCTCCGCTTCCGACACCGCGGCTCACCCGCGGTGCATGTTGCATTCGGCTCCCTTGCCCAGGCACTCGCGGCGCATGCCCCATCCGTCACTGGAAGTGACGGGAGTCACGCCGCGTGAACCCCGGCACCGGTCCCGCGCATGCGGGTGCGTTGCGCCCGCGCGTGACCGGCGGCCCCTGTCGTCCGTCGACTCGCCGTGCGCCTGCTTCCGCACGCCGGCCCCGGCCGGCGACCGCCGCCGGGAAGCCGCCCCCGCCCCTGCCACGCCGCCGGTCCCGGCGCACGAGCGCGTCGCACGAGCGCGTCGCACGAGCGCGGCGCACGAGCGCGGCGCACCCCGAACTCCCGGCCCGCGAGCCGCCGGACGCCGCTCGCTCTAGAAGGCGTGCGGCGTCCAGGGGGCGAGGTCGCTCGTGAAGGCCGTGGAGGCCTGGGCCAGGGCTCCGGGCCTCAGCTCGTGGACCCGCCCCGCCGAGGCCAGTGCGGTGAGCGAGATGCCGCCCAAATAGACGCAGCCCAGATCCCGTACGGACAGCACCAGTTCGGGGTCGGCGCCGGTGCGCGCGCACTCCGCCCCGTCGACGCCCCCGGTGAGCCGCCAACGCCCCTCGTTCCACGGGCAGACGGGGTCCTCGACCTGGAGGACGACCTCGACGGGCGCGCGGTAGGTCCGGGCCCGCAGCGCCGCAGGGACGTCCACCAGCCGGACGAACAGTGCGTCACGCAGCCGGAGCTGGCACCGGCGGACGTCGGAGACGAGGTGCAGCCACACGTCGTCCGCGGGCCGGTTCGGCAGCGAGAGCCGCGACGTCAGGTCGATGGAGAACAGGAACCTCCACAGGGCGGCGTGGGCGGCCGGGTCCAGCGCCTCCAGATCGTCCACCACGACCGTGCCCCGGGGGCCGCCCGCGTCCCATTCCGGCCTGTTGCGGAAACGGGCGTACCCGACGGTCACCCCGTCGCGCTCGGCGAGCACGCACTGCAGCGGAGCTCCGCCCGCCGGCCCGGAGCCGTCCGCCTCGACGACGGCCAGCTGCTCCCAGCCGGGCCGGCGTGCCAGCATCCCGGGCCGCAGCGGCACGCGCTGGGCGTACACGGCCTCGCAGGCGTCGAGTGACGCCACGGGGTCGGCGTACCGGATCCGCACCGTGTCCGTACTGTGCGGTGCGGCGAGTCGGACCCGGTCGGTGTCGATGAGGGCGGAGAGCTGGTAGGCGGCCATGCCGTAGCCGAAACGGCCGTAGATGTCCGGCTCCGAGGCGATCAGGACGGACATGGGCTCGCCCCGCAGGTGCACGTCGTCCAGCTGGCGTCGCATCATCGCGGTGAGCAGGCCGCGCCTGCGGTGCGTGGCCGCGACGCTCACCATCGTGACGCCGGCCGCCGCGACCAGGGCCCCGCCCGGGACCGAGAGCCGGAAGGAGAAGGCTCCGGCCGTGCCCACGCAGTCGTCGCCGGCCCAGGCCCCGAGCGAGCGCTCGGGTTCGGTCAGCGTCCGCCAGAGCTCACGGACGCCGGGAGCCTTGGGTGCTCCGCCGAAGGCGCGCTCCAGGGTGGCGAACCACACGTCCCACTCGCCCGGCCGCAGGGTCCGCAGCTCTGTCCCCGACTCCGCTGTCATGCATCAGCTCTACCAGCGGTTTCCGTCCGCCGGTCACGCGGCGTGGCTGCGTCACCCGCGTGGGTCACCGTGCGCGGGAGGGGCGCGGGCTTGACGCGCCGCGCCCAAACTAATGACACTCCAAGTGCAAGTTATTGGTGTGTCGTCGTGGGGACCCGGAGGGTCGGGAGGCAGTCGTGTCCGTCGTCTACGTGCTCGCGGGCGCCGTCATGGGCGGGGTCTGGGCGCTCGGCTCGGGCACCCCGGCCTGGGAGCACGCACTGCGGGTCCTCGCACTCGTGCTCTGCGCCACAGCGGCGATGGAGCTGCTGCGCCGCCGTCGCGCCCGCCTCGGCCGGCTCCCGGTCGGCCGCCGGCTGTACCGCGGCCTGCTGCTGGGCAAGGTGCTCCTGGTCGCGGCCGCGCTCGCCGTCGACAGTGCGATCGGGCGGTGGATCTCCGAACCCGGCCCGGTCACCGCGGCCGCCCTGTTCGCGGCCGTTGCGTTGGGCGGCCCCGCCCTGCACCGGCGGCTCGCGCAAGAGGCAGGTGGGACGTGAAGGGAGTGAGGGTGTTGGGCGCTGCGTACGGTGCGGTGGTCAGTCGGCAGAGCCTGGACATCGGTGGGCTGCGACGCTCCTTCACCGTGGTCCGCCCCGTCCCGGCGAGGGAGAACGCTCCGGTGGTGCTCGTCTTCCACGGCGCCTACCAGAGCGCCAGGACGCTCCGGCTGGCCACCCGCCGGGCGCTCGACGGTGTCGTGAACACGTCGGGGGCGATCGTCGCCTACCTCGACAGCCACCGGTGGCACTGGAACGACGCCCGCGTGGACACGAGCTTCGCGGCCCGCACGGCGGCCGTGGACGAGGTCTCCTTCACCACCGCCGTCATCGACCGCCTGGGGCGCAGCCATGGCGCCGACGTCTCCCGCGTCCACGCGGTGGGCTTCTCCAATGGCGGGTACCTCGTCTTCCGGCTCCTGCACGAGATCCCCGAACGCCTCGCCGGTGCCGCGGTGATCGCCGCGACCCAGCCGGTGGCGGAGAACTTCGCCCCGCGCACCTCGCGGATCCATCCGCTGCCGACCCTGCTCATCCACGGGACCGGCGACCGGGTCGTGCCGTACGGGGGCGGCAGGGTGACCCTGGGTGGACGGCATTCGGGCGGGACGTGCCTGTCGGCGCGGGAGACGGCGGAGTACTACGCCCGCCGCAACGGAGTGGACGTCGCTGCGGTGTCCGCCATGTCCGCCGTGTCCGCGGTGCCCGCCCCGTCGCCCTGCGGCCGCGGGGTGTACCCGACGGGGATCCGGACGGACCTCGTCGAGTACACCGAGTTCCGGCAGGATCCCCACCCGCCGGTCGTGCTCTGCACCGTTCACGGCGGCGGCCACGCCATCCCCACCGCGGGCAGGACGCTCGGCAGCCTCCTCCGGCAGGACCGCCGCGGCTTCGACTCGGTGCGGGTGATCGGGGACTTCTTCGGCCTCGCCGTCAGACCAGCTCCACCAGGGGGAACGCCCGGTGGCGGCGCGGCGGGGTGAGGAAGTTCTGGCGCCGGGTGGCCGTCAGGAACCGCTCCAGGCCGTTCTCGTCCTCGGGCACGCCGTGCCGGGACGCCAGGTCGAGTGAGGCCTGGTCGGTGCGCATCCGGGCGAAGAACTCGGCGGTCGGGACGAAGGCGGTGAACTCCAGCTTGGGCTGGGCGGATCCGTCGGGCACGTCCATGGAGTCGTACCCCGGCCCGTCCATGCGCAGGTGCAGGGGCTTGCCGTCGGCCCTGCGCGAGGACCTCTGCAGGCACGAGAGGTGTCCCATGCGGTGCTCGCCCTCCGGGGTGCCGGTGCCCCGGGCGCTCGCCTCGGCGTCGCCCGTGCCCCGGAAGGCGTTCGGCAGGAACGCGGGTCCGCCGCCGTCGGTGATCTGGTCGGCGTTGCCGGCCGAAGGCGGCGGCGTGGAGCGGAACATGTACTGCACGCGCTCCGAGAACGCGGCGTCGTCGCCGGGCACCCCGGCGTCGTCCACGTCGTAGAACTGCTTGAGGTCCAGGATGACGTGCGAGAGGTGCTGGACGGCGCCGTGGTCGAAGTAGTCCCCCGGGGCGCACGTGGTGAGCCCGCTCGCCCGGAAGGTGACGTCCGCGGCCGGGGCGCTCCCGTCGACCTGCTGGTCGGCGAACCCCATCCACATCGGCGACCTCGGGTTGACCATGAAGGCGTAGACGAGCGACTCGGCGTCCGCCAGTTTCCGCGGCAGCCCGATCTGCGTGAACATCGCCCGGCTCGACGTGAAGACCAGGAGGTCCTCCAGGTGCGGCGAGGGCTGGGGGCGGCCGGCCAGGATCTGGCTCCCGCCGAGCCAGCGCAGCACATCCTGGATGTGCCCGGCGTCGTCGCTGCGCAGCGTGAGCAGGAGGTCGTTGTCCTCGATGGACACCGGTACGTTCAACCGGCGTTTGACGATCCCGGGGTTGGCGGGGCTGACGTCCGTGGGGCCCGCCACCGCCTCCTCCAGTGCGTAGCGGCCCGTCGCGGACTTCAGGCGGGGCATGTGCGCGGAGACCAGGGGGCCGTGCAGTCCGCCGGGCAGCCGGCTGAAGTACGGCAGCCCGTACGAGACGAACGTGAAGACGCCGGCCGGGCTGAAGGGGTACGCGCGTTCGATCGCGGTCAGGGCTCCGCTCAGCTTGGCCTGGTCCATGCCGGTGGGGGCCCGCAGCAGACGGGCCGTGACGAACAGCGTGTGCACCGGGCCGAACTGCACCTCGACCCCGTCCTCGATGGTCACGGGGGCCGTGAACCGGGCGATGTCGAACTGGATGTCGGGCAGGGCCGGTTCACCGGCCCGATCGCTCGGCGACGAGGCCGAGACCGTCCTCATCGGGACGGTGGAGGACCTTCCGGCCAGTTCCAGGGCGGCGAGCGCCGTGGCCAGCACCCCGCTGTGCAGGAGGCTCCGGCGGGTGAGACCCGCGGGGCCGGCGGAGCCCTGCGGTCGGGGGTTGCGGGCGGGGGCCGGTTCCGGCTCCCGCCGGTCCGATCCGGTTCTGCTCCTGGGGCGTCGGGCGTCGTCCATCACGTCTTCCACTCCTGATCGGGGTTGATCGCGACGCCCCTCCCTCGCGGGGGTGCGGTGCCGTACGGGGGAGGGGCAGCTTGACGCGCTAATTGCACTCGAAGTGCAATCGAGTGGTCACTATAGGCGCATGGGGAGCGCCTGTCAGGTGGATGACGCCCTCCTGAGCCACGGCAGCCCGTTCTCGGGCACGGCCTGCTCCCTCCGAGCGCTCAGCCGTGAAGCGGTGTCGGCGCGGTCCACGGGCGCGGGCCGCCGTCCCGCAGGCGCAGGAGGAAGTCGAGGATGCCCGCGGTTCCGTTGGCGTACTCACAGCCCGCGGCCCGGTCGGCCGTCAGCCGCAGCCCGTCCTGGACGGAGTGCTGCGCGTCGATGATCCCCGCGATCTCCTCCGCGCGGGCACGGTGGCGGTGCTCACCGCGGAGCTCGGCCAGATCCAGCAGGAAATGGCCGGTGCCCGCGTTCCCGCAACAGGCGCCCGGCCCCGCGCGCCAGGGGTCGCTCACCGCGGACCCGGCGGCCTGCTCGGCCAGCCGGGCGAAGCGCTCCTCACCAGTGGCGGCCCACAGCCGAATCAGGAAGGTGCCGATCCCGGCGGGGCCGTTGCACCACTGGGTGGTCGGACGAAGCTGCGGTTCGCCTCCCACCCGGGCCGGCCACGTCGCGTTGCCCCGCTCCACATGAGCCGTCTCGACGAGGGTGGCCCCGGCGCCGAGGGCCGCTTCCAGGAACCGCGCCGCATGCCGGGGCAGCCGGCCGGCCTGCGCCGCGTGCGCGGCCGACAGCAGGAAGGTCCCGACGCCTGCCGTGCCGTGCGCGAACCCGTAGCTGCGCATGCCGGCGAGCTCGGAGTCGGTCGCCTGCGAAGTGGGCCAGATCCACTGGCAGTCACTGCGGTCGACAGCCGCCAGCACGGCGTCGCCACAGGCCAGCGCGGAGGTGAGCAGGGCTACGTCGCCCGTGAGGTGCCACAGGTGCAGCTGCGCGGTACCGGAGCCCGCGAGGCCGTGGGTGAAGTCCGGGCTGTGCCAGCGCACCGGCAGCCGACCGGCGAGGTCGACCGCCCGGGCGGCTGTCCTCGCGTCGCCGAGGAACCGGGCCGCGTCGTACAGGGCCCAGGCCGTGCCGCTGCGGCCGAAGCACAGCCCCGGCAGCAGCCGGGGCGCCGTGAACAGGCGTTCGTCGATCCAGGCCGCCGCCTCGGTCACGGCCTCGCGCAGCGCCCCGTCGCCGTCGGCCCGCGCCGCCCGGGTGAGCGTGGCCAGCACCCCGGCGGCGCCGTTCCACGTGTTGCACGGATCGGTCTGCGGCACGCGCCGTTCGGGGCGGGGCCACAGGGTGTCCCGATGCGGCGTGATCGTGCGCCGGAGGTGGACGAGACCGTCGGCGAGCAGCCGGTCGACGGCGGCCGCCCGGTACAGGGGGGCGGCTGCCGCGACGGCGCCCGCCCCCGCGGCACCGGACGCGCCCGAGGCACCAGACTCGGCCGGGGTGGCGGGCGTGCCGGGGCTGCGGCTCAGTGCGAGGAGGTACTCCTCGGCCTGCCCGAGCGTCCAGCGCTCCTCGGGATCGCTCCGCACCAGAGCGCTGATCAGCTCGCCGAACGGCTCCAGCAGCGGGTGCGCGAGCGCGATCAGGGAGAACAGCCGGGCCGGCTCCCCCTGGGGCCGCACGGCATCGGGCCGGCCGGCCGCCCACCGCGGGTCGAGGTCCGTGACCAGGCAGAACAGCATCACCCCCAGGCTGAACCGGTCCGCCGCCGGGCCGGGCACCGGCACCGGTCGCGCCCCGCCGAGTGCGCCCGCGGCCAGGACCTCGGGCGCGGCGTACCCGATCGTGTAAGCAGGGATGCGCTCCTGGCCCGGCTCGGCCACGTACTCCGTGTCGATCAGCCGCACCGCGCCCTCGGGAGTGATGATGACGTTGTGGGGTTTGAAGTCGCATACGACGAACCCGGCCTGATGGAGCGTCCGCAGCAGGGCGACCAGCCGTCTCGCCGTCGCCACCGCCTCGGACCGGGTGAGCGGAGCCTGCCGGGCGCGTTCCGCCTGCCAGAGGTTCAGCGGGGTTCCCGGCACCAGCTCCTCGGCCAGGAACAGGTCGCCCTGCTCCTCGAAGAGGTCCACCACCGCGGGGGAGACCCCGGTCGGCGCCAACCGCTCCAGCATCCGGGCCTCGTCGCGCAGCCGGTCGCGTACATCGGTCCCGTCGAGCCGGGCGCCGACGTGCGCGCGGGCGTGCTTGACGACCACCTCCGAACCGGTGTGCTCGTCGACGGCCCGGTAGACGCCCCCCTTGTTCGCGTGGCGGATCGCGCGCAGGACCCGGAACCGGCCTCCCAGCAGCACGGACGCGGGCGCCGCCGCGGGCGCCGCCGCGGTGTGGGCCGCCCCCTCCGCCGGGAACGGGTACTCCGCCCAGGGAGGGAGGAAGAATCCGGGCTTCCGCTCGTCCTTGACCACGCTTCCGTCCGGGCCGGTCATACGGTGCTCGAACACGCCGTCGTCGGTCAGGAACCGCTCTCCGCTGAACTCGCCGTACCGGAAGAACACCAGGCTGCCCGGCCGCAGTTGCCGGTCGGAGAGGATGCGCGGGCCCGGCAGGCCGGCGGTCGCCGCATCGAGCTCGGACGCCAGCGTCCGGAACTGGTCGTCGTCGCGCGGGTAGACCGTGATGAACTTTCCGCCACTGCCGCGGTCGGACCAGATGTTCCCGAGCCGTGCGACGCGGTCGAGGTCCGTGGCGAACTTGAACGAGGCCTCGTGGCGAACCAGGACCTCGGCCGAGCGGGCCAGGACCAGGGGTGCGGCCAGGGGGGTGGCCGAGACGTGGAGCTTCCAGCCGTGCGCGCGCGGGGCGGACGCGGGCGGCCGTACGAAGCACCACGCGTCGCCCGGCTGGAACGTCCAGTGCCGGCCGCCGCAGCGGTCGAGTACTGCTCGCGCCACGTCGAGCAGGAGCAGGGCGTCGGCCGGCGCATCGGGTTCCGGGGCTGAGGGGGCGACGCTCACCCTCCCATGGACGCACCGCCCGGACCCCCTGTCGAGCGGGGGCTGAGGCCGCAGCCACTTTCTTGCACTCAAAGTGCAAAGAATCAGTCAAGCGGGGTGTTTGGGTGATTTGGGAGGGTATGGACTCCGTATCGAGTCGTGTTGACCCGAGAAAACCGACGAGAAGGGCCGAGGAAATGGCTGACATCAACGCCCTGGAGCTGCTCCCGCAGGAGCAGGAGGACGAGCAGTCGGAGATGGACTGCACCGCGTGGTCCAGCTGTAGCTTCACGCTCGCAGCCGACGAATGACCGGAGCGCCCGCTCTGACCGCCACCGGATCGGCATCCGGGACATGACGTGCGTGGGTTCCCGCCCTCGGGGGGCGGGAACCCATCGCTGTGTCCGTCGGCGCCGGCGCGGCCGTCAGCAGCTGCGGGCCCGGGCGTCGAAGACCCCGGCGCCGCCCGTCCAGTCGTGGGTCATGACGGAGGGCTGTACGTGCTCGCCGAGGTAGTCGAGCCGTTCGCCGGGTGTGGGGTCGGTCGTGCCGGGCGGTGTCACGCTCTGGGCGCTGGTGGCCGTCAGCAGGTAGTGGCTGCGGCAGTACGCGAGCGGATCGCCGTTCAGCCAGGCGCCGGCGGAGTCGTTGAAGAGGACGAACCACGGTGCGATCGAGGGCTCGTACGCGGAGCGGGTGACCAGCGACCGGGTGGCCGGCCACGCCATCACCTCCGGCAGCCGGCCCGCGGCGGCGCGGTCGCGGACGTGGCGGCCGTACTCCACGTCGGTCGGCACGTTGTCCTCGAAGACCTTGCCCTCGACGGTGCCCGGCCATACGTAGAACAGGAACTTGCCCCGCGCCCGGGCCAGTGTGGGCCAGGCCCCGGCCCGGGCGGCGGTGTCCGCGTCGGTGTACGCGGTACCGGTCAGGTCGCCGGGTGTGAACACCCGGTCGGAGCCGAGCCGGTGCGCGATCAGCCGGTCCAGGTCCTCCGGGGCCATGTCGCCCCGGCCGTAGAATCCCCACTTCATTTCGAGCTTCACGTAGACCGGGTCGTGTCCGGGGTGCGCGTCGCTCCAGCGCCGCATGTCCGTGAGGCAGTCGGCGAGGTCGCCGTTGCGCACCTGCTTGCCGAAGACGTTCTTGCGCGTGCAGTTGCTGTCGCTGGAGACGGGGTTGCTGTGGCTCACGACCCACCCGGACACCGGGTCGGTGTAGACGTCGATTTCCAGGAGCCTCGACCCGGCGTCCAGACCGTCGGTCAGCCGCCCGTACGTGCTCTTCTCGTACGCGTTGTGATTGCCGGAGAAGGTGATCCGGTCGAGCTTCGTGTCCTCGGCGTTCGGGGCCGCGGCCGAGGCCGGCTGTGCACCGCACGTCATCCACGCGGCGAGGAGTACCGCGAGGGCGGGCGGCCCCCAGGTGTGTCGTTTGCTCGGTCTGGACGCCTGAGACGGCATGGGGGCTCCATTCGGGGACGGGTGGATTGGGGTGCGCAGGCCGCGATCGGGCCGGGCGGCGGACCGGCGGTGAGCACCGTAGCCCGGGGCGCGGGGCGCTCAGACGGCGAGATCGAGCCATTCGGGCATGAGGTCGTCCGTGAGGCCCGGCAGAGAGAAAAGGTAAACAATTGGCAAAGTGCGCCCGGGTTCGCGGTGGGTGTCATTGCGCCGCCGGCCCTCATGAAGTGCGCCAACTTCCCCTCGGGGAAGGGGGGTGGCGGGGCGCCCCCGGGTGGCGGCTGACTGCTGCGTCGTTTGGGTTGTTCGTCACGATCTGTATGTGAGTGCCGTATTTGCCTGGTATCTTTGCTGCACTTGAAGTGCAAATATTGAGGCGTCGGTGGCCGCAGGTGCCGCCGACGCTCCCGGGCAGGTGGGCGGAACGAGTGGGGAGTCCACCTGCCGGAGTCGGGGGAGCGGTGCGTCGGTCGGGGGGCCGACGCACCGCGAGCCGCGTTCGGTGCGGCGATCTCCCCTGAACACCCGTTCGGACCATGAGGGAATCCACGACCGGACGACACCCGCGGCACACGATCCGTCCCCGGTGATCCCTCTTACCGCTGGGGTTGGTGGGGTTTCGTTGCCTCCGTCTGATCGAGCGCGCCGGATGAGGCGGCTGTGCGCCGGACTCGCCCTCGGCCTGCTCGCGGTCTGTGTGGCGCTCGTGGCGGCTTCGTCCCGGCTCCGTGCCGTCCGCAGTGCCGGTTCCTGGCGGCCGACCCGAACAACTACCAGCTCGCCGACAAGCCGGCCGACGGGCTCGTCCTCGACAGGATCGCCCTCGAACTTCCTGTTCGCGCGCACCGGCCCCCGTGACTCCGCCCCCTGTTCGCCGACCCGGGTCTCCCGGCAGGCATCGCCGGCACGGACCGGATCGAGGACTGGGGTGCCAGGCTCCGTCAGGGCATGCAGTTCGTGGTGGCCGACCAGCCGGGTGACTGGACGGCCGTCTGGTTCTGCGGCCACAAGGTCTGGTTCCTCAACCCCGGCGGCACCCACACCCGCACCGACGGGAGTCGCCGGCTGATCGTCCGCCCCGAGCCGGGCCGTACGTCCATCCCCGTCTACGGATCGAACTACCCCGAGGCCGGCGCCTACCCTCCCGGACAGACGCCTACTGCACAGGTTCCGCTGGGGGTCTACACGATCCCCGAAGGGCAGTCCTATGTAGCCACCGCCCCGGCCACGCCCCGCCCAGGACTTCTCCACCGACCCGCCCGACACCGTCATCACCGGATCCGACCGGTACATCAGCGTCCAGTTCAACCACAGGCTTGCCTGGCTGAAGTCCCCGGACGTCGAATGGTGCGCCGGTAGTGCGGGCCGCCCAGCTCGATACGTGCACTCGACCCGAGGAGGCGAGAGCCATGACCGACCGGGCCCGCTCAGCGGGCCGCGCGCAGCGGCCACCGTCGACAACGGCACGAGCACCGTGTCCGTGCTGAGGAACGACGGCCACCGGCTCGCACCACCCGTCGCCTACCGCGTGGGACGCCAGTCCCGCTCCGTGACGGCCGCCGACCTGGACGGGAACGGCAACGCCGACCTCATCACGGCCAACCGCGGCGACAACACGGTGTCGGTGCTCGCCGGGAACGGGCGCGGCACCTTCACGCCCGCCGCCACCGCGGCCACCGGCGAGGACCCGACGTCGGTGACCACCGCCGACCTGGACGGCGACGGCAGACCCGAGATCGTCACCGCCGACCGCTCCGCCGACTCCGCCTCGGTCGTACGCATCGGCAGCTGACACACCGGTGGCCCACCGGACGCGCCCCGGCGCGAAGGAGGGCCGCGGCGCGCCCCGTACTGCGGATGCGCCGCGGCCCCCGTTCCGGCGAGGAGATCGGCCTCGCGGGCCCGTGCTACGGCCGGTGGGGCCGGCCAGGGCCGTCCGGACGGCCCTCGCCGTCGGGCCGGCCTTCCTCGCCCCGAGGATCCTTGGATTCCTTGGACGGCTTGGATTCCTTCGGGTCCTGGGGCCCCTTGGGTCCCTCGCCGTTGTGGTCCTTCGGCCCCTTGCCGGGCTTCGTCCCCTCGTGGGAGGGGTCGTCCGAGGAGAAGGAGGGAAGGACCGTGATCCGGGTCTGCTGCCAGATCTGCGTGCGGTGGCCGGCGAGTTCGAGCTGGTACTCCCCGTAGATGCGGGGACGGGTGTTGCGGTCCGGCACGGTGACGTTGCCCGAGACGTTGCCGTCGTCATCTGCGAGCAGGATGGCCAGCGTGACGATTTCCCGGCCGGTCCGGAGGGTCAGGTCCTCGTCCAGTCCGCGGGCGGCCCGGAGCGGCTCCTCGCGGCCCTGGGGGACGAGGCGTACGTACACCTCCTCGCCGGCGCCGAATCCCGTGGCCGAGACGGAGAAGGTCTCTCCGTGGGTCACCACGCGGTGGTCGATGGTGACGGTCGAGTCGGCGACCGGGTTGGCGGTGACCGGGTTGGCGGCGAACGGGGACGCCGCCGCGGCCGTGGTGGCCGGAACCGCGCACAGGACGGCGGCCCCGGCTACCAGGCCGACGAGCCAACGAGGGTTTCTGGGCATCGTCAACGATTCTCCTTCGGGAGAGGGCGGATTCGCGCCGAGCGTGAGGGCGTCGGCCCGGCCATCCGTAGACCCGGGGGGCGCTGGCCAAACGGGCGCGCCGCCGGGGTCCGCTGGAAGGCGGTGTCAGGCCACTCGATCGGTGCACAAGAGCCGGGAGTTCCGGCGGCGCCCCCGGTACGTCCGGCGCCGCACCGGCGAAGGCCGCGCGGCGCATGTCGTGCGCCCGCTCACGCTCAGCGGGCGCGTGTGGACTGGATGGGATTGCGCGTGCGTGCGTCGCGCCATGCCGGTCCGGCTCCCTCCGGGCCCGTCGCGCGGGGGGCCGGGAGGGAGCCGTTCAGGGACCGGGGGTCCGTCGGGGCGCGGGAGGCCCACAGCTAACCCGGGACCTCAGCGAACCCGGGACCTCAGCTCGTGGTGCCGATGAAGGTCGCGTAAAGGGATCCGTTTCCTTGGTTGTTGGCGTTGCTGATGGCGGGCACGTCCTGCACCGTCACCGTGTCCGCGGCGGCGAAACTGCCACCGCCGCCACCGCCGCCGCCCGTGATGGCCTCACCGCCACCGCCGCCGCCACCGCCGCCGCCCCAGCCGCCACCGCCGCCGCCACCACCGCCGTAGTTGGTGTTGTTCGTGCGCCACTCGCCCTCGCCGCCCTGGCCTGCGTTCTTGAGGGCGAGCGAATTGTTGTTCGTCCACGATGCGCCGGCGTTGGGGCCGTTGGAGGTGTGGGTGGGGCCGCCGAGTCCGCCGACGCCGTCCTGGCCGGCGGTACCCGACTTGCTGTCCACGCCGGAGCCGCCGCGGCCGCCGTCGCCGCCGTCGCCGTTCGCCGCACCCGAGCCGCCCCCGCCGGTCCGCGTCACGACGGCACCGGTCGTGGACGTACCGTCCTGTCCCTGGGCTCCGTTCGAGATGACCTGTCCCGACACGGCGGTTCCGCCGTCTCCCCCGTATCCGCCGTCACCGTTGGCGTTGCCCTGGCCGCCTCCGCCGCCACCGCCGGCGTCGGCCAGCAGGTTGGTCGTCGTGCAGCCGGAAACCCCGGAGATGCACGGGGTGTTGGAGGTGAGGTCGACACCCGACACCAGGGTGGAGGCACCGCCCCGGCCGCCGGCCTGGGCGGCGCCGCCCTCCTTGCCCAGGTAGTAGTAGAGGGTGGAGCCGAACGACGCCTGGTAAGAGGCCAGCGTCGTCACGGTCTGGGCCTTGCCGCCGTGGCCGCCGTGGCCGCCGTTGTAGGCGCCGCCGCCGTTGGTGCCCTCGTGACCGGCTCCGCCGAAGGCGGTGAGGACCACCGGGGTGGAGGTGGACAACGCGGTGGTCGTGGCGCTCTGAGCAGCCGTCAGCAATGCCGCGGTGTCGTACTGGGACAGGCCGTCCGGCATCAGACAGGACACCACACCCGTCTGGATCTCGCTGCAGGAGATGGCCGTGGTCGTCGCAGCCGCGGGCGGCACCGACAGCGCCAGGAGCGATGTCACACAGACACCGAAGCCGAGTACCTTGGCGGCGCCGCCTTTTGATGTGGACATGGGGTCCTTTCGGGAGGGGGTTGACGAAGGTGCCTCAGGGGGCGCACTGGGCCACGGCCGAGATGGTGGCGTTTTCCGAGAGGGACGTGTTCCGTGCGGTGACGACCCAGGTGTTGGGAGTCGCTCCGCGGGAGTTCAGCAGGATCTGGACGCCGGGACGGTTCATCAGGAACCCGCCGCTGACCAGGGTTCCTCCGGAGGCGCAGGTCGCGAAGACCGTGCCTTCCTCACCCGGGACGAGCGTCATCGGCTCGCCGATGACCTCCGAGGTCGAGGTGGGTCCGGCGGGCCCGGTGAGCCCCGTCGCCCCCGTGAGCCCCGTCGCTCCGGTGAGTCCCGCGGGCCCGGTGAGTCCGGTAGGACCGGTGACGCCTGCGGGCCCGGTGAGTCCGGCAGGGCCCGTCAGTCCGATGGGACCGGTGACGCCGGCAGGTCCGGTGACGCCGGCAGGCCCGGTGACGCCGGCAGGCCCGGTGAGTCCGGCAGGGCCCGTCAGTCCGATGGGACCGGTGACGCCGGCAGGGCCTGTGAGTCCGGCAGGGCCCGTGAGCCCTGCGGGACCGGTCACACCGGGCGGTCCGGTCACACCGGCCGGTCCGGTGGGACCGGTCGGGCCCGTGGGGCCGACCTGCCCGTTCGAACCCCCGTCGTGGTGTTTCGGAGGCTTGGGGCGCTGCGGAGGCGGCCCCTTCGGGCCGCAGTCCCACGGGGTCCAGCACTTCTCGGGCCCGGGCCGGTCCGGGGGATCGGCCGACACCACCGCCCTCGGAGGGGCGGCGGCCGCCACCGTCGAGACTGCCGCTCCGCCCACCACGAGGGCCAGCGACGCTACGGCGCCACCGGCGATCCAGATCTGCCGGCGGGGCAACGGCCCGAACCTGCGATGCGGTTCTGGAGAAAGGTTCATCTGCGTATTCCTGCCTTCTGACGGCGTCGCCGCCGATCAATGGATCCACCGGCGATCGCTTGCGCACCGGAGGCACGCGCCACTGGCTGTCGCACAACGGGGTCGGACGGAATGCCCTTCGAGGGGCAGCTCAGAGCCGGGCCGACCCGAACCCGGCCAAGCCATGGGTTGACGGGCCCGGCCGACACCAAACGGGCGGACGCCGGCGTTAGGCGGAAGGGAGCATCCGCTTCGCTGGTTCGTGGCAACTGCTGCCGCCGGGTCGGAGATCAGGTACGCAAACGGGGACTCCGAGTACTTGTGGGCGCAGACCGGCGCCTGATCCGAAGGGATGCTTCATGCCTCATCCACGTGGCCTGGCCCGAGCGCTCGGCGTCAGCATCTGCCTGGGTTCGTCTCTGGTCCTGTCGTGTCCCAGCGCGTCGGCGACGACGACCGTGGTGTCCTGCAGCGAGATCCAGACCGGAGTCGTCTCCTGCCTGCTCCCGGACGGGCTGTCCCAGTACGCCCTGAGCCAATTGCTGTCCGACGCCCAGGCACAGACCCAGACCTCGCTGACCACGGCCACCCCGATGGTCGTCACCGCGTTCGGCGGCGCCGGGCGGTACGGCAGCAACGGCGGCGGGCTCTACCGCGGCGGCGACGGCGGGCTCGGCGGCAAGGCCCAGACCGTCACCTCGATCGACGCCTTCACCGGCAGCTACGGCGCGAACCTCTTCTACTACGTCGGCAAGTGGGGGGCCACGTCGAGCGGAGGCCGCGGCGGTGCCTCGACCCTCGTCTCCGGGGTCGACCTGACCACGACGCAGCCGTGCATCAGCGGGTTCGGCAGCTGCACCACCACCAACCTGCTGCTGGACGCCGGTGGCGGCGGTGGCGGCGGCGAGGGGAACGCGGACGGCGACGGAGGCGCCGGCGGGAACGGCGGTACCGCCGTCTCGGGCCAGATCATCAGCGCGGGCGCCGGCGGCAAGTCCGGCGACAGCACCACAGGTACGGTGCGCACGGCCGCCGGCGGTGACGGCGGCCAGAACGGCGAAGGCGGTGGCGGCGGCCGCGGCGGCGGCGGCGTGGACAGCGTCCGGGGGACCGATGGCCAGGACGGCATCGGTGGTCTCGGCGGCCCCACCCACACCTCCAAGGGTCCCAACGCCGGCGCTTCGTGGACCAACAACAGCTCGCTCTCCTTCGGCAACGCCGGCCAGGGTGGCGAGGGCGAGTTCCGCACGAACGGAACGAACTACGGCAGTGGCGGTGGCGGTGGCGGCGGCTGGGGCGGTGGCGGCGGCGGTGGCGGCGGCGGTGAGGCCGTCAGCGGCGGTGGTGGTGGCGGTGGCGGCAGCTTCGCCGCCGGCAACGCGGCCACCGTCGAGAACGTGCCGAGCATCAGCAACGGCAATTCCGGCTACGACGGCACCGTGTACGTCACCTTCGTCGGCAGCACCGACTGAGACGAGGTCCGGCATCCGGTACGGCGGGGGGCGGTTCGCCGCCCCCTGTTGTGCCGCGGCGTCGCTCTCCCGCACCACCGCGTCCTGGAAAGCCGATGACCCGTCTGTATGACATATCCGAAGCCCGCGCCGTGGCGTGGTGTGAATTCCGGTCCACCCGGCTATCCATAGTCGCGGTCAGCAGCGGCGCGGCCGCTCACGATCCGATCCCGAGTGCAGTCCCACGACCACAGGCACGAAAGGCACCATGATGAGACGGCACAGGACGACCTCACGACGGCTGCGCACCGTGACCGCCCTCGCCCTGACGAGCCTGGCCGCCACAGCCGTATCCGCTGTCCCGGCCTCCGCAGACGTGACACTGACCTGCTCCACCACCGACCTGATCAACGCGATCAACGATGCGAACGCGGGGACGGGTGACCCCGTCATCAACCTCGATCCGTACTGCGTCTACGAGGTCACCGCGGCCGTGTCCGGCGATGACGGACTTCCCGCGATCACGCTCACCACCGGCATCACCATCAACGGTTTCAACGCAACCATCAAGCGCACCGGCGCGACCGGGTACCGCCTGTTCGACGTGGCCAACCAGGGGAAACTCACCCTCAACGACCTCACCGTCATGAATGGAGCGCCTTCCGCCGCGACCGGAGGCGGAGGCGTGCTGGTCCAGAGCGGCGGGACCCTCGTCGGTGACAACCTGACCCTCGAAGGCAACACGGCCAACATCGGCGGGGGTATGAGGAGCCGGACGTCGTCCTCCCTCACGCTCACCGACAGCCACATCGAGGACAACCGCACCACGGGCGGCGCGAGCATCGGCGGCGGCCTCGCCGTCGAAGGCGCCGCGACGGTCACGGACACGGCCCTCACCGGAAACCGGGCCCGGCTCGGAGGAGCTCTGTACCACGCGGCCGGCATCATGAACTTCACGGGCGGGAGCGCCAAGTTCAACACCTCCTTCGACGAGGGGGGCGCGGTGCGCAGCGAGGCCGGCACCCTGACGATGGACGGGACGACCATCGCCGACAACCGGTCCGCGACCGGGGGGCTGGCACAGTCGGGCGGCGGTGGCCTGGATATCACCGGCGGCACGACCAACCTGAACAACTCAACGGTCACCGGCAACAAGGTGACCGGCTCGGGCAGCGGCGACGACGGCGGTGGCGGCATCCTGCAGACCGGCGGCACCGTGAACCTGCAGAACACCCAGGTCACCAACAACCAGGTGATCGCTGACGGCGCGATCGGCGGCGGCATCAGCCTCGTGGGCGGAACCTTGAACGTCACTGACGGCTCGACGGTGTCGCGCAACCTCGTCTCCGGCCGCAACGCCCACGGCGGCGGTATCGACTCCCGCGTCCTGTTCAGCACTCCCAACATCACCGTGACCGACTCGTCCGTCGACATGAACACGGCGGCCGGCACGGGCTCGTTCGCCGCCGGCATCTACAACTCCGGCGGCACGTACACCCTGACCAACGCCTCGGTGAGCAACAACTCGGCACCGCAGGCCACCGGCCCCGGTGGCATCTGGACCAGCGTCGCGATCACGGCGGTCACCGGCAGCACGTTCGTGAACAACACGCCGACCAACTGCCTGCGCAGTCCGGCGCCCGTGAGCACCTGCACCGGCTGAACCACCGCCGCGGCGCCGTGGTCGGCCCCTGCCGACCACGGCGTCCGCGAAGGGGAGGAACATGTGGGAACGATGCTTGCCGCGAGGCTGACCACCGGTGGAGGCGGCTTCGCCGTCGAAGAGGTGCCGGTACCCGTACCGGGCCCCGGGCAGGTCCTCGTACAGGTGCGCGCGGCCGGCGTCTGCCTGTCGGACGTGCACCTCATCCAGGGCATGCTGAAGCCGCAGCCCCTCGCGGGCGACAAGGTGACGCTCGGGCACGAGGTGGCCGGGGTGGTCCGCGCCCTGGGTGACGGCGTCACGAGCGTCGGCGCCGGGGACCACGTCGTCCTCCAGGGTGGTGAGCTCCGCGAGGGAGTCCGCGGCACCCGGGGAGTCAACTTCGACGGCGGCTGGGCCGAGTACGCTCTGGCCGCCGCCGCCGCGGTGGTGCAGCTTCCCCCGGGGATCCCCTTCGAGCAGGCGTGCATCGTCCCCGATGCCGTCTCCACACCATGGGCGGCGATCACCTCCAGCGCCGCGGTGCGGCCCGCGGAGGCGGTGGCCGTCTGGGGCGTCGGCGGCCTCGGCGCGCACGCCGTGCAGCTGCTCCGCATGGTGGGGGCCTGCCCGATCGTCGCCGTGGACCCGCTCACCGCCGCGCGCGAGCGGGCCCTGCACCTGGGCGCCGACGCAGCCCTCGACCCCGCCGACCCGGATTTCGGCGCCGCCCTGCGCGCCGTCGCCGGAACAGCGGGCATCACCGCGGCCCTGGACTTCGCTGGCGTCCCGGCCGCGCGGGAACAGGCCCTGGCAAGTCTCGCCGAGCGGGGCCGGCTCGTACTCGTCGGCCTCACCGACCAGCCGTTCACGATCAAGGACAACGCCTGGTTCTGCCGGTTCCGCCAGCAGGTGATCGGCCACTACGGCTCGCGGCCCGAGGACCTGACCGACCTGGTGGCCCTGGTGGGACGACGGCGCCTGGACCTCTCCGGCTCGGTCAGCGGGATCTTCCCCCTGGCCGACGCCGCACGCGCAGTGGAGGCACTGGAACGCAAGGAGGGGAACCCGATCCGGCTGATCCTCAAGCCCTAGGCCCTGTCGTCAAACTGCCGTCTGCCCCGCGACGCCTGGCACGCGCTCTCGCCGCACCGGGCGAAAGCCAAGTACGTCCAGTACGCGGTCTTCCGCCCGGCGCGCCGAGAGCACGCACCAGACGCCGCGGGGCCGCCCTCCGGGCGACGACGGGAGTTTGACGACAGGGCCTAGGCGGCCGGGGTACGTTCGGGCAGGGCGCGCTCACTGGCCGCTGCGGTAGGTGTCGAGCTGCTTCGCGAAGGCCTTCGTCGCCTCGATCAGGCGGGTGCGGGACTCTTCCTGCTTCTTGTCGCCCTGCTCCTTGAACGCATCCGAGAAGTGCGGCCGGAGCTGGGTCCACCAGCCGTGGTCCAGCATCGCCCAGGCCTGCGGACACAGCGGGGCACGGGACTTCGGCAGGTAGCCGGCGCCGGCCAAGGGCGCTTCGTACTTCTGCGGGTCGCTCCCCTCGAGGTAGCAGAGGAAGTTGAAGACCCGCGCCTGTGTGACGGGGTGGTCGCTGGAGAGCCCCTCCAGGGTCACCTTGCCCTGCTTGCGGGCGACTTCGTCGAAGACGAGCGCGGCGGCGAGCGAGGGAGCCGGGCCGACCACGTTGACGGTGTAGAACGACGCGAACCCGTCCGCGGCGTCCTCCTCCATGGCGATGTTCGCCAGCATGAGCTGACGTTGCAGGGCGTGGCCCATTTCGTGGCCGAAGATGAACTGCGTCGACAGGGCGGTCAGATCGTCGGCGTTGTACCGGTCCTGGGGGAAGGCGGCGGGACGCGCGACGGTCTTGGCCACGTCGGTGGCGGTCCCCTGGATCTGGGAGAGGAATGCCGGCGGCACGTAGATCGTCCTGCCGTCGGGCTGGGTGACCGCGTCCTCGACCCCCGGCGGAACCTTGTCGGTGACCTTCACGACCATGTCGTGCGGGAGGGCCAGGGACTTGTTCACCCAGTCCGCGGACTGCTCCAGGACGCGGGACTTGCGGATCACCTCGACGGCCCGCCGGTTCTCCGCCTTGATCGCATCGTCTTCGTAGACGACCGTGACCTTGCCCTTCGCCTCGTCCTTCGGGTCTTCGTCACTGCACGAGACGACGCCGAAGCCGAGGGCCAGGAGCGCGCCCGCCACAGCGGTCCGCATCACGGTCGAGTAGCCACCAGTGCTCACGCCGCCATTATTTCGGCCGGGCCTCCGGCTGCCCCGCGACACGACGAGCGGGGGAGAGGGGGAGGGAGGGGAGGGCCAAGGGCGGCGGGGGGCCGGTCGCGCTCCCGGGCGGTGCCGACCACCCGCCGGAGATGGTTTACAGTTCAATTGGCGTCGAGGCCGACGGCCGCCCTGCGCGGCAGGCCGGGCCTTCGACGCCCGTGGGCTGCCGGATGCCCCCCATCCGCGCGCCCACCCCAGGGGGCCGGCGCCCTTCCCCCGTGCGCGCCGGCCCCCTGCTCCGCACTCCGGGCCGGCCGGGTGCGCGCCTATGCGGATCCGCTGTCGCTCCGGCGCGCGGTGACCAGCAGGTACTCCCACTCCATCTCGCCGTCCCGCAGCGCGCCGTCCGCCAGTGCGTCGAGGTTCCGGTCCAGATCGACGGTCTTCTCGGGGGCGTCGGCGATGTTCCGGTAGACCGCGATCGTGGGCCCGTACGTGGCCTTGAAGAACTCGCGGAACTCCGCCGGCTTCGCGAAGCGGTCCACGCAGACCGTCCGCCGTCGCGCCTCGATCCCGGTCACGCGGTCTCCGAAGAGCGTACGGACGTGCTCCTCGCTCCCCCACAGGGGTGGCGGCTGCGCCCCCGGGGGCGGCGGGGGAGCGTACGGCTTCATGGTGGAGAACATCCGCCCGATGAACCCCTCCGGGGTCCAGTTGATCAGCCCGATCGTGCCGCCCGGCCGGCACACCCGGACCAGTTCGTCGGCGGTGACCTGGTGGTGCGGGGCGAACATGACCCCGACGCAGGACATCACCGTGTCGAACTCCCCGTCGGCGAAGGGCAGGGCTTCGGCGTCGGCCTCCTGCCAGCGCAGCTCGGCGCCGCGCGCCGCGGCCTCCTGCCGCCCCACGTCCAGCAGCTCGGGCGTGAGGTCGGAGGCGATCACGTCGCCGCCGGCCAGCGCGGCCGGGATGGCGGCGTTCCCGGACCCGGCGGCGACGTCGAGCACCCGGTCGCCGCGCTTCACCCCACAGGCCTCGACCAGAACGGGCCCGAGGGCCGCGACGACCTCCCTGGCGACCGCCGCGTAGTCGCCCAGTGCCCACATCGTCCGGTGTTTCGCCTTGAGCGCGCGGTCAGCGTCGCGCGCGTCCGCCGTCTCGGTCATGCCGTCCGCCTCCTTCGCCCGGTGCCGTGTCCCCACCTCCTTCGAGCATAGGAACCCGCCCGGCCCGCGGCCCGGCGGGCGCGTTCCGGCCCGCGCCGCCCAGCTCCCGCTCCGCAAACGCGCGGAAGCCGCGCGGCGGCCGGCCGGTGAGGCGCTCGACGGAGTCGGTGACCCGGTCCTCCGCGCCCTCCTCGATGGCCCGGTCCATGCCCGCCAGCATCGCGGCGAACTCCTCGGGCATCAGTACGGCGAGCCGGTCGCGCAGCTCTTCGTGGGAGAGGCTGCGGTGGATCACCGGCCGCCCCGTCACCTCCGCGACGATCGCGGCGACGTCGTCGTAGCTCAGGGCCTCCGGTCCGGTCAGTACGAGGTCGGTGCCGGGGGCGCGGACGTCGGTCAGTGCGCGGACGGCCACGGCCGCGATGTCGTCGGCGTCGACGAACGCGACCCGGCCGCGGCCGGTGGCGGTCAGGATGGTGCCTTCCGTCCGGATGCTCCGGGCGTGCTCATGGCTGCCGGTGAAGTTCTGCATGAACCAGGACGGGCGCAGCACCGCCCACTCGTCGAAGATGCCCGGCAGCGCCTGGTGGACCAGGCCCACGGCCGGCCCGCCGCTCGCAATGGACGAGGCGCTCAGGAGCACCACGCGCCGTACGCCGGCGGCGCGGGCCCGGCGCAGGAAGGGCAGGACGACCGCTGCGGGGTCGGGATCGCCCACGGGCGGGATCACGTAGACGCGGTCGACGCCCTGCAGGGCGGCGGCATGGGTCCCGGGGTCGTACCAGTCGAAGCGGACCGGCACGGCTCCCGGCACCGGGGTACCGCCGCGGCCGGCCGCCCTGACCGCGTGACCGGCGGCCGCCAGTTGTGCGACGGTGCGGCTGCCGGTGGTCCCGGTGGCACCGATGACGAGCACGGCCGCGCCCTCGGTGACGGCGCCGGCCCGGCTCATCGGGAGGCCCCGGCGAAGTCGGTGCCGGGTTCGGCGAGGGCCAGGGGGTTCCAGTAGTCGCGGTAGGACGTGAAACGCCCGTTCTCGACGGTCACGACGGCGATGTAGGACATGTCGAAGGGGCGGCCGGTCCGCACCAGCCGGCCGACGCCGCGCATCTCGACCACGATGGTCCGCGGATCGGCGGTCTCGTGGATCCGCAGGTCGGCGTCGGGGAAGTCGTGCAGGTCGATGTGGTCGGGGTACGGGCGCATGTAGTCGGCGATCGCCTCCCGCCCGTCCAGCCGTGCGGGCCGGCCCGGTGGCGCGAAGGGGAACTCCATCACTCCCTCCTCGGCCCACAGGCCGACCCAGCCGGGTATGTCCTGGGCGAGCAGGAGGCGCAGGCTGTGGCGGTACAGGTCGGCCGGGGTCAGTGATGCGGGTGGTGATACGGGTGCGGCGGACATGGCTGTGGGTTTGGGCGCGGACATGAGTGTTCTCCGTCTCGTAGAATGCGGACCCGGGGTCCGGTTAAACAATACGGACCCTGGGTCCGTTTTTCAATTGGAGGAACCTCGTGCCCGAGCCCGAGCGCAAACCCCGCAAGGACGCGGCCCGCAACCGGCAGGCCGTCCTCGAAGCCGCCGACGCCCTCTTCGCGCGCTCCGAAAGCCCTGAGGAGCCCACGACGGCCGACATCGCCGCGGCGGCCGGCGTGGGCAAGGGCACGCTCTTCCGTGCCTTCGGCGACCGCGCCGGCCTGCTCCGTGCGCTGTACGAAGCCCGGCTCGAACCGGTCCGGGAGGCCGTGGAGGCCGGTCCGCCGCCCCTCGGACCCGCCACACCGCCGCAGGAGCGCGCACTCGCCGTACTGGACGCCGTCCTGTGCTTCAAGCTCGACAACCGCCGCCTGGCGCTGGCCCTGGAAGAGAGCGGCACCGGCAGCCCGTACCAGGCCGAGCACTACGCGCGCTGGCACGACCTGCTCCGCTCCGTGCTGGAGCGGATCCCGGGCCTCGCCGACGCCGACTTCACCGCCCACGCCCTGCTCGCCGCCACCCGGGCCGATCTCGTCGAGCAGCTGGCCGGCCAGGAGGGCGCACGGCGTGAACGGCTGCGGGCCCAACTGGCGGGCTATGTCACAAGAGTGGTGGCTCCGGCCCCGGACCCGCACACCTCCGCCCCGAGCTGACCTCCTCGCCGGCCCGACGGCTGTGTGGTGCCGGGCGCCGGTGTGCGGCAGGGGCTACGGTCGGGCGGGAGGACGGACGGGTGCCGGCCGGGACGGGCTTGGAGGCGGGTGGAGATGGTTGCGCGGTATGTCGCAGACCTGATCGGTTCGTTGGAGCGGAACGCGGGGCGGCTCGCGATCGGGGCCGGGCCCGCGGTCATGGGGTTCTCCGAGGTGCTGGCCGATACGTACCGGCTCGCGGCCGGCCTCGCTGAGCTGGGGGTCCGGCGCGGGACGGGAGTGGCCTGCGTGACGGACGAAAACCGGCCCGAAGTGCTGTTGGTGCGCTTGGCCGCACACGTGCTGGGCGCGCGGCTCACCCAGGTGATCGTCGGTCCCGCCACTCACGGCCTGGACTTCGTGCTGCGGGACAGCGCGCCGGTGCTGGTGGTGCACGACACCCCGGTGCCGGACACCGGGGCGGCACACATCGGGCTGGCGGACTTGCTGGGACTGGCCCGTGCCCGGGAAGGTCGGCCGGTGCCCGTACAGGCGCGTGAGGACGACGTGGCGCGTGTGACCTATACCGGCGGCACCACCGGCAGGCCCAAGGGAGTGGCCTCCACGTTCGCCGCGATGGCGGACCGGACCGCGACGCGCGGCACGGGCGGCGGACCCGCGGAGTCGGTCTACCTCTCCGTCACCTCCCTCGCACAGCGCTCCGGCGGCAGGTGCCTGGAGCACCTGCGGGAGGGAGGCCGGGTGGAGGTCCTCGGGCCCTTCGGCGCAAGGCAGTTCGCCGCGGCCTGCCGGCGCCTGGCGCCCGTGTCCACGTACCTGACCCCCGCGATGCTGTACCGGCTGCTGGACGACCCGGCGACCGCCGACGGCGTGCCGGGGCTCGTCCAGGTCTCCTACGGCAACGCCCCGATCCACCCGGAGCGGCTCCGGCAGGCCCTGACGCGCTGGGGCACGCCGCCCCGATGGCGGCAGGGCTACGGGATGAACGAAGCCGGAGTGATCTGCAGGCTCTCGCCGAGCGATCACGACGCGGGGGTGAGCGAGCGGCCCCACCTCCTGGGGTCCGTCGGCCGTCCCGCCCCCGGGGTGGCCGTACAGGTGCGCGACCGGGACGGGGCGCAGGCCGAGCCGGGACGCACCGGAGAGGTGTGGGTGCGGTCCACGATGATGATGGCGGGCTACTGGAACCAGCCGGACCTCACGGCCCGGGTGATGCGGGACGGATGGCTCGGGACCGGGGACCTCGGCCACTTCGACGCCGACGGCTACCTCTACCTCGACGGCCGTATCAAGGACATCGTGATCGTGGACGGTGTGAACATCTACTGCGGTCCGGTCGAGACCGCCCTCACCCGGCACCCCGCGGTGGCCGAGGCCGCGGTGGTGGGCAGAGCCAGCGAACTCACCGGTGAGGAGGTGTGCGCCTTCCTGGTGCCCGCACCGGGCCACGCTCCCACGGGCGCCACGGCCGCCGACGCCTGCCGGCTGGTGGTCGCGGCGCTGTCCCCGGCACACCGGCCGACCGCCGTCTTCTGGGAGTCGGCCCTGCCCCTCACGGACCAGGGCAAGCCGGACAAGCGCCAGCTGCGCAAGCGCGCCGCAGGTTAGAGCGGCGCGACGCGTCACCGGCGCGGAGCCAGCCGGGTCAGCCGTGTCGGCTGTGCGAGCCGTGTCGGCTGTGCCAGCCGTGTCGGCTGTGCCAGCCGCGTCGGCCCTGTCAGCCGGGTCCGCCCCGTCCGCTCTCGGTCCACGGGCGCAGCTTCTCCGGGTTGCGGACCGCCCAGATACGACGGATACGACCTTCCGTGACGTCGAACGCCGCCACGGTCACGGTCACGCCGGCGCTCTGGGCGACGAGGCCGGGCCGGCCGTTGACGGTCCGCTCCAGCAGCGTCAGCCCGGGGGCCTTGCCGGCGATGTGGAGCAGGTACTGGGCGATGCGCCCGCCGCCCTCGACGGGACGCAGGACGGCGCCGACGAGTCCGCCGCCATCCGCGGTCATCGTGGCCCGGGGGTCGAGGAGGCCGACGAGGGCCCTGATGTCCTTCGCCTCCCACGCCTGTTTGAACTCCCGTACCAGAAGGGCCTGTTCGGTCCCCGGGACAGCGGGGGTCCGCGCGGCCGCGATACGACGGCGCCCTGATGACGCCAGTTGCCGGCAGGCGGCCGGAGTACGGCCGACGATCTCGGCGACCTCGGCGAACGGATACCGGAACACGTCGTGCAGGACGAACACGACGCGTTCGGCCGGCGTCATCGACTCCAGTACGACGAGGAAGGCCATGCTGACCGACTCGTCCAGGGTGACCCGGTCGGCGGGGTCGGCCGGCCCGCCGATCCACTCCGTACGGTCCGGCAGCGGCTCGGGTACCCACGTGCCGACGTAGCGCTCGCGCCGGACCCGCGCCGAGCCGAGCAGGTCCAGGCAGATGCGGGTGGCGACCGTCGTCAGCCAGGCGCCGGGCGACTCGATGCCCTGCCGCTGTCCCCGCGGCATCGCGTACCAGCGGGCGTAGGCGTCCTGTACGGCGTCCTCGGCCTCGGCCAGCGAACCGAGCAACCGGTAGGCGAGGTCGGTCAGGTGCCGCCGCTCGCCGTCGATCTCGCCGGGGCCCTGCTCGCACCGGACGTGCCCGGGCCCGGATGGGGTGCTCATGGTCGCGGCCGCTCCCTGGTTCCTCTCGCGAGTTCGGCGTTGCACCTCACATTTCGCGAACCCGTTTCGTCGGACTACCGAGACAGTACCGATCCACCGCCGCGAGGCAGAACAGGGGGCCCACTCATGGCCGTTCAGACGAAGGCAGCAGACGGCAGCGGCACGTTCGTGCAGGTGGCGATCGCCCTGCAGACCCTGGCCGTCTTCTTCCAGGCGCTCACCGCCGGACTGCTGCTGTCCACGTCCTACGGGGAGACGCTCCACGGCGTCGGAGCGCGCGTGATGTACGGCGCAACGATGGTGTACGTGCTCGCCGCGGTCCTGGCATGGCGGCCGGGCGGCGGGTCGCCCCGTCCGGTCCTGCACGCGTCGGGCTTCCTCGTCCTCGCCTCGGTGCAGGTGGTTCTGGGCGTGGCCCACATGCCCGCGTTCCATGTCCCGCTCGGTGTCCTGATGTTCGGCCTGAGCGTCCTGGCGCTGGCCCGTGCGCGGGCCGGGCGCTGACGCCGTGAACGACGCCGTGCCGGGTGCGGTCCGGTCCGGGTGGACCGGCCGTGCCGACCGGTCCGGCATCGGCGCTGCCACGGGGAGTCGGCGGGCGCATGCGGAGGGGTACGACACCTGCTCGACACAGGCGTTCCAGGAGCCGTCCCGCTCTCCTCCGCACGGCACCCACACCAGCTCAGGGCCGCCGCCGGGGTGCTGATGCGGCGGGCTGACGACGCTCGTACGCTCGAAGGGGCATCGCAACGCTCCCCCGGGAAGGGTGGCCAATCATGTGTCGATGGCTTGCGTACTCGGGCACTCCCATTCTCCTGGAAACCGTTCTGTACAAGCCCGAGCACTCCCTGATCGACCAGGGCCTGCACTCCCGTCTCGGTGTCGAGACGACGAACGGCGACGGATTCGGCATCGGCTGGTACGCGGAGAACTCGAGCAGCGGCACCCCTGCGGTGGTCCGCGACATCGGCCCGGTGTGGAGCAACCGCAACCTGAGGGAGATCGCGCAGCACGTCAGGTCCCCGCTGCTCTTCGCCCACATACGGGCCTCGACGGGCACGCCGGTCCAGCAGACGAACTGCCACCCCTTCCGCCACGGCCGCTGGATGTGGATGCACAACGGCTCCATCGCCGAGTTCCACACACTGCGCAGGGAACTCTGCATGGCCGTGGACCCCGTCCTCTACGCCGATCTCGAAGGAACCACCGACTCGGAGGTGATGTTCTTCCTCGCGCTGACCTTCGGCCTGGACGCCGACCCTCCGGGCGCGGTGGCCCGGATGGCGGGCCTGGTGGAGCGCACGGGCCGCGCGCACGGCGTCGACGCGCCCCTCCAGATGACCGTCGCCGTGACCGACGGCACATCGGTCTGGGCCTTCCGCTACGCCAGCGCGGGCGCCGCCCGGACGCTCTTCTACAGCACCCGGGTCGACTCGCTGCGCGCGCTCCACCCCGACCTGCCGATCCTGCGCGAGGTGTCGGACGAGACCCGCCTCGTCGTGTCCGAGCCGCTGGGCGACCTGCCGGGCGCGTGGAACGAGGTGCCCGAGCACAGTTACGGCGTGGTGCGGGCAGGCGAGGACGCACTGCGGCCGTTCAGTCCCATGGCGGTGTGACGCCACGCCCTCCGGGTGACGGCGTCGACGTGACGGCTCCAGCCGGCTTCAGCGTGACGGCCGGTCACCGAGGACGGTGACGGCGGCGAGCATCCGGTCCCAGAACAGGTCGGCCTCCAGCCGGACCGCGACCTGCGCGTTCACCGGCCGGCCCGTGTACCGGTGCAGGTCCACGACGGTGGCGCCCCGGGTGTACCGGCCGTTCAGTTCGACGACGACGTTCCCCTCCACGCAGTGCACGATCTCCGGGTCGATCACCCGGGCGACCGCGACCGGATCGTGCAGCGGTGGGGCCGGGAACCCCCACAGCGTGCGGTAGGTGGACGCGAAGAAGGTCAGCAGCTCGGCGCAGATACCCCCCAGGTCGGTGCCCAGACGCTCGAAGCGGGCGACGACCTCGGGGGTGGCGAGCGCCTGGTGCGTGACGTTCAGGCCGCACATGGTGACCGGAACGCCACTGCGGAACACGATGTCCGCGGCCTCCGGGTCCGTCCGGACGTTGAACTCGGCGGCCGGGGTCCGGTTGCCCCGCTCCGACGAACCGCCCATGAGGACGATCTCCCGGATGCAGGTGGCCGCATCCGGGTGGCGGGTCAGCAGCAGGGCGATGTTGGTCAGCGGCGCCGTCGGGACGAGGGTGACCGGCTCCGGGTGGCCGGTCAGGATCCGGTACATGAGGTCCACCGCGTGCCCGGGGACCGCGTCCACCGTGGGTTCGGGGAAGCGCGGCCCGTCGAGGCCGGACGCGCCGTGCACGTCGTCCGCGACGTCCAGTGCCTGGACCAGCGGTTTGGCACAGCCCGCCGCGATGGGGACGCCGGTGATGCCCGCGACCGTGCACACGCGGCGCGCGTTGAGCGTGGTCTTCGCGAGCGT
Source organism: Streptomyces sp. NPDC086989 (assembly GCF_044745505.1). Lineage (NCBI taxonomy): Bacteria > Bacillati > Actinomycetota > Actinomycetes > Kitasatosporales > Streptomycetaceae > Streptomyces > Streptomyces sp. NPDC086989. The sequence continues at coordinate 579,549 of NZ_JBIVAL010000005.1, forward strand.
CTGGTTGCCCGCGACCGTGGTGATGCCCAGCAGCTCCACCGCGGGGTCACCCGCAGCGAGCATGATCGCGAGGGCGTCGTCGTGTCCGGGGTCGCAGTCGATGATGATCGGTACGGGCACGTACCCTCCTGCGCAGGCGTGGGTCCCGTCATTGTGCCGCCCCGGCACTCCCGGGGCCAGGAGGCTTTCGGGCGGGGCGCGGGGAAGTCCCGTACTCCTCGACGGGGACCCGTGCCTCGTCGAGCAGGGCCGGTCCGTCCTGCGGTACGGCCGGCCACGCGCCCGACGCGGGGTTGAGCGCGATGAGTTGCTCGGTGGAGAGCGCGTGGACCACACGGCCGAGGCCCGAGCGGACGATGGCGCCGGCGCACATGCCGCACGGCTGGCAGCTGGTGTACAGGGTGGTGCGCGCGGCAGTGGCGGGGTCGAGTTCCCGCGCCGCCCAGCGGGCGAGTTTCAGTTCCGGGTGGGCGGTGATGTCGTCGTCGCGCCGCACCGTGTTGTGCGCCTCGGCGAGAACCGTGCCGTCCGGGCCGGCCAGCAGGGAGCCGTAGGGCGCGTCGCCCTGGGCGACCGCGCGGGCGGCGATGCCGATCGCGCGCCGCAGGAGTCGTTCGTCGGCAGTGGTGATCATGATGATGTCCTCCGGTGTGCAGCCACGGTGGCGAGCGCATTCCAGGCCTCCTCGGGCCGGTGCGTGGCCTGCGGATCTCCGTGGTAGGGGTCGAGCACGACGGTCTCGGCGCCGAGCCGGTCCAGTTGGTCGAGATCGTCGAGGACCTGTTCGACGGTGCCGGTGCCCGCGAGCCGTTCGGGGTCGTGGACCGCAGTGGCCGTCAGCCGCAGGGCGATGCGCGGTGCGAATCCCGGCAATGAATTGTTCGCCACGGTCGAGCGCAGCCAGGGAAGGGTCGGCCGCAGCGGATGCCAGGCGTCGCCGAACCTGATGGCGCGTCGGATCGCCGCCTCGCTGCTGCCGCCCACCCAGACGGGGATGGAAGCGGCGTGGCCGCCCGCCTCCTCGTGCCAGGCGCGGCGCAGCGTGTCCAGGTAGGTGTCGGTCAGCCTGCCGCGCTCGTTGAACGGCACGCCGAGCGCGTCGAACTCCTGGCGCGCCCACCCGACACCCACCCCGAGCACGAACCGGCCGCCGCTGAGCTGGTCGAGGTTGACGGCCATGCGCGCCACCAGCAGCGGGTGCCGGTAGGGCAGCACGAGCACCGTCGTGCCCAGCCGCAGCGTGGTGGTGATGCCGGCCATCCAGGACAGCAAGGTGAACGGCTCGTAGAACGGCTCCGGGTAGCGCTCGGCCAGGTCCGGGGTGACGGCCACGTGATCCGACACCATCAGGAGGTCGAAGTCGAGCCCCTCCACGGTCCGCGCCCACTCGCGCAGTACGCCGGGATCCGTTCCCGGTCCGAAGTTCGGTACGTTCACGCCCAGTTTCATGATCCGAGGCTATCTCGGTGATCAAGAGATTCGGAACCAACTTCTCCTGGTGACAGCGGCATTCTCCCGTGGAGTTGTCGGTAGGATCGCGTTATGACAGGCAATCTCGATGACATCGACTGGGCGATCATCGACCAGTTGCAGCAGGAGGCACGGATATCCCTCAGTGAGCTGGGGCGCCGGGTGAGCCTGAGCTCGTCGGCCACCACCGAACGGGTGCGCAACCTGGAGGCGATGGGCGTCATCTCCGGCTATCACGCCGTGGTCGACCTCGCCAAGGTCGGCTACCCCGTACTGGCCCTCGTACGACTGAAGTACCCGGGCAACCGTCACCAGCCGCTGCGCCGGCTCCTGGCCGAGCGGCGGGAGATCCTGGAGTGCCTGCGCACCACCGGCGACGACTGCTACACCCTGAAGGTGGCCGCGACCTCCATGGAGCACCTGGAGACGCTCATGGACGAACTGGCCGGCTTCGGCAGCACCACCACGAGCGTGGTCTACCGGCAGACGCTGCCCTACCGGGGCCCCACCCGGCCCTGACCGGCGGTACCGGGCCCGGCCGGGCGGTACCGGGCCGGCCGGGCCGTACCGCTGACGGGGGAACGGGTGCCCGCCCGGCGGCCGGGAATCCCGGGCATCGAGGGATAAGGTCGGCGGGTGAGCCGAACCGAAGGGCGCGCCGAGGGAGCGGGACCGTTCACCACCCGGCTGTCCTGGAGCCCTGCCGACGGGGGCACCGCGGTCTGGGAGTCCCGCACGGCGCGCAAGCGCGGTCGGCTCACCGTACGCGCCGAGGGTGAGCTCGCCCCACGCCCCCGCAGGGCCGACGGTGTGTCGATCGGCCGCCTGCGCAGGCTGAACACCGTCGCCGCGCTCGCGTTCACGGTCGGCGGAGCCCTGTTCGCCCTCGGGGCCGGGGTCGCCCAGTTCGGCTCGGGCACCGCGACGGGCGCGTGGATCTACTTGGCCGGCGGCCTGTTCTTCAACACCGGCGGGTACGCCTCACTGCTCCAGGCGATCAACGCTCCACGTCCGCAGACCGGAGCGGCCTCGCTGACCGGGCGGCCCTGGGCGTGGTGGAGCTACGAGCCTTACCGGATCGACTGGCTGAGCGCCTTCGTCCTGTTCGCGGGCACCCTCGTGTTCGGCGTCAACCTGCTGAGCTCCCTGCTGCAGGGGCTCTCGTTGCAACAGGTGAACCGGCTGATCTGGGCCCCCGACATGATCGGATGCATCCTGTTCCTGATCTCGGGGCACCTCGCACTGGTCGAGGTCTGTCACGGCCGCCCGGGCGTCCGTGCCCGCGAGCTCAGCTGGTGGATCGTCGCGGTCAACCAGTTCGGATCCGTCCTCTTCCTCGTCTCGGCGCTGGCTGCCTTCACCCGCCCCGCGACGGGAAGCCTGGTGAACGAGGACATTGCCAACTGGGGCACCCTGACGGGGGCACTCTGCTTCTCCGTCGGGGGGATCCTCCAGCTCTTCGAACGCCCCTGAGGGGCGCTGCCCCCACCCCCACGGCGCGGGAGCTGCGGTCCCGGGCTCCGCTCGGGTGACCTGCCGACGGCCGAGCCGAGACCGCCGCCCGCGCGCTCGCGCACCCGTCATCGCCCGGGCGAACGCCGCATTCGCGATCCTGTGGCCCGGTGTCGCATGCGGCGCCACGTGCAGTGCCGGGCCGGCTGCGGCGGGTGGTGCGAAAAGCGGCGTTCGAGGCGCCCGTTTTCTTCGGTTCGGGTTGAAAGTGGCCCCGCACACACCCTATTTCGTGTAGCGAACCGCCACATA
>NZ_JBIVAL010000006.1:0-294035 GCF_044745505.1 Streptomyces sp. NPDC086989
GGGGACCCTGTGGGAGAGTAGGACGCCGCCGAACAATCATTGTGGGAAAGCCCCGCACCAGCCCTTACCGGCTCGGTGCGGGGCTTTTCTGCGTTTACGGGGCTTGCATACCCGAGCCCTTAGGTTTGAGTCATGGGCTATGACCTCGTCATCTTCGACAACGACGGCGTGCTGGTGGACAGTGAGCCGGTCGCCAACACGATCCTCGCCGGGTACCTCACCGAGTTGGGGCACCCCACCTCGTACCAGGACTCGCTGCGCGACTACATGGGTGCCGCCGTGCACCGGGTGCACGATCTCGTCCACGAGCGGACCGGTGAGCGGCTTCCCGCCGAGTTCGACGCCGTTCTGCACGCGCGGACCTTCGCCGCGTTCGAGCGGGAGCTGACCCCCGTCGCCGGCGTGGTCGATGTCCTCGGCGCGCTCACCGCGCACGGGGTGCCGTACTGCCTGGCCTCCTCCGGGAGTCACGAGCGGATCCGTGTCGGACACCGGGCGGCCGGACTCGACGGGTGGTTCGAGGAGGAGTGGATCTTCAGTTCGCAGGACGTGGGGAAGGGGAAGCCCGCTCCCGACCTGTTCCTGCACGCCGCCCGGACCATGGGCGTCGAACCCTCGCGGTGCGTCGTGATCGAGGACAGCCCGCTAGGGGTGCGGGCCGCCGTCGCCGCAGGGATGGACGTGTACGGGTTCACCGGGATGATGCCCGCCGAACGGCTGGCCGGAGCCACCGGGTTCTTCGGGGACATGAAGGAGCTGACGGGGCTTCTGGAACTCCCCGTGTGATCTCTCTACCCACGGGTAGCCCCCGGGCCTACGCTGTGCCGCCATGACAGAAGACGTACGGCTGCGCCGGGGCCGGGGCTCCCTGGGGTTCAGCTTCTTCGTGCAGGGCGTGACCTTCGCCCTCCTCGTGACGAGGATCCCCGCCATCCAGGACCGGTACGGGATATCCGACGGGCTGCTGCCCGCCTTCCTCGCCGCCGTGCCGATCCTCGCCGGGCTGTCCAGCGTCGCCACCGAGCACCTGGTGAAGCGGGTCCAGCCCAGCACCGTACTGCGGTGGGCGCAGCCGCTGGTACTGCTCGCCCTGCTGGGCGTCGGGGCCGGCGACCGGATGTGGCACGCGGCGCTGGCGCTGGGGGCGTTCGGGCTGTCCGTGGGTGCGCTCGACGCGTCGATGAACATGCTCGGCGTCAGCCTCCAGCGGGCGTACGGGCGCAGCATCATGCTCGGCTTCCACGCCGCGTACAGCCTGGGCGGGATCGTCGGGGCGTCCGCGGCGTGGGCCGGGGCGCACTGGCACCTGCCGCTGTTCACGTCGTACCTGCCGGCCGTGGCCGTGCTGCTGCCCCTCGCGTTCTACGGGAGCCGGTTCTACGTGAGCGGGCGCGGCGGCGAGGACCAGGGCGCGGAGCAGGGGCTGGGGGCCGGCGGGTTCGGACTGCTGCTGCCGCTGTGCCTGGTGATGGCGTGTGCGTACATCGGGGACTCGACCGTGTCGAACTGGAGCGCCAAGTACCTCCAGGACGTGCTGGGGAGCTCGGAGCAGCTGGCGACGGTCCCGTACAACGTGTACATGGTGACCACGCTGATCGGGCGGGCCGTCGGCGACCTGGGTGTGCGGCGTTTCGGGGCGGTGGCCGTCGTACGGACGGGGACGCTGGTCGCGGCCGGCGGGTTCGCGGTGGTGGCGGCGGCGCCCGGGGCGTGGACGGGGATGCTCGGGTTCACGCTGCTGGGGGTCGGGCTGTGCGTGATCGTGCCGCAGACTTTCGCGGCGGCGGGGCGCCTCTTCCCCGGATCTTCCGACACCGCCATCGCGCGGCTGAACATCTTCAACTACGTGGGTTTCCTTATCGGATCGCCGCTCGTCGGCGGGATCGGGGACGCCTGGAGCTACCGGGGTGCGATGCTCGTGCCGATGGCGCTGGTGCTGGTGACGCTCCTCCACGCCCGTTCGTTCGGGGCGGAGGCCGCCCGATACGGTGTCCGGCATGAGCGGCGAGCCGGTGACCGGGTTGTTGATGTGGGACGAGGCGGTAACGAGGTATGACTTCGGACCGAGCCATCCGATGGACCCGGTGCGCCTGGCGCTGACCATGGGCCTGGTGCGTGCCTTCGGGCTGGACCGGGAGATGGAGGTGCGGGCGGCCCGCGCGGCGGGCGACTCCACGCTGCGGCTGGTCCACCGGGAGGACTACGTGGCCGCGGTGCGCGAGGTGTCCGCGGACCCGGGGGTGGCCGACGGGTCGTACGGGCTGGGCACGATGGACGATCCGGCGTTCCACGGCATGCACGAGGCCTCGGCGCTGATCGCGGGGCAGTCGGTGGCGGCGGCGGAGGCGGTCTGGCGCGGGGAGGCCCAGCACGCGGTGAACTTCGCGGGCGGGCTGCACCACGCCATGCCGGGCGGGGCGGCCGGGTTCTGCGTGTACAACGACGCGGCGCTGGCGATCGCGCGGCTGCTGGAGCTGGGGGCCGAGCGGGTCGCGTACGTGGATGTGGACGTGCACCACGGGGACGGGGTCCAGGCGGCGTTCTGGGACGATCCGCGGGTGCTGACGATCTCGCTGCACGAGCATCCGCGGACGCTGTTCCCGCAGACGGGCTGGCCGCAGGAGACGGGCGGTCCGGCCGCGGAGGGTTCGGCGGTGAACGTGGCGCTGCCGGCCGGGACCGCGGACGAGGGGTGGCTGCGGGCGTTCCACGCGACGGTGCCCGAGCTGCTGGCGGATTTCCGGCCGCAGGTGCTGGTGACGCAGCACGGGGCGGACACGCACGTCGAGGACCCGCTGGCGCACCTGGCGGTGTCGCTGGACGCGCAGCGGGCGGTGCAGGAGTCCTGTCACCGGCTGGCGCACGAGTACGCGGGCGGCAGGTGGCTGGCGCTGGGCGGCGGCGGGTACGCGGTCGTGGACGTCGTACCGCGTTCGTGGACGCACCTGGTGGGGATCGCGGCGCACCGTCCGGTCGATCCGCAGTCGCCGGTGCCGGACGCGTGGCGGGACGAGGTGTACGCGCGGACGCGGCAGCCGGCGCCGGCGCGGATGACGGACGGGCGGACGGTCGCGTGGCGGGACTGGGAGGCGGGTTACGACCCGGCGGACCGGATCGATCAAGCCGTTCTGGCGACCCGGCGGGCGGTGTTCCCGTTGCGTGGTCTGCTCACGTAAGGCCTGGTTGCGGTGAAGCATCGTTACTCCAACGGTGGGGCCGTTCGCCGGAATTGATGCTCCGCCAGGTCGGGTGCGGCAGCATCGGAGGGTGTTGAGCACCGGCGCGCTGCGTGCGCATCTGCTGGCCGCCCGGTTGGCCGGGCCCGTCGCCACCTCGCGGGAGGAGAGCCTGCGCAGCTACCGGCTGTTCGCCGCGCGGGACCCGCGGGTGCTGCTGGGGCTGGATCCGGAGCGGGGCTGGGGCGAGGGTGAGCTGCTGGGGCTGATGGCGGCCAAGTGCGGGGTCTCGGCGGATCCGGCGCACGTCAGCGGGCCGGACGTGATCGATCCGGAGCTGACGCTGGCTGGTCTGGAGGCGTTCGCGGAGCGGCTGCGGAAGGCGGCCGGGGCGCGGTCGCCCGTGTTGTTCGGGACGGGTCATCCGCACCGTCTCCTGGAGTTCTACGCCAGTTTGGCGCGGGCCTTGTCGGCGGTGGGATGTGTTGTGCTCACCCCGGCGCAGGGGGTCGGTGTCGACATGGCGACCCGGTTCGGCGTACGCCGGCACAGCATCGATTACGTACGGGGAGTCGCGTTGGTGCGGGAACCCGGCGCGCGGCCCCCCGGGAGTGCCACCGGCGTGCACACCCATTCACCCCTGCCGGTTCGGATCGCGCTCGGGGCGCTGGCGGAGGCCGGCGGGCCGTTGCCGGAACTGGTGGTGGGGGATCACGGGTGGGTCTGCGGTGCAGGTCAGCTCGGTGTGGATGCGATCGGGCTGGCGGATACGGACGACCCGGCGCTGTTCGTCGGCGAGGCGGAGGGGCGCGTGGAGGTGGCCGTTCCGCTTGATGACGCGGTGCACGCGGACTACTACAGACCGCTCCTTCGGTATGTACTCGATCGGGCGAGTCTGCCGGGTGCACAGGAGTGGCCGTAGCTCCTCTTCCCCACTCGTATCACACGCCCCTACTCTGGGGAGTGAGCGTGCGACGACGAGGAGTAACCGGAGGGGAAGCCGGTGCCCGTCATGCGCGGAAGGTCAAGGTGTGTCATGGCTGCTGGCGAGAGGCCTCTTATCGAGGTTGCGTTCCTGACCGTGGCGGAGGTCGCCTCGGTGATGCGAGTGTCGAAGATGACCGTGTACCGCCTGGTGCACAACGGCCATCTGCCCGCAATCCGGGTGGGCCGGTCCTTCCGGGTCCCCGAGAACGCGGTTCACGAGTACCTCCGAGACTCCTATGTGGGGGTGGAGACGGCCTGAGATTGACCCGCGGTGTCCCTCGGATTACAAGCTCGGAGCTCGGGCGGGTAGGCTAGGCCGACGTAGGTCGTGTGGGCCCAGACGCCCCGCACCAGTGAAGAAGAAGTGAGCGAGGGTAGTCGTGGGCTCTGTTATCAAGAAGCGGCGCAAGCGGATGGCGAAGAAGAAGCACCGCAAGCTGCTCAAGCGCACCCGCGTCCAGCGCCGTAACAAGAAGTAAACGGCAGCTGTACGTGTTCTCCGCAGCCCCTCCACCATCCTGGTGGAGGGGCTGCGGTGTAGCCGGGGGACGACGAGGAAGGCGCTGAGCTCGTGGGGAAGGTCGTGCTCGTTACCGGGGCAGCCCGGCAGCTGGGGGGCCGCTTCGTGCGGCGCGTCCAGCGTGATCCTGAAGTCGATCGGGTCATCGCGGTCGACGCGGTGGCGCCGCCGCACCGGCTCGGGTCGGCGGAGTTCGTCCGTTTGGACATCAGGCAGTCGTCCATCGCCCGGGTGCTCGCCGAGCACGCCGTGGACACGGTGGTGCACCTCGCGGTGACCGGGAGCGGGGCGGGGCCGGGCGGTGCGGGCAGTGCCGTGAAGGAAACCAACGTCATCGGCACGATGCAGCTGTTGGGGGCCTGCCAGAAGTCGCCTACGGTGCGGCGGCTGGTGGTGAAGTCCAGTACCAGTGTGTACGGGGGCGCCTCGCGGGATCCGGCCGTCTTCACGGAGACCACGCAGCCCAAGTCGCTGCCGGCGGGGGGCTTCGCGAAGGACGCCGTCGAGGTCGAGTCGTACGTACGGGGCTTCGCGCGCAGGCGGCCCGACGTGGCGGTGTGCGTGCTGCGTTTCGCGAACATCCTGGGGCCGTACGCGGACTCCGCGCTCGCCGAGTACTTCTCGATGTCGGTGATGCCGACGGTGCTGGGGTACGACCCGCGGCTGCAGTTCGTCCACGAGGACGACGTGCTGGAGGTGCTGCGGCTGGCGGCGGGGGAGCCCCAGCGCGGGACGCTGAACAGCGGGACCTTCAACATCGCGGGGGACGGGGTGCTGCTGCTGTCGCAGTGTGCGCGCCGGCTGGGGCGGCCGACGGTGCCGCTGCTGCTGCCCGCGGTGACGTGGGTGGGGTCGGCGCTGCGGGCGGTGGGCGTCACCGATTTCTCGCCGGAGCAGATCAGACTCCTCACGCACGGGCGCGTCGTGGAGACGTCCCAGATGCGGGAGGTGCTGGGATTCAAGCCGATGTACACGACCGCCGAGACGTTCGCCGATTTCGCGCGCAGCCGGGGGAGCGGGCTGCTGCCGCCGGCGCGCGTCGGGCAGGCCGTGGACCGGGTCGCGGCCGTGCTGAACGTGGACGGCTCGAACGTCGGGGTTGCCGGAGTCGAAGAGGGAGCGCAGCGATAGTGGCGGACGCCAAGGTCATTCGGTTCGACGAGGACCGGCCGCGCCGGCGGGGCGCCGGGACCCGGAGGGTACGGGCGGTGCCCGCCCCCGCTCCGGAGCTGGTCGAGGAGGCCGTGGAGCCGGCCGCTGCGGAGCCGGGCGCCGAGGAGTCCGGTGGGGCCGCCTGGGACCGGCGGATCGCCGGCGGGCTGGCGTTCCTGCGGCGCAGGGTGACCGGGGACTACGAGGTCGACGAGTTCGGCTACGACAAGGAGCTGACGGACCAGGTCCTGATGTCCTTGATGCGGCCGCTGTTCGACAAGTACTTCCGGGTCGAGGTGAAGGGCATCGAGAACATCCCGGCCGAGGGCGGGGCGCTGATCGTGGCGAACCACTCGGGGACTCTCCCCTTGGACGGGCTGATGATGCAGGTGGCGGTCCACGACCACCACCCGGCGCAGCGGCACCTGCGGCTGCTGGCGGCGGACCTGGTGTTCATGCTGCCGGTGGTGAACGAGCTGGCGCGCAAGGCGGGTCACACGCTGGCGTGCTCGGAGGACGCTCAGCGGCTGCTGGAGGCCGGGGAACTGGTCGGGGTGATGCCTGAGGGCTTCAAGGGGATAGGGAAGCCGTTCGGCGACCGGTACAAGCTCCAGCGGTTCGGGCGGGGCGGGTTCGTGTCGACGGCGCTGCGGGCGGGGACGCCGATCGTGCCGTGCTCGATCGTGGGCGCGGAGGAGATCTACCCGATGGTCGGCAACGCCAAGACGGTGGCGCGGTTGCTGGGGATCCCGTACTTCCCGATCACGCCGACGTTCCCGTGGCTGGGGCCGTTGGGGGCGGTGCCGCTGCCGACGAAGTGGACGATCCAGTTCGGCGAGCCGATCGCGACGGACGGATACCCGCCGGAGGCGGCGGAGGACCCGATGCTGATGTTCAACCTGACGGACGAGGTCCGCGAGCAGATCCAGCACACGCTCTACAAGCTGCTGGTGCAGCGGAGGTCGGTGTTCTTCTGAGCCGGCGGGCGATCGCCGGCCGCTCGGGGCCCAACCCGGTGTCCACCGGACGGAGTCCGGTGCAGCCGGGCGAAGCCCGTGAGGCCCCCTGGGGCCGCGAACACCCAGGTGCATGACGCAGGCCCTCACCCCCGCTCGGGGATGAGGGCCTGCGGCCGTTCTGTCCTACTCGGCGTCCTCCGCCTTGAGCCCCAGACCCGGGAGGAGGCCCGGGAGGAGCGGCGGCAGGGTGATGTCCGGCTGTACGCGCTCCGGGGAGGACGAGGGCGCCGGGGTGTTCTGGCCCGCGGGCGGGTTGAGGAGATCGCCCGCGCCGCCCAGGAGGCCGCCGGGGGCGGGTGAGGGCTTGCCGCCGGTGGCCGTCGGCGGGGCCGGGCTGGCCGAGGGCGCGCCCGCCGCCGGTGCGGACTGGTGCTGTCCGGCCGGAGCGCTCGGCTTCGCGGGCGCACTGGAGCCGCGGCTCTGCTCAGGGGGCTTCGGGAGCATGCTCTGGAGCGGCGCCACGTCATCGTCTATGGCCTGGAAGACCGATTCGACTTCTCCGCCCACGTCGGTGAGCTGGGCCGGGAGCTTGTCCCGGAGCCTGCCCCACGCGTCGCGGTGGGAGCGGGAGAAGGACGACAGCGTCTGGATCGGGCCGAGCGAGCCGTCCCGTTCGTAGGCCGCCTGGAGGAGCCGGTGGCCCTCCGCCGCGTCGTGCTTCATGCCCGCGAGGGCCCGGCGGATCTCGCCGAGCGACTCGTGGTCCAGTACGCCCGTCCGGCCTCGTTCCATCAGCCTGCGGGCTTCCGACAGGCGGTTGGAGGCCTGGTCGAGGTACAGCTCGCCCCGGTCCGCGTCCTCGTCGGCCATCCCGAGCTTCAGATCCTCCATGCCCCGCTTGATCGGGTAGAGGGAGTCACCCGGGAGGGCGTCGGTGCTGGCAGCGGCCACGCCGCTGAAGGCCCCCGCGGCCACACCCACGGTGAGGCCGCCCGCTGCGATGCCCTTGGACCAGCGGGAGCGGGGCCGCAATTTCCGGAGCGAGGTCGCCCGGTGGGCGCCGCGGCCGGTCCGCTGCTCGGGCACCTGAGGGTCCGCGGCGGCACCGCCCCCGGCCCTCTCTTCCATCACCATGGCCTCCATGGCGGCCACGAGCTGGGCTCGTTGCACCACTTTGACCTCGGGGTCCAGCACCGGGCGCGGCATTCTTTCGCCGAGCGCGCTCGCCAGGGCCAACAACCGGTTGTGGTCGGCAGGTTCGGCAGGTGCCTCGGACTGCTCGGCCGCCGGGTCCGGTTCCGAAAGGTCGGATGGGGTCCGATCCTCCAGGGCCTGGGCGAAGGCGTTCGCCCGCCGGTGCGGAGTCACGTTCGCGATCACTGGCGGCACCTCCTCTCGTCATGACGATCGACTCCCCAAGGTGTCCGGAAGGTTGCCTTCCTTGAGCGCATCCACACTTTCGAGTGAGCGGCTTCGGGCAGGGCGTGTCCACAGGGAGCCTGCATTCCGCACAACGAGCGGCGCGGCACTTGGGTTACGGACGAAGGATGATCGGACCACAGCGTCATCGAGGGGTCACCGGTTGTGTGGATTGTCAGGAGGGTCGGACGGTGCGGGGGGTGGGCGGGACGTGGGGGACGGGGCGGGTGCGGGGGGTGGGGCAGGGGGAGGCGCCCGGTGGCGGTCCGGGGCCGGGCGGAGGTCAGCGGGCGTCGTCCGGGAGCAGACGGGCCAGGGTGCGGACCGCCCGGTACTGGAGCGTCTTGATGGCGCCCTCGTTCTTCCCCATCACCCGGGCGGTCTCGGCGACCGAGAGGCCCTGGAGGAAGCGCAGGGTCACGCACTCCTGCTGCTGGGGATTGAGCTTGCGCACGGCTTCCAGCAGGGCGGCGTTGGAGAGGGACTCCAGGACCGAGTCCTCGGGGGATCGTTCCACCTCGTTCGCGTCCAGCATTTCGCCCGTGGTCACTTCCAGGCGGAAGCGACTGGACTTGAAGTGGTCCGCGACCAGGTTGCGGGCGATCGTCACGAGCCAGGCGCCGAAGTCCCGGCCCTGCCAGGTGAAGGTGGAGATGCGGCGCAGCGCGCGCAGGAAGGTCTCACTGGTGAGGTCCTCCGCGGTCGCCTTGCCGCCGACGCGGTAGTAGATGTAGCGGTAGACCGTGTCGCTGTACTGGTCGTACAGCCGGCCGAAGGCCTCGGCCTCGCCGGCCTGCGCGCGTTCGACCAGGTCCATCATGCGGGCCTGGTCGCTGTCCGCGGTGGGGCGGCGGGCGGCGGGCGTGCTCGTTCCGGTGGCCGTTCCGCCTCCGCCGCCTCCCGCGCGACCGCGTCTGCCCACCGTCGCTCCGCCGTCGGTCAGGGCATAGCAAGGACCGGCCGGGCCGAGGCCGGCAGGGACCGCGGCGGCGAAGGCGGGGACGGCGTACGCGGTGGGGACGAAGCCGCGCAGGTGGTCGAGGACCGTTGCGCGCAGCGTAGCCAGGCCCGAGGCGTCAACCCCGACAGGTGGGTACACGGGACTCCCAGAGGCAGAGCTTCCATCACGTGCAGTGCGGGACCGTTCACCCGTCGTGGCGACAGATGGGCGGTGGCATGCGTTTGAGGAGAATAACGCTTCGTACAGGCAGCGCTACACCCAGTTGCTCAAATCACCGATTCCGACACTTCCGTTGCGTGTCCAAGGCATATTCGGTCGCAATTGGTGATCGGTTCTTGATCGGTTGGGCGCGCGGAATGGACGCTTCCACGCTGGCTCGCGACCGAGTCGCGCATACGGGAGTGCCCTGTGGGGCGCAGGGGTAGAGGTGGGGGAATGTCCGCGGCGCAGCGGGCCGACGGCGCACGCAAAGCCGCCCGGCGGGCCGCGGGGCGGCTCCGGCGCAGGCGGCGGCCGGGCGGTGGGGTGGGATGTCCTACTTGCGGCGGCGGTGCAGGGCGAGGGCGGCGGCCGCGCCGCCCGCGATGGCCCCGACCCCGGCGGCGGCGGGGACGCCGACCTTCACGGCCTTGCGGCCGGTCCGATAGTCGCGCAGTCGCCAGTCGTGTGCCCGGGCATGCTTGCGCAGTTTTGTGTCGGGATTGATCGCGTACGGATGTCCGACCAGCGACAGCATCGGAATGTCGTTGTGCGAATCGGAGTACGCCGCGCAGCGTTCGAGGTCGAGGCCCTCGGCGGCGGCCAGTGCCCGGACCGCCTCGGCCTTCGCGGGCCCGTGCAGCGGCTCGCCGACGAGCCGGCCGGTGTAGACGCCGTCGACGGACTCGGCGACCGTGCCGAGGGCGCCGGTCAGGCCGAGCCGGCGGGCGATGATCGTGGCGGTCTCCACGGGCGCGGCCGTGACGAGCCAGACCTTCTGCCCGGCGTCGAGGTGGGCCTGGGCCAGGGCGCGGGTGCCCGGCCAGATCCGCTCCGCCATGTACTCGTCGTAGATCTCCTCGCCGATCGCCATGAGCTCGCAGACCTTGTGGCCCTTGACGATGGACAGGGCGCTGTCGCGGGCGTCCTGCATGTGCTCGGGGTCCTCGACCCCGGCGAGCCGGAACCAGGCCTGCTGCCAGGCGAAGCGGGCGAGCTCGCGGCGGTGGAAGAACTCGCGCTTGTAGAGGCCGCGGCCGAAGTGGAAGATCGCGGCGCCCTGCATGACGGTGTTGTCGAGGTCGAAGAAGGCGGCGGCGAGGTCGTCGCCGGCTACGGGGAACTCGGGCTCGGCCGGTTCCGCTTCCGCGGGCCCGTCCGGTGGTCCGGCGTCCGCCTCGAGGGCCTGCGCGGTCTTGCGGGCGGCCTCGGCCGAGGCCTCGCCTGCCAGCACGCTCCGCGCGGTGGCGGAGCGCCTACGGGGGGTGAGCCATCCCAGAGCGGCCATGACGCGAGCATAGCCACTGTGTTCGGGAGTTCCCGAACCGAAGGGATGCCGGGGGCGTGAACTCTTCGGTGCCCTGGTGTTACGGGGCGGCGCGGGAGAATGGGGGCATGAGCCCTTTGCTGCGTCGTAAGGAAAAGAAGCGGCCCGGCGAGCGGTTGGTCACGCTCATCGGGAAGCCGGGGTGTCATCTGTGTGATGACGCCGAGGAAGTGATCGAAAAGGTCTGCGCGGAAGTCGGAGCGCAGTGGGAGAAGAAGGACATCTCGCAGGACGCCGAGCTGTACCGGCTGCACTGGGAGCAGATTCCGGTGGTGCTGGTGGACGGTGAGCAGCACACCTTCTGGAGAGTGAACCCGGACCGGTTGCGGCGGGCGTTGGAGGGCTGAGCCTCCTGCCGGTTACCATCATGGGCGATTTGTGGGGTCTCGGGGGCGTATCGATGAGGAGTGTGTACCGTTTTGCCCCCCTCGGGATTTGAACGGGTTCGGCGTGTTGTGGGTTCCCGTCCCGCACGCCCGGGCCGCGTGACCCCGGTCACTTTGCGCGGACAAAGCGGACACAATCTTTGTGCACGCGTTCACAAAGACATAGCCTGCTTTCGACGGGGCGGTCTTGGGACAAGTGACCGCCTGCAGCCCCGCTCATCCCGCAGGAGCATCGTGGCAACTGGCCGAACACACCGACCGGCGACCCGCAGCCGAGGTATTCCCGAGGCCACTGTCGCCCGGCTTCCGCTGTACTTGCGCGCACTCACCGCGCTCTCCGAGCGATCGGTGCCCACGGTGTCCTCCGAGGAGCTCGCGGCAGCCGCCGGAGTCAACTCCGCCAAGCTGCGCAAGGACTTCTCCTACCTGGGCTCGTACGGCACCCGCGGCGTCGGCTACGACGTCGAGTACCTCGTCTACCAGATCTCCCGCGAACTCGGCCTGACCCAGGACTGGCCGGTAGTGATCGTCGGCATCGGTAACCTCGGCGCGGCCCTCGCCAACTACGGCGGCTTCTCCGCGCGCGGGTTCCGCGTCGCGGCGCTCATCGACGCCGACCCCGCAATGGCCGGCAAGCCGGTCGCGGGCATGCCGGTGCAGCACACCGACGACCTCGAGAAGATCATCGAGGAGAACGGCGTCTCGATCGGCGTCATCGCGACCCCGGCGGGCGCCGCCCAGCAGGTGAGCGAGCGGCTGATCGCCGCCGGCGTCACCTCCATCCTGAACTTCGCGCCGACCGTGCTGTCCGTGCCGGACGGCGTCGACGTGCGCAAGGTCGACCTGTCGATCGAACTCCAGATCCTGGCGTTCCACGAGCAGCGCAAGGCGGGCGAGGAAGCCGCGGCCGGCGCCGGCTCCGCCGCCCCCCTGCCCTCCGCGGCCGGTGACGTCGCCGAGGCGGCCGCCGGTACCGCTGGTGCCGGGGGCTCCGGTGCGGCCCCCTCCGCGGCCGTCGAGCCGCCCGCCGGGCGCGCCGCCGCCGTCGCACGCAAGAACGGCCCCGAGGGCGACGTTCCGGCGGTGATGCCGGCATGAGTCTGCTCGTCGTAGGGCTGAGCCACCGCAGCGCGCCGGTGAGCGTGCTCGAACGCGCCTCCCTGTCGGCCGACGCGAAGGTCAAGCTGCTGCACGACACCCTCGCCGCAGAACCGGCGACGGAGGCGACGGTGCTCGCCACGTGCAACCGGATCGAGCTGTACGCGGACGTGGACAAGTTCCACGCCGGTGTGGCCGAGCTGTCGACCCTGCTCGCGCAGCACAGCGGCGTGGCACTGGAGGAGCTCACCCCCTACCTCTACGTCCACTACGAGGACCGGGCCGTCCACCACCTCTTCTCGGTGGCGTGCGGACTGGACTCGATGGTGATCGGCGAGGGCCAGATCCTCGGGCAGATCAAGGACGCGCTGGCGCTGGGGCAGGAGCTCCACACCGCGGGCCGCCTGATCAACGACCTGTTCCAGCAGGCGCTGCGCGTCGGCAAGCGGGCGCACTCCGAGACCGGGATCGACCGGGCCGGGCAGTCCCTGGTGACCTTCGGTCTCGAACAGTTGACCGCCGGGCGCGAGCCGGTCGACGTCTGGGCCAAGGACAAGCGGGCCCTGGTGATCGGCGCCGGTTCGATGTCCTCGCTGTCCGCCGCCACGCTCGCACGGGTGGGCGTCGCCGAGATCGTCGTGGCGAACCGCACTGCGGAGCGCGCGGACCGTTTGGTCGAGATTCTGGTTGCCTCAGGCACTGGGGTGGCCGCGCGCGCCGTCCCGATGACCTCGGTGGCCGACGAGCTGACACGAGTCGACGTCGTCGTCTCCTGCACGGGGGCCACCGGGCTGGTGCTCACCGGCGACGACGTGGCGGCGGCCGTGGCGGAGGGCCCCGCCGGGCCCGCCCCCCTGGCCCCCGCACCCCTGCCGGCCCCCGCACCGCGGACGACCCCGGCGCCCGCCGAGGCCGAGGTCCTGGCCCGGCTCGTCGCCGCGGCCGAGGCCGGGATGCGCCTCGCCGACGGCGGGGTGGCGCGGACCATCACCGCCGGTACCGACCGCGACGGGTGCCCCGTCGACGTCCCGGCCGGCGACGGGCGCGCCGCCCTCACCGGCGTCGACGCCAGCTCCCTCGAACTGCACGGCACGTGGGCCGACCAGGGCGAGGCGGCCGCGCAGCGCCAGCCCCGCAAGGGCGCCCGCAGCCTGGTCGACGTCGCACCCGTGCGGCTGGCCCTGCTGGACCTGGCCATGCCGCGCGACATCGACGCCGCCGTGCACCGCATCCCGGGCGTGCGGCTCGTCGACATCGAATCGCTCGCCGAGGCCTCGGCCGACGCGCCGATGGCCGCCGACGTGGACGCCGTACGCGCGATAGTGGCCGAAGAGGTGGCGGCCTTCGGGGCGGCACAGCGTGCCGCGCACATCACGCCGACCGTCGTCGCCCTGCGGGCGATGGCCGCCGAGGTCGTGGCCATGGAAGTGGCACGCCTCGACGGACGGCTCCCGGACTTGGACGAACGCCAGCGGGCCGAGGTCACCCAGACCGTGCGCCGCGTCGTCGACAAGCTCCTCCACGCGCCGACCGTGCGCGTCAAGCAGCTCGCGAGCGAGCCCGGCGGCGCCGGGTACGCCGAGGCGCTGCGCGAACTCTTCGACCTCGACCCGCAGACGGTGGCCTCCGTCAGCCGGGCGGACGCGGCCGGTCAGGCCGGACAGGTCGACCAGGCGGGACAGGCCGACCAGGCCGACCAGAACGACGACTCAGGACGGGCATCATGAATCCACGTCTCGACCAGCCCCTCCGGCTCGGCACGCGGCGCAGCAAGCTGGCCATGTCCCAGTCCGGCCATGTCGCCGACGCGGTACGGGCGATCACCGGCCGGCCCGTCGAGCTCGTGGAGATCACGACCTACGGTGACGTGTCGCGCGAGCACCTGGCGCAGATCGGCGGCACCGGCGTGTTCGTCACCGCGCTGCGCGACGCGCTGCTGCGCGGCGAGGTCGACTTCGCCGTCCACTCGCTGAAGGACCTGCCGACCACGCAGCCCGAGGAGCTCGTCGTCGCGGCCATGCCGCTGCGTGAGGACCCGCGCGACGCGCTCGTCGCCCGCGACGGCCTGACCTTCGAGCAGCTGCCCGACGGCGCCCGCATCGGTACCGGTTCGCCGCGCCGCACGGCGCAGCTGAACCACTACGCGCGCAGCCTCGGCAAGCGCATCGAGACCGTCGCGATCCGGGGGAACGTCGACACCCGGATCGGTTTCGTGCGCGACGGCGAGCTGGACGCCGTCGTCCTCGCCGCCGCCGGGCTCAACCGGATCGGCCGCGGTGACGAGGCGACCGACCTGCTCTCCGTGGACTGCGTGCTCCCGGCTCCGGGCCAGGGCGCCCTGGCCGTGGAGTGCCTCGCGTCCGACGCGGAGCTCATCGCTTCGCTCGGCAGGCTCGACGACCCGCACACCCGGGCCGCCGTGACCGCCGAGCGTTCCCTGCTCGCCGCCCTGGAGGCGGGCTGCAGCGCACCCGTGGGTGCGCTCGCCGATCTTCTGGCCGACGGCCAGGTTGTCAATGAAATGCGCCTGCGCGGCGTCGTCGGAACCCTCGACGGCTCGACGCTGGTGCAGCTGTCCACCACCGGTCCCGTGCCCCACTCGTACGACGAGGCCATGGCGCTCGGCCGCGAACTCGCGGACGAGATGCTGGCCAAGGGCGCGGCCGGTCTGATGGGGGAGCGGTCGCTTTGAACCCCACACGTCCCACCACCTCCGCCTTCGCGGCCGTCGCGGCCCACGGGCACGTCACCTTCCTCGGTGCCGGCCCCGGTGACCCGGGTCTGCTGACGCTGCGCGCCGTCGAGGCCCTCGCCGCCGCGGACGTCCTGATCGCGGAGCCCGAGGTGCTCGATGTCGTGCGCACGCATGCGCGCGCGGGAGTGGACACGCCTCAGCTGACGATTGCTGACGAAGTGTCAGCAGCCGCCGGTGTTCCGGTGATCCGGGACGCGGCCAATCTTGTCATGGAGGCCGCGCGCTCCGGCAGGCGGGTCGTCCGTGCCGTCACCGGCGACCCCGGCCTCGACGGGAACGCCGCCGAGGAGATGCTCGCCTGCGCCAACGGCGGCATCCCCTTCGAGGTGGTGCCCGGTGTCGCGACCGCCGTCGGCGTGCCCGCGTACGCGGGTGTGCCGCTGCGCGGGGACCAGGGCGCCGACGTGCGGTTCGTGGACGCGCGCAACGCCTCCGCGCGCTGCTGGAGCGAGGTCGGGGCCAGCGACGGCACCCTCGTCGTCTCCGCGACGCTGGAGACCGTCGCGAGCGCCGCCGCCGAGCTGGTGTCCGCCGGGCGTAAGCCCGACACCCCGCTCACGGTGACCGTCGCCGGCACGACGACGCGCCAGCGGACCTGGAACGCCACCCTCGGGACCATCGCCCAGGTGTTCAAGCAGGGCAAGGTGCTCCCGTCGCCCGAGGGCGCCCGGCCGGTCATAGCCGTGGTCGGTGAGCAGGGCGCCGCGGCGCGGCGCGAGGAGCTGGCCTGGTTCGAGTCGAAGCCGCTGTTCGGCTGGCGGGTCCTCGTACCGCGTACGAAGGAGCAGGCCGCTTCGCTCTCCGACCAGCTGCGTTCGTACGGCGCGGTGCCCCACGAGGTGCCGACCATCGCCGTGGAGCCGCCGCGCACCCCGCAGCAGATGGAGCGCGCGGTCAAGGGCCTGGTGACGGGCCGCTACGAGTGGATCGCCTTCACCTCGGTCAACGCCGTGAAGGCCGTCCGGGAGAAGTTCGAGGAGTACGGGCTCGACGCCCGGGCCTTCGCGGGCATCAAGGTCGCCGCCGTCGGCGAGCAGACCGCCGCCGCGCTCGTCGAGTTCGGCGTCAAGCCGGACCTGGTGCCGAGCGGCGAGCAGTCCGCGGCCGGCCTGCTGGAGGACTGGCCGCCGTACGACCCGGTCTTCGACCCGATCGACCGCGTCTTCCTGCCGCGCGCCGACATCGCGACCGAGACGCTGGTCGCGGGCCTGATAGAGCTCGGCTGGGAGGTCGACGACGTCACGGCCTACCGGACCGTGCGCGCGTCGCCGCCGCCGGCCGACACGCGGGAGGCGATCAAGGGCGGTGGCTTCGACGCCGTGCTCTTCACGTCGTCCTCGACGGTGCGCAACCTCGTCGGCATCGCCGGCAAGCCGCACAACGTGACCGTCATCGCGTGCATCGGGCCGGCCACCGCCAAGACGGCGGAGGAACACGGTCTGCGGGTCGACGTCCTGTCGCCGGAGCCGAGCGTGAGCAAGCTCGCCGAGGCGCTGGCCGAGTACGGCGCGGCGCGCCGCGAGGCGGCCAAGGAGGCCGGCGAGTCGGTGTCCCGCCCGAGCGAACGCCGGCCGGGCGCACGGCGACGCCGTACGACCTGACGGCGGGCAGATCCAACAGGGCCCGGACGCACCCGCGTCCGGGCCCTGAGCCGTCCCCCGGCCCTTCGGCCGTCCCCCGGCTCCCGGTTCGCGTGCCCGGGCCCGGCCCCCGGCCCTTCGGCTGGCGCCCGGCCCCCGGCCCCTTCGCCCCGCCCCGGCTCGTACTCGGCGCGTCTGCGGCGGGCCCGGCCCGGGGCGGCCGGGGCCACGGCCTACGCTGGATCCCGACTGTTCTCGAAGCGAAGCTCGAAGAGGCGACTGAGTATGAGCGCGTACGGATCCTTCCCCGGCTCGCGGCCCCGCCGGCTGCGCACCACCCCGGCGATGCGGCGGATGGTCGCGGAGAACCGGCTGCACCCGTCGGACCTGATCCTCCCGGCGTTCGTGCGGGAGGGCATCACCGAGCCCCTGGCCATCTCCGCGATGCCGGGCGTGGTCCAGCACACCCGCGACACGCTGCGCAAGGCGGCGGTCGAGGCCGTCGAGGCGGGCGTCGCGGGGATCATGCTGTTCGGTGTCCCGGCCGACGAGAACAAGGACGCGCTGGGCACGGCGGGCACCGAGCCGGACGGGATCCTCCAGCTCGCGATCCGCGACGTGAAGGCGGAGGTGGGCGACGATCTGGTGATCATGTCCGACCTGTGCCTGGACGAGTACACCGACCACGGCCACTGCGGTGTCCTGGACGAGCACGGGCGCGTCGACAACGACGCCACCCTGGAGCGGTACGCCGAGATGGCCCAGGTCCAGGCCGACGCGGGCGTCCACGTGGTCGGCCCGAGCGGCATGATGGACGGCCAGGTCGGCGTCATCCGCGACGCGCTCGACGAGACCGGACACGAGGACGTCTCGATCCTCGCGTACACGGCGAAGTACTCGTCGGCCTTCTACGGCCCGTTCCGCGAGGCCGTCGCCTCGTCGCTCCAGGGCGACCGCAAGACCTACCAGCAGGACCCGGCGAACGCCCGGGAGTCCCTGCGCGAGTTGGCGCTCGACCTGGAGGAGGGCGCGGACATGGTGATGGTCAAGCCGGCCGGCCCGTACCTGGACATCCTGTACCGGGTCGCGCAGGCGGTCGACGTCCCGGTGGCCGCGTACCAGATCAGCGGCGAGTTCGCGATGATCGAGGCGGCGGCGGAGAAGGGCTGGATCGAGCGCGACCGGGCCATCCTGGAGACGCTGCTGGGCATCAAGCGGGCCGGCGCGGACACGATCCTCACCTACTGGGCCACGGAGGTCGCGGGCTGGCTCCGCGAAGCCCGCTGACCCCGGCGGGTCAGCGCAGGGGCCAGGTCCGGCCGGACCCGGCCGGCGGCCCGTCCCGCCAGACCCGCGGCCAGACCCGCCACCACGGCCGCCGCCACGCCCGCCACCACCACCCCGGCCCCGCCACCGCCCGCCGCGCTCCGCCCATGCGGGGCAGCGTAGGCGGGGCCGTGGCGGGAGCTCACGGAGCGGGACGGGAGTCCGTCAGTCCGCGGTGCCGGAGTTCATGGCCGACCGGCGGTAGCGGTACAGCTGCCGGGACGTGTACGCCACGAACGGCACGGCGACCGCGGGCACGACCCACCACGGCAGACCGATCACGAACGCGGGGATCGCCACGTCGGCGCAGGTGACCGCCGAGCCGATGACCAGCGGCTTTCCGAGGGCCCGCCAGGTCCAGGGCCGACGCCCGCCGAGCCCGGCCGCATACGCCACGGCGAAGCACGGCCCCAGGGCCGCCAAGAGGCCCGCGAACGTGCCGAGACCGGCCGTGATCTGCGCTTCGTCGCGCGGTTCGGCGGCGGAACCCTGCCGGAGGCCGTCCTTGACGAGCGCCATGACGGTGCCGCGCCAGACGACGCCGGTCACCTGCTCGCCGGCCGTGAGCCGCGCCAGTACGGGCCCCGGATCCCCGAAGCGCACGGTCCCGTTCCCGGCGGGCCCGCCGGAGAGGACGGCCTCGAACCTGCCGCCGCGTCCGTTCCTCTCGACCACCGTCCCGTCGACGGTGAACGGGGCGGTGGTACGCGTTTCCCCCCGCCTCAGCCTTCACGGCCACGGATGGCCGGGCAACCGGTTTGAACGGCAACGGCCGCCGGCTCAGGGCCAGTCGACGATGGCGGCGAACACGAGATGGTCCAGGACGACGAGGGCGGGGGCGAGCACCGCGAACCCGATGCGGCGGGCGGAGTACCGCCGCTGCCGCGGGAGCGCCCAGCAGATCACCAGCACGGCCAGGACGAGCAGCAGGCCGGTGGTGAAGACGGGGAAGGCGATGTCGTACGAGGCGTCGAACCGGTCGCTCGCGGCGTCCTCGCAGGAGTCGCAGGCCATGGGGGACAGCCCGGCGAAGAAGAACGCGACGAGGGCCATCGGCAGCGTCAGCAGCGTGGAGACGAGCGGTGCGACGAAGGCGCGGCGGTTGCGGGAGGTGCCGGGGTCGTGGTCCTGCCCGTGGTGCTGGTTCATGACCCCAGTCAACTGTGGCGGAGGGGGCGGCACATGAGTGCGGATACTCAGGTCGGGGCCAACGCAAGAACCCGCTCCCACGGCGATCACGCTCGCGGGGGCGGGCTCTTCGGGGGCCGGTCCGGTCAGCCGGGGAAGCCGAGCAGCAGGGCGGCGACGACCGGGGCCATGTAGACGAGGGGGAAGGGTGCGTGACCGAAGGCCCGGGCCCGGAGGACGGCGATCACGGCCCCGGTGAAGTACAGGATCAGGCCCGTGGCGGCGAGCAGGCCGATCACCGGGACGAAGAGGCCGACGAGGAGGCCGACGCCGCCCGCGGTCTTCGCCGCGCCCAGCAGGTTCCACCACGACCGGGGGACCCCGTACTCGGCCAGCGGCTCGACGACGTACTTGGCGCGGAGGAAGACCGAGGCGCCCGAGAAGGCCGACATGACAGCGGCGACGACGGTGACGACGGTTGCGGTGGTGGACATCGGATGCTCCTCATCGGGCGGCTTCGTTGAGCTCTTCACTCCCATGACCCGCCGCGCCGCACGTGTGTGACAGCCGGCCGGAAAAATCTTCAACGGACGGGCTCCGACCGGCTCCGACCTGCTCCAACCGGCTCCGACCGGCCCTGCTCTCCCCGCTCGCGCTTCCGGCGCCCCTGGCGCACCCTGGAGGGACGGGTGACCCCCTGGAGGTGATGCACCATGCCCACACTCGTCGGGTGGCACGTGGAGCTCGAATTCACCGAGGAAGGCCATCGCACCAGCGCGGCGGCCATGGTCAGGCTCGGCGACGGCTCCGAGATGAGGGCGCACGGCTACGCCATGCGTCACCCCTCCGACCCGGAGCAGCTGCGGGTCGGGGAAGAGATCGCAGGCGCTCGCGCGCTGATGGATCTCGCGTCCCAGATGCTGCAGAAGGCCCACTCGGAAATCGACGAGGCCACGGGTCGGCACTCTTACCCCATCAGTCACTGACCCACGACGTGCAGGTGCACGTGAGGGGGCCCGGAAACCCCTCACGTGCACCCGTGCGTCCCCGGGCCGGCGCTGCTAGCTTCTGAAGTCCGGATCGTTCGGATCGATCGGCTGGGGGGCCCGATGTCGCGTCCGTTGCGGTGGGTTGTCGTCGTCGTGGGTTCGGCGGTGGTGTTCTTCGTCTGTTTCGGGCTTGCCCGGGCGGACCCGTTCGGCTGGCTGCCGCAGGAGGACTCCGACGCCGTCGCCGTGGCCGCCGGGTTCGCCGGGGCCATGACCGCGGCCCTCGGGCTGGCCGGCGGCTGGTGGGCCGGTACGGCGCCCACCGGCCCTGCGGCCACGCCGCTCCCGGAGCGCCCCGTACGGCAGAAGGCCACGGCGTCGGGCACCTCGCAGATCAGCCAGGCCGCCGGGGCCCGTCCGGCGGGACCGGTGGAGCAGGAGGCCACCGCCCGGGACGACAGCCGGATCAGGCAGTCCGGCGGTGACGACCGGAGCGGTCCGTGAGCGACGCGCGTCCCGCGGCCCGTGCCCTTGATGAGCCCGTCGGTACATGACCGACGCCCGCCCCTGGAACGACGGCGGCCCCGCCTCCCGGTGAGGGGGGCGGGGCCGCCGTGCGTGACCGGGAGCCGTCAGAGGCGCTCGGGGGTGCGGATGCCCAGCAGGGACATGCCCTTGGAGAGCGTCCGGGCGGTCAGGTCGCACAGGAACAGGCGGTTCTCGGCGACGACGGGCTCCGGCTCCGGCTTGATGACCGGGCACTGGTCGTAGAACGTCGTGAACAGCGAGGACAGCTGGTAGAGGTACGCGGCCAGCTTGTGCGGGGCGTGCTCGGCGGCGGCCTCGGCGATCAGCTCGCCGAACCCGTCCAGGTGCAGGCCCAGCGCCCGCTCGGCCGGGGCCAGCTCCAGCTCCGGGTGCGCGACCGGGGTGCGCTCGCCCGCCTTGCGCAGGATCGACTTGATGCGGGCGTACGCGTACTGGAGGTACACGGACGTGTCGCCGTTCAGCGAGACCATCTGGTCCAGGTCGAACTTGTAGTCGCGCGCGGCCGAGGTGGACAGGTCCGCGTACTTCACGGCGCCGATGCCGACGTACTGGCCGTTCTCGACGATCTCCGCCTCCGACAGGCCGACCTTCTCCGCCTTCTCGCGGACGACGGCCGTGGCCCGGTCCACCGCCTCGTCCAGCAGGTCCACCAGCCGGACCGTCTCGCCCTCGCGGGTCTTGAACGGCTTGCCGTCCTTGCCGAGGACCGTGCCGAAGGCCAGTTGTACGGCCTTGGTGTCGTCGTTCAGCCAGCCGGCCCGGCGGGCCGTCTCGAAGACCATCTTGAAGTGCAGCGACTGGCGGGCGTCGACCACGTAGATGAGGGTGTCGGCCTTCAGGTTGCCGACGCGGTCGCGGATCGCCGACAGGTCGGTCGCGGCGTAGCCGAAGCCGCCGTCCGACTTCTGGACGATCAGCGGGGTCGGGTTGCCGTCCGGGCCCTTGTACTCGTCGAAGAACACGCACAGCGCACCGTTGGAGCGGACGGCGACGCCCGACTCCTCCAGCAGCTTGCACGTCTCGACCAGCATGTCGTTGTAGCCGGACTCGCCGACGACGTCGCGGTCCTGGATGTCCATGTCCAGCTTGTCGAAGACGGAGTAGAAGTAGATCTTCGACTCGTCGACGAACCGCTGCCACAGCGCGAGGGTCTGCGGCTCGCCCGCCTGGAGGTCGACGACCCGGGCCCGCGCCCGCGTCTTGAACTCCTCGTCGGAGTCGAAGAGCGCCCGCGAGGCCTTGTACAGGCGGTTCAGGTTGGACATGGCCTCCTCGCCGGAGACCTCCTCCGACTTGTGGTCCAGCTCGTGCGGGTGCTCCAGGAGGTACTGGATGAGCATGCCGAACTGGGTGCCCCAGTCGCCGATGTGGTGGCGCCGGACCACCTTCTCGCCCGTGAACTCCAGGATCTCGACCATCGCCGCGCCGATGACCGCGGACCGCAGGTGGCCGACGTGCATCTCCTTCGCGACGTTCGGCTGCGCGTAGTCGATCACCGTCGTGCCGGCGTTCGCGGCGTACGGCACGCCGAGGCGGTCGTCGCCGGCGCGCGCGGCGAGGGTCTCGATGATCGCCCGGTCGGAGACCGTGATGTTGAGGAAGCCGGGGCCCGAGACCTCGATCTCCTTGATCAGGTCACCGGAGGCCAGGGAGTCGACCACGGTCGTCGCCAGCTCGCGCGGGTTGGCCTTGGCCTTCTTCGCGAGCGCCAGGATGCCGTTGGCCTGGAAGTCGGCCCGGTCGCTTCGTCGCAGCAGCGGGTCGGCGCCACCGGCCTCCGGCAGGGCCGAGGCGAGGGCGTCCGCGACGCGCTGATTGACGGAAGAAGCGAGGGAAGGGACCGAGGCCATGAGCTGCCGTTCCTGTGAGGTCGTGCTGGTGGTTGCACTTGGTTGTTCCGACAAGTGCCGAGTATCCCACGTGAGGCCCCTTCCCATCGCGGGATATCGGGCGGGACGCCCGGGGGCGGAAGCAACCCCGGAGCGGCCTGTTCCGTCTGGGAGAATGGCTGGACAGCATTCGAGATAGAAGGACGTGTCGTGGCTCAGAGCAGCACCGAGACCGACTGGGTCTCCCGTTTCGCGGACGAGGTCATCGCCGAGGCGGAGCGCCGAGCACCCGGCAAACCTGTCGTCGTCGCGTCCGGACTCTCCCCCTCCGGCCCGATCCACCTGGGCAACCTCCGCGAGGTCATGACCCCGCACCTGGTCGCCGACGAGATCCGCCGCCGCGGTTTCGAGGTCCGGCACGTGATCTCCTGGGACGACTACGACCGGTACCGGAAGGTGCCCAGGGGCATCCCCGGTGTCACCGAGGAGTCCCACGCCCAGCACATCGGCCGCCCCCTGACCGCCGTGCCCGCCCCCGAGGGCTCCTCGTACCCGAACTGGGCCGAGCACTTCAAGGCCGCCATGGTCGAGGCGCTGGCCGAGCTGGGCGTCGAGTACGACCCGATCAGCCAGACCGAGCAGTACCTGGCCGGTGCCTACCGCGAGCAGATCCTGCACGCGATGAAGCACCGCGGCGACATCGACGCCGTCCTCGCCCAGTACCGCACGAAGCAGAAGCCGGGCGGCAAGAAGCCCCAGCAGAAGCCGGTCGACGAGGCCGAGCTGGAGGCCGCCGAGGGCTCCGGTGCGGCCGCCGAGGACGACGGGAGCGCCGAGGGCGCGGAGTACTTCCCGTACAAGCCGTACTGCGGCGCGTGCAACAAGGACTTCACCAAGGTCACCTCGTACGACGACGGGACGACCGAGCTGACCTACGTCTGCACCGAGTGCGAGTTCACCGAGACGGTCAAGCTGTCGGAGTTCAACCGCGGCAAGCTGGTCTGGAAGGTCGACTGGCCGATGCGCTGGGCGTACGAGGGCGTGATCTTCGAGCCCTCCGGCGTCGACCACTCCTCGCCGGGCTCGTCCTTCCAGGTCGGCGGGCAGATCGTGCACCTCTTCGGTGCCGAGCAGCCGATCGGCCCGATGTACGCGTTCGTCGGCATCAGCGGCATGGCCAAGATGTCCTCGTCGAAGGGCGGGGTCCCGACCCCGGCCGACGCGCTGAAGATCATGGAGCCGCAGCTGCTGCGCTGGCTGTACGCCCGCCGCCGGCCCAACCAGTCCTTCAAGATCGCCTTCGACCAGGAGATCCAGCGCCTCTACGACGAGTGGGACAAGCTGGAGGCGAAGGTCGCCGACGGCTCCGTGCTCCCGGCCGACGCCGCCGCGCACACCCGCGCCGTCCGCGTCGCCTCGCACGAGCTGCCGCGCACCCCGCGCCCGCTGCCGTACCGGACGCTCGCCTCCGTCGTCGACATCACCGCCGGCCACGACGAGCAGACCCTGCGCATCCTGACCGACCTGGACCCGTCGCAGCCGCTGACCTCCCTCGACGAGGTACGGCCGCGCCTGGACCGCGCCGAGAACTGGATCAGCACCCAGGTTCCGGCCGACCAGCGCACCCTCGTACGCGAGGAGCCCGACACCGAGCTCCTGTCCTCCCTGGACGACGAGGGCCGCGAGTCGCTGCGCCTGCTGGTGGAGGGCCTCGAATCCCACTGGTCGCTCGACGGGCTCACCACGCTCGTCTACGGCGTCCCGAAGGTGATGGCCGGCCTGGAGCCCGACGCCAAGCCCACGCCCGAGCTCAAGGTCGCCCAGCGCTCCTTCTTCGCGCTGCTCTACCGCCTGCTCGTGACCCGGGAGACCGGGCCGCGCCTGCCCACGCTGCTGCTCGCGGTCGGGGCGGACCGGGTGCGCAAGCTGCTCGCCGCCTGACGCGGCGCGCGCGCGACGACACACAAGGGCCCGCACCCCCCGGGGTGCGGGCCCTTGCGCGTACCGTCGGCGCGGCGGCTAGGAGATGTGCTCGTTCTCCAGGTCGCGCTGGTAGCGCTGCTTCAGTTCCGGCATCAGCCGGCTGATCGTCCGGAAGGCGAGCGGGTGCGTTATCCCGTGCCGGTCCGAGAGGTATATGTCGATCTGCTCGGGGCTCGGCACCTTGCCGTTCTCCTCGATGTACGCCCGGAACACCTCGTACGCGGCCTCCGCGAACTTCGCCTCGTCCACGGACCCGTCCACGGACCCGTCCACGAGCCCGTCCAGGGATCCGTCACCGGCGTCCGCGCGGGCCGCCGGGATCGGGAGTTCCTGCTGTCCGGGCAGCTGCTCCTGCGGCTCCTCCGGGCCGGTCGGGGGCATCACCGGAGTCGGCTCCAGGCCCTCGACGTACTGGGGGTTGTAGCCGCCTTCGTACGCGGCCTGCGGTGCCAGCGGCGCGGCGAACCAGGCGCTGTCGTGGGCCGCGGGCATGGCCGTCGGCTCCACCGCGAACGGCGGCGGGGCGTGATGACCGGGCACGGGCCCGGCCACGGCGGCGGGAGCGGGGACCTGCGGAGCCGGGGCCGCCTGGGCCTCGAACGGGCCCTGCGCACCCTGCACGGCGGCGGCAGGGGCCTGGGCGGGGACCTGGGCTGCGCCCGGCGCGCCCCCCTGGCCCGCGGCGCCCGCCTCCAGGGCCGGGGCCGACGGGGCCGGGGCCGCCGCGGCCGCCGGAGGCAGCAGCACCGGGTCGATGCCCGCCGCCGCCAGCCCTTCCGGAGCCGTCTGCGCCAGCGGAACGCCGATCCGGGCCAGCCGCAGCGGCATCAGCGCCTCCACCGGCGCCTTGCGCCGCCACGCACGCCCGTACCGGGCCTGCAGCCGTGCCTGGTAGATCAGCCGGTCCTGCTCCATGCCGACGGCCTGCTCGTAGGAGCGCAGCTCCCACAGCTTCATCCGGCGCCACAGCTTGAACGTCGGCACGGGCGACAGGAGCCAGCGCGTGATCCGCACACCCTCCATGTGCCGGTCCGCGGTGATGTCCGCGATCCGGCCCACCGCGTGCCGGGCCGCCTCCACCGTGACCACGAACAGGATCGGGATCACGGCGTGCATGCCCACGCCCAGCGGGTCCGGCCAGGCCGCCGCACCGTTGAACGCGATCGTCGCCGCGGTCAGCAGCCACGCCGTCTGCCGCAGCAGCGGGAACGGGATGCGGATCCAGGTAAGGAGGAGGTCCAGGGCGAGCAGCACGCAGATGCCCGCGTCGATGCCGATCGGGAACACCAGCGAGAAGTTCCCGAACCCCTTCTGCAGGGCGAGCGCGCGCACCGCGGCGTACGAACCGGCGAAACCGATCCCCGCGATCACCACGGCTCCTGCGACCACGACGCCGATGAGTATCCGGTGCGTACGAGTCAGCTGCATCGCGGCCACCCGCGATCCCCTCCCCTTGTCGAGCTACGGCAGGCACAGCGTACGGGTGACCGCACAGGTGACTGAATGTCAGCCTCCCCTTAAGCCGCCCGGATCCGCCCGGACCTACTGCGCGGAGGGAGAAGCCTGCTGCTCAGGCTGCTTCTGCTGCTGGTTGGCGGTGCCGACCGAGCCGACCGCCTCCTTCGCCGCGGCGATCGCGTCCTGGAGCAGCTTGGCCTGATCCGGGGCGCCGGCGCCCTCGTACGCCGCACCGTTGTAGTCGAGCGTGACCACCACGTTCTGCGTGCGCGCCACGATCGTCGTGTTGAAGAAGTCGACGTCCTTCTTCACGCCGTACACGACCGACGTCGCCTGGTCGCCGATGCCGCCGGCCTGCTCGACCTTCACGTCGTGCGCGCCCTCGGACGCCTTCGCCGTCTCGACCTGCTTGGCGTACTGGTCCTCGGCGCGCTTGTTCGCGCCACCGAGCGAGGCGTGCGACTCGTAGCGGACCATGGAGATCGACAGCCAGCGGTACTGCGAACCCTTCAGGCCGTCCTCGTCCAGGCCGTTCCAGGAGCAGCTGGCGCGGGTGGTCAGGTCGTTCGACTTGGTCGCGGTGCCGTTCTTGTCCTTCGCCTCCGGGACGAGGGTGTCGACGGTCCCGGACTGGATCGACTTGCACGGGTCGGGCAGCGTCGCGAACGCCGGCTTCTCCAGCGCGGCCGACGCCTTGCCGCTCGGCTTGGCGGACGACGCGGACGC
Source organism: Streptomyces sp. NPDC086989 (assembly GCF_044745505.1). NCBI lineage: Bacteria > Bacillati > Actinomycetota > Actinomycetes > Kitasatosporales > Streptomycetaceae > Streptomyces > Streptomyces sp. NPDC086989. Next base: position 26,507 of record NZ_JBIVAL010000006.1, read on the forward strand.
GCCGGGCTTCTTGTCGCCGCCCGAACCGGAGTCCTTGCCCGAGTCGGACGAGCAGCCGGCGACGGTGAGGATCACCGGGACGGCTGCGCAGGCGAGAACGCGAGTGAGGCGCGAGGCTGATCGGTGCATGGTTCCTTCAGTACGTTGTGGGGCGCGTTCTGTGGACGCGGTGCGGGCGCGGGACCCGAACAAAGGTAGCCCGACCCGGCGCGCGTCTGGTGTGCGCGCCGTCACGCCGAGCCCCCCGCGCCCTCTGTCACTCGTTGAACCGCTCGACGAGCGCCTGCGCCAACTGCCGTGCCTTGTCCTGGGTTTCGGGGCTGGGGGGAACCGTACCGGGCAGTGACGGCTGCACGCTGTACTCGACGGTGACGATCACATTCGAGGTGCGGAACACGATCCGCACGGTCCGCGCCTGCGCCGCACTGGCACCGGCCGCACCGAGCTTGTCCTCGATGTAGGCCTCGGTGCCGAGCCCTTCGAGAACACGGGACCCGAGCTCGGGCGGCGGGGCGGACGGGCTGCCGCCGGCCGGTGACGGTGACTGCCCGGCCGGCGGGGGAGCAGTGGCCGCGGGGGTGGCGGCGCCGGGCGCGGGGGCGCCGGCCGTGGGGTTGGCCGCCGGGTTGGCCGCGGGGGTGCCGGGGCTGGTCGCCGGGTTCGGCGTGGGGCCGGGGAAGGGCAGGTGCGCGTCCGTCAGCCGGCGCACGTACACCTGCCGCGCCTTGTCGTCGTCGCTCATGAGGGTCCGGTCGTACGAGACCACGCGCTCGAAGCCGACCGACAGCAGCCGGGTCTCCTCGGGCGTCTGCGCGGTCCAGCGGCAGCCGACGTGCCGGTCGCCGTCGTACGAGGTGTCCGCGGTGCCGGCGTACAGCCGGACGCGCTGCTCGTCGGTGAGGCTGTCCCCGGCCGGGAGCATGGCCCGCAGGCGCTTGACGTCGGCGGCCTTGCAGGGCGAGGGCAGGCTGCGGTACTTGCCGGCCGGTGCGGGTGCGGGGCTGCTGTCGCCCGCCTTGGAGTCGCTGTCGGAGCCGACGCCGTTCCCGCTCGTGCACCCGGTCAGGCCGGTCACACCGGCCACGAGTGCGGTGAGCATCGCGATGCCCGGCAGGACACCTCGCCGTACCGCCTTGCGCTGCACGTCCACTGGCCCCCTTCGACCGGCCGGCGGCCCGGCGGTCAGGAAAAATGCGTTGCCGCGCTTTGGACGCGGATGAACACAATGTCTATCGCACACGCTGGTGCTGGCGCCGGTCCCCTGTCTGTTTTGGGGCTAAGAGCGAGGCTTTTTGCGTATTACGAACTTTCTGTGGTTTCCGGGGGATTGAAGCGTCATGTCGTATGTAGAGGTACCGGGGGCGAAGGTCCCGATCCGGATGTGGACCGACCCGGCGTCGGTCGAGGCCGGCGCGATGCAGCAGTTGCACAACGTCGCCACCCTTCCGTGGATCAAGGGTCTGGCGGTCATGCCGGACGTCCACTACGGCAAGGGCGCCACGGTCGGCTCGGTGATCGCGATGAAGGACGCGGTGTGCCCGGCGGCGGTGGGCGTGGACATCGGCTGCGGCATGTCGGCGGTGAAGACGTCCCTGACGGCGAACGACCTCCCGGGAGACCTGTCGGGCCTGCGCTCGAAGATCGAGCGCGCCATCCCGGTCGGCGCGGGCATGCACCGCGACCCGGTGGACCCGGACCGTCTGTACGGGTTCCCGGCGGAGGGGTACGGGGACTTCTGGGAGCGGTTCGACTACATCGCGGACGCCGTGAAGTTCCGCAGGGACCGCGCAATGCGGCAGATGGGAAGCCTCGGGCAGGGAAATCACTTCTGTGAAGTCTGTATAGACGCATCCGGTTCGGTCTGGCTCATGCTGCACTCCGGCTCCCGGAACATCGGCAACGAGCTGGCGGACTTCCACATCAACGTGGCCCGGGGCCTGGACCACAACCAGGGCCTGGTGGACCGGGACCTGGCCGTGTTCCTCGCGGCCACCCCGCAGATGCAGGCCTACCGCAACGACCTCTTCTGGGCGCAGGAGTACGCCAAGTACAACCGGGCCGTGATGATGAGTCTGTTCAAGGAGGTCCTCCGCAAGGAGTTCCGGAAGGCGAAGGTGTCCTTCGGCCGCGAGATCAGCTGCCACCACAACTACGTGGCGGAGGAGCGGTACGAGGGCATGGACCTGCTGGTCACCCGCAAGGGCGCGATCCGCGCCGGCAGCGGTGACTACGGGATCATCCCGGGCTCCATGGGGACGGGCTCGTACATCGTGAAGGGGCTGGGGAACGAGAAGTCGTTCAACTCTGCGTCGCACGGAGCGGGCCGGAAGATGAGCCGGACGGCCGCGAAGAAGCGGTTCTCGGCGCGGGACCTCGCCGAGCAGACCAAGGGCGTCGAGTGCCGCAAGGACTCGGGCGTCGTCGACGAGATCCCGGGCGCGTACAAGTCGATCGAGCAGGTCATCGACCAGCAGACGGACCTCGTCGAGGTCGTGGCCAAGCTCAGGCAGGTCATCTGCATCAAGGGCTGAGCCCTGGGTGCGGCTGTCGGGGGAATGGAGGGGCCCGGACCGTTCACGGTCCGGGCCCCTCCGTGCGTACGGGACAGCCCAAGCGGTCAGAGGTCCCGGTGGACCTTCGTGTTCGAGGCCTGGGCGCGGGGGCGTACCACCAGGAGGTCGATGTTGACGTGGCTGGGGCGGGTCACGGCCCAGGTGATGGTGTCGGCGACGTCGTCGGCGGTGAGGGGGGCCGCCACGCCCGCGTAGACCTTCTCGGCCTTCTCCGCGTCGCCGCGGAAGCGGGTCTTGGCGAACTCCTCGGTCTTGACCATGCCCGGGGCGATCTCGATGACGCGGACCGGCTGGCCCACGATCTCCAGGCGGAGGGTCTCGGCCAGGACGCGGGCGCCGTTCTTGGCGGCGACGTAGCCGGCGCCGCCCTCGTACGTGGCGTGGCCCGCGGTGGAGGACAGGACCACGACCGTGCCGTCGCCGGAGGCGATGAGGGCGGGGAGCAGGGCCTGGGTGAGGTTGAGGGTGCCGATGACGTTGACCTCGTACATCGTGCGCCAGTCGGCGGGGTCGCCGGTGGCGACGGGTTCGGCTCCGATGGCGCCGCCGGCGTTGTTGACCAGTACGTCGCAGCGGTCGAGGGAGGCGGCGAAGGCGTCGACGGCGGGGCGGTCGGTGACGTCGAGGGCGTGGGCCGCGGCGGAGTGGCCGGCTGCCGTCAGCTCGGCGGCGAGGGCCTCGATGCGGTCCTTGCGGCGGGCGGTGAGGACGACGTGGTAGCCGGCGTCGGCGAGCTGCCGGGCGGTGGCCGCGCCGATGCCGCTGCTCGCGCCGGTGACTACGGCGGTCCGGATGGTGGCAGCCGTGCTCATCTGCGGTGCTCCTCGGTCGTTCGGGCGTTCGTTCGTACGGGCGATCACCCGCCAGCATAGGCGGGGCTCAGCGGCCGCGCGGGGCGTACATGATCACGGCCATGCCGGCGAGACAGACGAGGGCTCCGGCGATGTCCCAGCGGTCGGGGCGGTAGCCGTTGGCGGCCATGCCCCACAGGAGGGAGCCGGCGACGAAGACGCCGCCGTACGCGGCGAGGACCCGGGCGAAGTCGCCCTGGGGCTGGAGGGTGGCGACGAAGCCGTAGAGGCCGAGGGCGATGACCCCGGCGCCGATCCAGGCCCACCCCCTGTGTTCGCGTACGCCTTGCCAGACGAGCCACGCGCCGCCGATCTCCAGGACGGCGGCGAGCGCGAACAGGGCGGCGGAGCGGGCGATCAGCATGGCTCGAAGCGTACGCAGGCGGGCCGGGGCCGCCCGCCGGTTGGGGGAGGGCTCGCCCTCGTTCGTGTGATGGTCCGACCGGGCGGGGGTGGTGCTGGCTAGCCTCCGCGCGTGGAGGTGGTGGCGGTGCGCCGTGGTGCCGTACGGAGTGTGGTGGTGGCGGGCTTGCTGGTGCTCGGGGTGACCGGTGCGTCCGGGGTTTCCGGTGCGTCCGGGGCCCCGGCGGTCTTCGGGAAGGGGCGCAGCGGTCCCGAGGCGGACGTGGCGTACCACGGGCGGGTGTCCCTGGAGCGGGGGCGGCTGCGGGTGTGGGTGGTGCCGCAGAACGAGGGGCCGGCCGGGCTGCCGAACGCGACCCTGCGCGTGCGGCTGTCGGCGGACCTCGCGGACCGGCAGGAGCTGGCGGAGGGGTGCGTACGGGCGGGGCTGCGCGAGGTGATGTGCGAGACGGGTGCGCTGCCGCTGCACGGGCAGGGCCGGCACATCGGGCTGTTGCTGGCGCTGAAGGAGCCGGTGCCGGAGGTGGTGGTCCGGATCGACACGTGGTGGAACGGCGGGGCGTCCGACCGGGACCTGTCCAACAACCAGCACGCGGTGCTGGCGCTGGACACGGGCGACGCGTACGCCTTCTGACCTCGGGCTGCCGAGGGCGTCTGGCCGCGGCGTGGCTGTCCTACGGGGTGGCCACGCCGCCGAACTCCTCCACGGCCTCGCTGACGATCCGCTCCAGGCGGGCGTGGTGGGCGCCGCGCCAGTAGACCCGTTCGCAGGCCGTGCACTGGGCGAAGACGTCGTACGAGCGCTGCGTGCCGCCTTCGAGGCGGTCGCCGACGCTGTCCTTGTCCGCGTCGCGCAGCGGCCCGTTGCAGGCGGTGCAGCGGGTCCACGGGGTGAGCGCGGGGGCGAACCGGCTCAGTACGTCGCGCAGTTGCTCGTCGGGGTTGTCGCTGTAGACGTAGGCGCCGGCGAACAGTTCGCGGCGGCGCAGCAGTCCGCGGTCGCGGGAGAGCAGGACGCGCTGTTCGGCGGCGGAGCGGGTGGCGAGGGCGGGGTCGCCGATGTCCTCGTTCTCGTAGGCGGCGTCGACGCCGAGCAGGCGCAGGCGGCGGGCGAGGGTGCCGAGGTGGACGTCGAGGAGGAAGCGCAGGGGTGCGCCCTCGATCTGCTGGGGGCGCTCGACGCCGAGGACCTCCACGTCCTGTCCGGCGCGCGGCACGTACGAGACGGGTACCTCGCGGCCGTCGACGAGGAGCCTGCCGACCTCGGTGAGCGGGACGCCGGCCGATTCGACGACGTGGCCGAGGCTGGAGGCGCCGTCGGTGGCGGTCGGTACGCGTTCGGCGCGCCGGCTGGGCGGGGCGAACAGGCGTAGTTCGGGGGCGAGGGTGAGCTGAATGCCGGGTCCGTTCACGCTGTCAGCATGCCATCGGGGGGCGGGGCGGCGCGGCCGAATTACGAGGTCGCGGCGGTGGCGTCGTAGGCGGTGCGGTGGGCGTCGACCTCGTCGAAGTGGTTCTCGGCCCACTGCTTCACGGAGGTGAGGAGGCAGGCGAGGCTGCTGCCGAGGCCGGTGAGGCGGTAGTCGACGCGGACGGGCACGGTCGGCGTGACGCTGCGGGTGACGAGGCCGTCGCGTTCGAGGGAGCGCAGGGTCTGGGTGAGCATCTTCTGGCTGACGCCGGGGATCTTGCGGCCGAGGTCGCTGTAGCGCATGGAGGAGTCCTCGGCCTGGGCGAGGGCGGCGACGATGAGGCCGACCCATTTGTCGCTGATGCGGGCCAGGAGCTGGCTGGTGGGGCACTCCTTGAGGAAGGCGTCGTAGGCGTAGCGGGCGTCTTCGCGGCGGTCGGCGGCGGTTCGGGTGGCCATGGGTACCCCACTTCCGGGTCGGGTACGCACCCTGAAGTGCGTACTTACGAAAGGAGAGTACCTCTCCCTAGGTTAGTGCTCAGCAGGAACGAGCGAACGAAACCGAAACCCAGACCGAACCGGAAGCCGGGGAGACATCATGAACGAGAACGTGCAGACCGTGGAGACCATGCAGGCGGCCGTCGTGAACGGCTTCGGCGGGCCCGAGCAGGTGGAGGTCGTGCAGGTGCCGGTCCCGCGGCCGGAGGCCGGACAGGTCCGGATCCGGGTCGCGGCGGCCGGGGTGAACCCGGTGGACGGCGCGGTCCGCGTGGGCGTCTTCGGCGGCGCCGGGCAGACGCTGGGGCTCGGCTGGGACGTGGCCGGCGAGATCGACGAGGTCGGCGCGGGGGTCACCGGCTGGTCGGTGGGGCAGCGGGTGGTGGGGCTGCACTACGGGCCGGTCAAGCCGCTGGGCACGCACGCCGAGTACGCGGTGCTCGACGCCTCGGCGGTGGCGGCCGCCCCGACCACGGTGGACGCGGTCGCCGCGGCCGGGCTCCCGCTGAGCGGGCTGACCGCGGGCCGGGCGGTGCGGCTGCTGGGGCTGGCCCCCGGCTCCTCGGTGCTGATCACCGGGGCGGCGGGTGTGGTCGGCGGGCTCGCGGTGCAGCTGGCGGTGCGGGCGGGGCTGGTGGTGACGGCCCTGGCGGGCGAGGCGGACGAGGAGTTCGTACGGTCGCTGGGCGCGACGGGCTTCGTCCCGCGGGGCTCGGCTCCGGCGGAGCCGGTGGACGGGGTCCTGGACGCGGCGGTCCTCGGGGAGCCGGCGCTGGGCTTCGTCCGTGACGGCGGGGTCTACGTGGGCCTGCGCCCGCACGCCGGCCCGGCCCCGGAGCGCGGGATCCGGGTGGTGGAGCAGGAGGTCGCGGCGGACGGCGCGCACCTGGCGGAGCTGGTGGGCCTGGTGGACGCCGGCGCGCTGACCCTCAGGGTGGCGCAGACGATCGCCCTGGCCGACGCGGCGAAGGCCCACGCCCTGCTGGCCGAGCCGGGCACCCGCGGCCGCCTGGTCCTGACGGCCTCCTGACCGGAGGTACGCATACGGGCAGGGCCGCCGATCGGGGAACCGGCGGCCCGTGCGGTCCGCAGTCTCAGGGGAACGGGCCGGGCAGCGGGGGCCTGACGTGTCGGGGCGGCGGTGCCGGCAACCGGGTGGATCCTGCGCCGAGCGGGGGAGATCCCCTCGGCTGGCCGGTCGGTGGGCGCGGTGGAAGACTCGGTGGGGAGTGGCGAGGAGCGACCCATGGGTGCTTCGACGGTCCCGACTGCGGTGCGGCTGGACGACGCCGCGTACCACGAGCTGGCGCGTTCCTTCCGGGGAAGTCTGGTGCGGGCCGGGGACGCCCCGTACGAGGAGCGCCGGCGGATCTGGAACGGTGCGATCGACCGGCATCCCGCCCTGATCGCGCCCTGTACCGGTTCGTCCGATGTGGTGGCGGCGCTGAAGTGGGCGGTGGAGACGGGTGCGCCGGTCGCGGTGCGCAGTGGCGGCCACAGCTTCCCCGGGCATTCGGTGTGCGACGGCGGCGTGGTGATCGACCTGTCGGCGATGCGTGAGGTCCGGGTGGATCCGGAGGCCCGTACCGTCCGGGTCCAGGCGGGGGTGCTGCTGGGCGAGCTGGACGCGGCGACGCAGCCGTTCGGGCTGGCGGTGCCGTCCGGGATCGTGACGCACACGGGGGTCGCGGGGCTGACGCTGGGCGGCGGGATCGGCTGGCTGAGCCGCAAGTACGGGCTGAGCGTGGACCAGCTGCTGTCGGTGGACCTGGTCACGGCGTCCGGGGAGCGGCTCACGGCGAGTGCGGTGCACGAGCCGGAGCTGTTCTGGGGCATGCGCGGGGCGGGCGGGAACTTTGGGATCGTCACGGAGTTCACGTTCCGGCTGAACCCGGTGGGTCCGACGGTGCTCGCGGGGCCGGTGTTGTGGCCGGTGGAGGAGTCGGCGCGGGTGATGCGGTTCTACCGGGACTGGATCACAGGTGTTCCGGACGAGCTGACGACGATCGTCGTGCACCGCAAGGCCCCGCCGACGGCGGCGATCCCGGCGGAGCTGCACGGCAGGCCGGTGGTGATGGTGATCGCCTGCTGGGTGGGTGACGTGGCGGCGGGCGAGGACGTGATGAGGCCGCTGCGGGAGTTCGGGCGGCCGCTGCTGGACCTGTGCCGGCCGAAGCCCTACCTGGCGCACCAGGCGATGTTCGACGCGTCGTTCCCGCACGGGTGGTGGTACTACTTCCGGGGCTGCGGCCTGGACCGGCTCGCCGACGGGGTCGTGGACACGATGGCGCGGTACGCGGGGCGGATCGTCTCCCCGCAGAGCGGTTTCCCGCTGTTCCAGCTGGGCGGCGCGGTCGCCCGGGTCGGCGAGGACGACACGGCGGCGGGCGGGCGCGGGCTGGGCCACATGCTCAACATCAACGGGATCAGGGACACGTCCGAGGGCTTCGCGGGGGAGTGCGCGTGGGTCCGGGAGTTCTGGTCGGCGCTGGAGCCGTACCACGCGGGCGTGTACGTGAACTTCCTGATGGACGAGGGCGAGCAGCGGATCCGGCAGGCGTACGGCTCGCGGGAGCGGAAGCTGGACCGGCTGCGGGCGCTGAAGGCCGAGTGGGATCCGGGCAACGTGTTCCGGCTCAACCAGAACATCCCGCCGGCGTGATCCGGAAGACGGGTCGCGGTCCGCGGGTGATTGCGGCGCGGCTACGGGCAGGTGCGGGGCGGCTTGGTCACGCTGGGTGGTGAGAGCAGGGGCCACCACCGAGCCGGAGGCACAGATGAGCCAGCCGCACCCGATGAACCCGGTCCACCCGATGGACCCGGCCGACCAGTCCCACCCGGTCGACCAGTCGCACCCGGCCGACCAGTCCCACCCGGTGGACCAGTCGCACCCGGCGGAACGCGCCGTGTGCGTGCCGTTCACGGCCGCCGAGACCGGCGCACTGCACGACGCGCTGCACGGGATCGTCGCCGACGGGGCCACCCCGGGAGGCGTCGTCGTGTGCGGCACGGCGGCCGGGGACCGTGCCGTGCTGTCGGCCGGGGTCGTCTCCCCGTTCACCGGTCCGGTCGCCCCCGACGAGAACACCGTCTACGACATCGCGTCCCTGACGAAGGTCACCGCGACCTGGCCGCTCGTCGGCCGTGCCGTCGACGCGGGCCTGCTCGCGCTCGACCGTCCCGTACGGGAGTTCCTGCCGGCCATGGACGGGACGATGCCCAGTGCGGAGGCCACCGTGCGCCAGCTGCTCTCGCACACCGGCGGCCTGCGGGCGGCCACCCGGCTCGACCTGTACGACCTGACCGAGCGCCCGCTGCACGAGCTGATCTGCCGGGAGCTGATGGAGAACCTCCCGGGCACCCACCGCTACGTCAACCGCGGCTACATCCTGCTGGGCCTGGCCCTCGCCCATGTCCACGGCAGGCCGCTGGAGCGGCTGGCCGGCGCGCTCTGGGCCGAGCTGGGCATGGGCGCCACCGCGTACGGTCCCCTCGCACAGTCGCCACGGGTCGCGCCGACCGAGCAGTGCGAGGGGCACGACCGGGTCTGGGGTGTCGTCCACGACGAGAACGCGGCCCTGCTGGGCGGTGTCGCCGGCCACGCGGGCGTGTTCGCACCGGCCGCCGACCTCGCCACGTACGCCGAGCGGCTGCTCGGCGGGCGCGGGAGCGCGCTCGGCCGGTGGTTCGACGCGAGCCTCGTCCCCCAGGCGGAGATCGAGCCCGGCCTGCAGCGCGGCCTGGGCTGGATCCTGGGGGCCGGCGGGGCGGTGGTCCACCACCACGGGTTCACCGGAACGAGTCTGTTCCTCGCTCCCGCCACCGGCCGGTACGTGGTCATCGCGACGAACGCCGTCCACAACGGCGCCGCCTCGCGCATCCGGATCGCGCCGCTGCGCGAGCGGGCCTTCAAGACGCTGGCCTCAACGGTCGGCTGAGGCTCCGGGCTCCGGGTTCCCCGCCCAGGTCCAGGTCCAGGGGCGCGGGTCGGGCCCGCCGGAGCCGTCAGGGCCAGACGAGGCAGTACGGCTGGTGTCCCGCCTCGTGCAGCCGATGGCTGAAGTCCTGCCACTCGTGGAGCAGCTGGTAGACGTTGAAGGCGTCGCGCGGGCCGCCGCGGTCGGGGACCGTGGACCAGATGAACGCCGCGGCGCCGACCGACTCCTCGCCGATGCCGCGCAGCGGGTCGACGACCGTCATCGGGAGTTTGACCACCGCGTAGTCGGGGTGGAGGACGACCAGCTCCAGCGGGGGCACCTTGTGCAGAGGTATGCCCTCGATGCCGGTCAGGACCATCGCGGCCACCGTCTCCGGCTTGATCTTGGTGAACAGGCCGCCCATGCCGAGCTCGTCGCCGCCGAGCTCCTCCGGCCGCATGGTGACGGGGACCCGGGCGGCCGTCGCGCCGTCGGGCGCGCCGAAGTACTTGTACGTCACGCCCATGCCGCGGCCCTTGGGCAGGCCATCGTCGTCGGGGGATTCCAGCGGCCCCGGCACCGGATCGGCCGCGTCCGCGGCCCGGCGCCGGTGCTTGCCCCGTCGGCGGGCTTCGCGGGCCTCGCGGGCGCGCTGCGGGTCGAGGCCGTCCGTACCCTCGCCCGGTCCACCACCGCGTTGCATATCTCCACCCGACTGGTCTTGCCTGCCCCGGCCCCGCGGCCCCCGCCACGCAGCCTGATCATCATGGCAGTGACCTCCCCAGGGGCGGCGCGGTGAAACGCCCGTCCGCAAGTCAGTCGCGGCCTGATGAGACCATGGCTGGTGTGAGCTACCCGTACCCGTATGAAGCCAAAGTCTCGCAGACTCTCTTTGACCGCGCGTCCCTCGTGACGCCTGGCGGCGTGAACTCTCCCGTGCGGGCCTTCCGCGCCGTGGGTGGAACGCCCAGGTTCATGGTGTCCGGTACCGGTCCGTACCTGACCGATGCCGACGGCCGCGAGTACGTCGACCTGGTCTGCTCGTGGGGACCGATGATTCTCGGCCACGCCCACCCGGCCGTGGTGGAGGCCATCCAGGCCGCCGTCGCCCGCGGCACCTCCTTCGGTACGCCCGGTGAGGGCGAGGTCGCGCTGGCCGAGGAGATCGTCGGGCGCATCGAACCCGTCGAGCAGGTGCGTCTGGTGTCTTCGGGCACCGAGGCGACCATGTCGGCGATCCGGCTGGCGCGCGGCTTCACGGGCCGGGCCAAGGTCGTGAAGTTCGCGGGCTGCTATCACGGCCACGTGGACGCGCTGCTCGCCGCCGCCGGTTCCGGTTTGGCGACCTTCGCGCTTCCGGACACGCCCGGGGTGACCGGTGCGCAGGCCGGTGACACGATCGTGCTGCCGTACAACGACCTCGAAGCGGTACGGGCGGCGTTCGCGGCGCACCCCGGTGAGATCGCGTGCGTGATCACGGAGGCCGCGCCCGGCAACATGGGTGTGGTGACCCCGGCCCCCGGCTTCAACCAGGGGCTCGCGGACGTGTGCCGGGAGAACGGCGCGCTGTATATCTCCGACGAGGTCATGACGGGTTTCCGCACCTCGCGCGCCGGCTGGTACGGCGTCGACGGGGTCAAGCCGGACCTGATGACCTTCGGCAAGGTCATGGGCGGCGGCTTCCCGGCCGCGGCGTTCGGCGGTCGCGCCGACGTGATGGGGTACCTGGCCCCGGCCGGCCCGGTGTACCAGGCGGGCACGCTCTCGGGGAACCCGGTCGCCACGGCGGCCGGTCTCGCGCAGCTGCGGCTGCTGGACGCGGCCGCGTACGAGAAGGTCGACGCGGTCTCCGCACAGATCCAGGGCCTGGTCACGGACGCGCTCGCCAAGGAGGGCGTCGCGCACCGGCTGCAGACCGCGTCCAACATGTTCTCCGTCTTCTTCACCGAGGACGAGGTCAGGAACTACGACGACGCCAAGAAGCAGGAGTCCTTCCGCTTCAACGGCTTCTTCCACTCGATGCTGTCGCAGGGCGTCTACCTGCCGCCGTCCGCGTTCGAGTCGTGGTTCGTCTCCACCGCCCACGACGAGCGGGCGGTCGAGCGGATCGCGGCCGCACTGCCCGCTGCCGCCCGCGCCGCCGCGCAGGCCACCCCGGAGGCCACCGCATGAGCGAGATCACCGTCGTCCACCTGATGCGCCACGGCGAGGTGCACAACCCGGACGGGGTCCTGTACGGGCGTCGTGCCGGCTACCACCTCTCCGAGCTGGGCCGCGAGATGGCCGAGCGCGTCGCGGACCACCTGCAGAACCGCGACATCACGTACGTGGTCTCCTCCCCGCTGGAGCGGGCGCAGGAGACGGCGGCGCCGGTCGCCAAGAGCCACGGCCTGGTCGTCGCGAGCGATGCGCGGCTGCTGGAGGCGGAGAACGTCTTCGAGGGCAAGACCTTCGGTGTCGGGGACGGCGCGCTGCGCAAGCCCGCGAACTGGAAGCACCTGACGAACCCGTTCAGGCCGTCGTGGGGCGAGCCGTACGTGGAGCAGGTCGTACGGATGACGAGTGCGATCGAGGCGGCGCGCGACGCGGCCCGCGGCCACGAGGCGGTGGCGGTCAGCCACCAGCTGCCGATCTGGATCGTGCGCAGCTTCGCGGAGAAGCGCCGGCTGTGGCACGACCCGCGGCGCCGGCAGTGCACGCTGGCCTCGCTGACGTCGTTCACGTACGACGGGGACCGGCTGGTGTCGGTGGGCTACAGCGAGCCGGCCCGGGATCTGGTCCCGGCCCATCTCCTCGCGGGGGCGAAGCCGGTGAAGGGCAAGTCGAAGGCCTTCGGCGCCTAAAAAGTCGTACAAGTCGTACGGGGTGTTGCGCGTTGCCCCTCGACTTCGCTGAAAAGTCCGTTTATGTGACTATTCATGAGCGAAGCGACGCGTGACTTCACCCGGAACTTCACCCGCAGGGGACTGCTCGGGCTCGGCGCCGCGGCCGTCGCGGTGGCCGCCGGGGTCACCGGCTGCGGCGGCGGGAGTCGTCCGTCCGGGCCGGGGCGGCCCGGTCCGGGCGGCCCCGGCGGCCCCGGCCCGTCCGGAGCCGCCGTCCGGCCGATCGGCGACGGCTCCACCGCCGACTGCGGCCCGCAGCCCCACCAGCCGGCCAAGCCGGTGCCGCTCCAGCCGGGCGAGACCCCGCCGCAGTTCGTGGTGTTCAGCTGGGACGGTGCGGGGGAGATCGGCAACGGCCTCTTCCCGCAGTTCCTCAAGCTGGCCAGGGACCACGGCGCGGCCATGACCTTCTTCCTCTCCGGCATCTACCTGCTGCCCGAGTCCAAGAAGGACCTCTACAAGCCGCCGAACAACCCGGTCGGGGCCTCCGACATCGGCTACCTCAAGGACGAGAACGTCCGCAACACCCTGAAGTGCGTCCGCGAGGCGTGGCTCGACGGCCACGAGGTCGGGACCCATTTCAACGGCCACTTCTGCGGCGGCTCCGGCTCCGTGGCCCACTGGACCCCCGACGACTGGCAGAGCGAGATCGACCAGGCCGTGTCCTTCGTCACCAACTGGCGGACCAACACCGGCTTCACCGACCTGGAACCCCTGCCCTTCGACTACCGCAAGGAGCTGGTCGGCGGCCGCACCCCGTGCCTGCTCGGCCAGGACAACCTGCTGCCGGTCGCGCAGAGGCTCGGCTGGCGCTACGACGCCTCCTCGCCCGGCGGCGTCCAGGCGTGGCCCGTGAAGAGGTCGGGCGTCTGGGACCTGCCGCTGCAGTCCATGCCGTTTCCCGGGCACTCCTTCGAGGTGCTGTCGATGGACTACAACATCCTCGCCAACCAGTCGAAGAACACCACCCGCGGCATGCCCTCCAACTACCCCGCCTGGCGCACCCAGGCCACCAGCTCCTACCTCGGCGGCTTCCGGCGCGCGTACGAGACGAACCGCGCGCCGCTGTTCATCGGCAACCACTTCGAGGAATGGAACGGCGGCATCTACATGGACGCCGTCGAGGAGGCCCTCAAGGGCATGTCGGACAAAAAGGATGTACGGCTCGTCTCCTTCCGGCAGTTCGCCGACTGGCTCGACGTGCAGGACCCCAAGCTGCTCGCCCGGCTCCAGGAGCTGGCTCCGGGCCAGTCGCCGACCGGTGGCTGGCGCACGTACCTCACCACTGTCTGACCAGCGGCTTAACACACCTTCGGGGGGCGCGGAAGATCCCCAAATCAGTCATGCGAAACTTTTCACATGAGAATCGGCCGTGCTCTCCTGCTCACCGCGGTGACCCTCGCGGGCGCCCTGACCCTGTCGGCGTGCGGCGACGACAGCGGCAAGCCGAACGGCTCCGGCGGCGGCAACTACGTGACGGGCGCAAGCGGCATCTCCACCGTCGCGAAGGACGCGCGCACCGACGCCCCCAAGCTCGACGGCGAAACCGTCGACGGCAAGACCCTCGACACCACGGCGCTCAAGGGCAAGGTCGTCGTCCTCAACGTCTGGGGCTCGTGGTGCCCGCCGTGCCGCGCCGAGGCCCCGAACTTCGCGAAGGTGTCCAAGGAGCTCGCCGACGGCGGCAAGGACGTCGCCTTCGTCGGCATCAACACCCGCGACACGAGCAAGCAGAACGCGGCCGCGTTCGAGGAGAACTTCAAGATCGCCTACCCGAGCCTCTACGACCCGGACGGGAAGCTGCTGCTCCGCTTCCCCGCGGGCACCCTCAACCCGCAGGCCATCCCCTCCACGATCGTCCTCGACAAGCAGGGCAGGATCGCCGCCCGCACCCTCGTCGCGATCAACGAGCAGCAGCTGCGCTCGATGATCGACCCGCTGCTCGCGGAGCAGTGACCTCGTGGTCCCCGAGCTCCTCACCCTGGCCGCCGAGCCGACCGGCGTGAACACGACGGTCCTCGGCGGGGCCCTGATGCTGGCGCTGCCCATCTCGGTCCTCGCCGGACTCGTCTCCTTCTTCTCGCCGTGCGTGCTGCCGCTGGTCCCCGGCTACCTCTCCTACGTCACCGGCGTCAGCGGAGCCGACCTCGCCGAGGCGCGGCGCGGACGGATGCTGGGGGGCGCCCTCCTGTTCATCGCCGGCTTCACGGCAGTCTTCGTCTCCACCGGGGCGCTCTTCGGCTACTTCGGGGCCACGCTCCGGGAGAACAACGAGGTCATCTCCCGGGTCCTCGGCGGCCTGGTGATCGTTCTCGGCTTCTTCTTCATGGGCCTGATCCCGGGCCTGACGATGCGCGAGTTCCGCTTCCACAGGAAGCCGACGGCGGGTCTGATCGGCGCGCCCGTGCTCGGGGTGCTCTTCGGTGTCGGCTGGACCCCCTGCATGGGGCCGACGCTCGCGGCCGTCACCACGCTCTCCCTCGACCAGGCGAGCGCCGGCCGGGGTGCGCTGCTGACCGTCGCCTACTGTCTGGGACTGGGCCTGCCCTTCGTCCTCACGGCGATCGCCTTCCGCAAGGCGCTCGGAGCCTTCGGCTGGGTGAAGCAGCACTATGCATGGGTGATGCGGATCGGCGGCGGCATGCTGGTCCTGACCGGTCTGCTGCTCGTCACGGGACTGTGGACGGGCATCGTCAACGACATGCAGAGCTGGACCCAAACCTTCACGGTGGGGATCTGAGGACTACACACGAATGAGTACGACAGACAGGACGTCCACCGAGGCGTCGAACCCGTCCGAGGACTCCGCCGAGGCGGCCGCCGGAGCGCAGCTGTCCACCGCGCCCGCGCAGGACGGCGGCGGCCCCGTCGGCATCGGCGTGATCGGCTGGATCCGCTGGTTCTGGCGGCAGCTCACCTCGATGCGGGTGGCGCTGATCCTCCTCTTCCTGCTCTCCCTGGGCTCCATCCCCGGCTCGCTCGTCCCGCAGAACCAGGTCGACGCGATGAAGGTGGCCCAGTGGAAGAAGGACCACTCCTTCTGGGTCCCGCTCGCCGAGAAGCTCCAGCTGTTCGACGTCTACAGCTCGGTGTGGTTCTCCGCGATCTACCTGCTGCTGTTCATCTCGCTGATCGGCTGCATCGTCCCGCGCACCTGGCAGTTCGTCGGCCAGCTCACCGGGCGCCCGCCCGGCGCCCCCAGGCGGCTGGACCGGCTGCCCGCGTACGCGACGTGGCGTACGCAGAAGTCGCCCGACGAGGTGCTCGCGCAGGCGAAGACGCTCCTCGCCGGACGGCGGTTCCGCACCGAGGCCGGCACGGGCTCCGTCGCCGCCGAGAAGGGCTATCTGCGCGAGGCCGGGAACCTGGTCTTCCACATCGCCCTGATCGTGATGCTGGTCGCGTTCGCCTGGGGCCAGCTGTTCAAGTCCGAGGGCGGCAAGCTCGTCCTGCGCGGCAAGGGCTTCGCTAACACGCTCACCCAGTACGACGACTTCAAGTACGGCAGCCTCTTCTCACCCGAGGACCTGTCGCCGTTCTCCTTCACGCTCGACAAGTTCGACGCCACCTACGAGGAGAGCGGCCCGCAGAAGGGCACCGCGCGCGACTTCACGGCGCACGTCACCTTCCGCGACGGCGTGGACGGCGCACCGCAGAAGCGCGAGATCCAGGTCAACAAGCCCCTGGAGGTCGACGGGGCCAAGGTCTACCTGCTCGGCCACGGCTACGCGCCGGTCATCTCGGTGACCGACCCGACCGGCAAGGTGATCTACAAGGACGCCGTGCCGATGCTGCCCTTCGACGCGAACCTCAGCTCCTCCGGCGCGGTCAAGGTGCCGGACGGCTACAGCGACAAGGACGGCAAGAAGGAGCAGCTCGGCTTCAACGCCATGTTCGTGCCGACCTTCGCCGGCGAGGGCAAGGGAACGATGCTCTCCCAGTTCCCCGACCTGAAGTACCCGGTCCTCGCGCTCAGCGCCTACCACGGCAGCCTGGGCGTGGACTCGGGCCTGCCGCAGAACGTGTACCAGCTGAACACCTCGAAGATGCAGGAGTTCAAGGACGCCGACGGGCAGCTGTTCAAGAAGCGGCTGCTGCCCGGCGAGACGATGGAGCTCCCGAACGGCGCGGGCGTGGTGAAGTTCGAGGGCATCGAGCGCTGGGCCACCTTCACGATCACCCGTCAGCCCGGCAGCGGCCTCGCGCTCGCGGGCGCGATCGCCGCCATCGGCGGCCTGGCCGGGTCGCTGTTCATCCAGCGCCGCCGGGTCTGGGTGCGCGCGGTGGCCGGCCAGGACGGCGTGACCGTCGTCGAGATGGCGGGCCTCGGCCGCAGCGAGTCGGCCAGGCTCCCGGAGGAGCTGGGACAGCTCGCCGCCGCCCTCCACGAGCAGGCGCCCACGGCGCCCGACCAACCTGTCAAGGAAACTGTTGAAGGGGAGCGCGGATGACGCCGCTCGCAGCCGAAGTCAACGAGAATTTGGCTCAGATCAGTAACTACCTGGTCTATTCGTCGATGGCGGTCTACACGCTCGCCTTCCTCGCCCACATCGCCGAGTGGATCTTCGGCAGCCGCAGCAAGGTGGGCCGTACGGCCGCCGCGCTGACCGGAACCAAGGCCGCGGCCGCCGGCGCTCCCGCCGTCCAGGTGCGCGGCAAGGGGGGTACGGCCGTCCTCGACAAGCCGAAGGTCGTCACCCGCTCCACCAACGGCACCCGCGACGTCCCGGACGGCCCCGGCGCGGCCGGCGGCACCGTGAACGGCGACCTGTACGGCCGGATCGCGATCTCGCTGACCACCCTGGCCTTCGTCATCGAGGCGGCCGGAGTGGTGTCCCGCGCGACGTCCGTGCAGCGGGCCCCCTGGGGCAACATGTACGAGTTCTCGCTCACCTTCTCCACGGTGGCCGTCGGCGCGTACCTGATCCTGCTGGCGCTGAAGAAGAACGTCCGCTGGATGGGCCTGATCCTGGTCACCACCGTCCTGCTGGACCTCGGCATCGCCACCACCTGGCTCTACACCGCCAGCGACCAGCTGGTCCCGGCGCTGCACTCGTACTGGCTGTGGATCCACGTCTCCACCGCGATCATCTGCGGCGCGGTCTTCTACATCGGGGCGAGCGGCACGCTGCTGTACCTGTTCCGCGATTCCTACGAGACCAAGCTCGCCTCCGGCGGCACCCCGGGCCGCTTCGCGACCTCGGTGATGGAGCGGCTCCCCTCGGCGGCCACCCTCGACAAGTTCTCGTACCGGATCAACGCGGCCTTCTTCCCGCTGTGGACCTTCACCATCGTGGCGGGCGCGATCTGGGCGGGCGACGCCTGGGGCCGCTACTGGGGCTGGGACCCCAAGGAGGTCTGGTCCTTCGTGACGTGGGTGGCGTACGCCACCTACCTGCACGCCCGCGCCACCGCCGGCTGGAAGGGCCGCAAGGCCGCGTACCTCGCGCTCTTCGCCTTCGCCTGCTGGATCTGGAACTACTACGGCGTGAACATCCTGCTCAACGGCAAGCACTCGTACGCGGGCGTCTGACCCGCGGACGGCAGACGTGTGACCCGCAGGCGTCCCCTCCGCAGGAGTGGCACGCTGGTGGCATGGCACCTGTCAGTCATGCCACCAGCGAGAGCCGCGGCGAGGGCCGCTGGCTGCTGCGCTTCGAGGTGCACGTGCCGAGTGCGTACGAGGCCGTGTGGCCCGCCCTGACCACGGCGGACGGCCTGCGCGGCTGGCTGGCCGCGGCGGACGTCCTGGAGCGCAGGCTCGGCGGAGCCGTCACCCTGCACTGGCTGAACGGCGGGGCGACGGTGTCGGGCCGCGTCACGGCCTGGGACGTCGAGCGCGTAGTGGAGTACACGGTGGAGGGGCACGGCCGGATGCGCTTCCACCTGGAGGCGGTGGGTACGGACTCGACCGTGATCCGCTTCCTCAACGAGCGGGACGGCACGCAGGAGGACCGCCTGGACTCCCTGGCGGGCTGGCACCACCACTTCGAACTCCTGGAATCAGCGCTCCAGGGCCATCCGGCCGACTGGTCCCGGTGGACCGACGCCCGCTGGGCGCAGCTGCGGGCGTCCTACGCGTCCTTCTCCAGGACGTAGGCGCTGCGCGCGCCCGGATCGCCGTAGAAGAAGTACAGCTCCAGGGTTTGCCTGCGGTCGCGGCGCAGCTCGAAGGTCCACGCGTAGCGGGCGGGCGCGGCCTGCGGGACGGGTGGCGGGGGCGTGCCGCCGCGGGCGCCGGAGCCGGTCGGGGCGGACAGGTGGAGGCGGACGTGCTGGCCGTAGTTCCAGCCGGCGGGTTCCCGGCCGAGGAGCTTCCAGGTGCCGGTTCCGGAGAGCCGCCAGCCGTGGTCCCAGTCCCGCTCCTGGCCGTCGAGGTCGGTGACGGTGGCGCTCCCGTCGGCCCGGAAGACGACTTCGGTGCCCTCGACGCAGCGCCAGGTGCCGACGATCTCGTCGGTGCGCGCGTCGTAGACGGCGGGCACGGCGCGGTGGAGGTGCGGATCGCCTCCGGCCAGGGCGAGCAGGGCCGCGACGGCGACCCCGTACGCGAGCAGATTGCGCAGGACCGTGTCGACGATCCGCGGGCCCCCGCTGTTCTCCGGCACCGGCATCAGGCCATTGTCGCAGCCGCCTTGAACGCGTTCAATCGTGTGTTGCGCCACACGCCGCCCGGCCGGTCGGCCGACCCGTCAGTCCTTGTCCTTGTCGCGGTCCTCGCTGAGCGAGCGCAGGAACTCCGGGTTGTCGTCGGGCGCCACCCACTGCGTCCGGCGCGCCCGGACCCCGCCGATCGCGGACCGCTGACGGCCCGCGAACAGCCACACCACCGGGCCGACGATCGAGAACAGCAGGATGATGATCACCCAGATCACCTTGGGGAGGTGTTTGACCTCTTCCTCCGGGGTGTTCAGGCAGTCGATGAAGGCGTAGATGGTCAGCGCGATGATCAGCAGGAACGGCAGATAGCGCAGCACGGTGTGGGACCGACTCCCCAGCAGTGACGGGGGACCCGCCCGCGGGCCCCGGTGACAGTCCCAGGTTAGTCGGTGACGGATACTGGCCCCTATGGCTTACGACGATCTCCGCTCGCTGCTCCGGGCTCTGGAGCGGGAGGGCGACCTCAAGCGCATCAAGGCCGAAGTCGACCCGTACCTGGAGGTCGGGGAGATCGTCGACAGAGTGAACAAGGCGGGAGGCCCCGCCCTCCTCTTCGAGAACGTCAAGGGCTCGGCGATGCCGCTGGCCATGAACGTCTTCGGCACCGACCGCCGCCTCCTGAAGGCCCTCGGCCTCAAGTCGTACGGCGAGATCAGCGAGAAGATCGGCGGCCTGCTCAAGCCGGAGCTCCCGCAGGGCTTCATCGGCGTACGCGAGGCCTTCGGCAAGCTCGGCTCGATGGTGCACGTGCCGCCGAAGAAGGTGAAGGGCGACGCCGCCCCCGTCCAGGAGGTCGTCCTCACCGGGGACGACGTCGACCTGGACCAGCTGCCGGCGCTGTTCACCTGGCCCAAGGACGGCGGCTCCTTCTTCAACCTCGGCCTCACGCACACCAAGCACCCCGAGACGGGCGTGCGCAACCTCGGCCTCTACCGCCTGCAGCGCCACGACAAGCGCACCATCGGCATGCACTGGCAGATCCACAAGGACAGCCGCAACCACTACGCCGTCGCCGCCAAGCGCGGCGAGCGCCTCCCGGTCGCGATCGCCTTCGGCTGTCCGCCGGCCGTCACCTACGCCTCGACCGCGCCGCTGCCGGGCGACATCGACGAGTACCTGTTCGCCGGGTTCATCGCGGGCAAGCGGATCGAGATGGTCGACTGCAAGACGGTCCCGCTCCAGGTCCCGGCCAACGCCGAGGTCGTCATCGAGGGCTGGCTGGAGCCGGGCGAGATGCTGCCGGAGGGCCCCTTCGGCGACCACACCGGTTTCTACACCCCGCAGGAACCGTTCCCCGCGCTGAAGATCGACTGCGTGACGATGCGCAGGCGCCCGCTGATCCAGTCGATCGTCGTCGGCCGGCCGCCGACCGAGGACGGACCGCTGGGCCGCGCCACGGAGCGGTTCTTCCTGCCGCTCCTGAAGATCATCGTGCCGGACATCGTGGACTACCACCTGCCCGAGTCGGGCGGCTTCCACAACTGCGCGATCGTCTCGATCGACAAGAAGTACCCCAAGCACGCCCAGAAGGTCATGCACGCCATCTGGGGCGCGCACATGATGTCGCTGACCAAGCTGATCGTCGTGGTGGACTCCGACTGCGACGTCCACGACCTGCACGAGGTGTCCTGGCGGGCGCTCGGCAACACGGACTACTCCCGCGACCTCACGGTCGTGGAGGGCCCGGTCGACCACCTCGACCACGCTTCGTACCAGCAGTTCTGGGGCGGCAAGGCGGGCATCGACGCCACGAGGAAACTCCCCGAGGAGGGCTACACCCGCGACGGCGGCTGGCCCGACATGGTGGAGTCCGACCCGGCGACCGCGGCCCTCGTGGACCGCCGCTGGAAGGAGTACGGACTGTGAGCACGGCCATGGGCGGACCCGCCCTCTTCATCGGCACCGACACGGCGTACGTGGCCGTCGTGCGCCCGCGCCTGGACCCGGAGGACCCCGAGGTCCGCGAGGCGGCCGTACAGGCCGGCGTCTCGCCGGAGGAGTTCGCGGGCCCCGGCAACGTCTGGGCGCTGATGTGGGAGGACGGGAGCGGCGGGGGCGGCGGCTTCGAGCTGCCGGGCCTGCGGGACGCGGAGGCCGAGGACTTCGCCGACCGCCTGCTGGCCGAGCTGTCGTTCGAGAGCGGGCCGTTCATCGTGGGGGCGGGTGAGGTGCTGCGCCTCCAGGCCTACCCGGGCGAGGGCGGCGAGGACTGCCGCTTCCTGTGCACCGTCACCCCGCCCGAGGGCGAGGAGCTGTCCCCGGTGACGCTGGAGATCCCGTCCGTGGACGCCGACGCGCTCCGCGCCGACCTCGAAGACTTCCGGAGAGCCCTCGCATGATGACCACCGCCGACGGGGTCATCGGCCCCGGTTCCGAGCCGCAGGCACCCGGCAAGGTCAAGGCGTTCCTGCGGCTCGTGATGATCGAGCACTCGGTCTTCGCGCTGCCCTTCGCCTACATCGCGGCACTGACGGCCATGTTCCGGCTCGACCGCACGATGCACTGGGCCGAACTGCTGCTGGTCACCGTCTGCATGGTCGGGCTGCGGACGTTCGCGATGGCCGCGAACCGGATCATCGACCGGGAGATCGACGCCCGCAACCCCCGCACCGCCGGGCGCGAGCTTGTCACGGGCGCCGTGTCCGTGCGGTCGGCCTGGACCGGTGCCGGGATCGCGCTGGCCGTCTTCCTCGGGTCGGCGGCGCTGCTGAACCCGCTCTGCCTGGCGCTGGCGCCGGTCGCGGTGATCCCGATGGTGGTGTACCCGTACGGCAAGCGGTTCACGAACTTCCCGCACGCCATCCTGGGCCTGGCCCAGGCGATGGGCCCGGTCGGGGCCTGGCTGGCCGTCACCGGCACGTGGTCCTGGGACGCGGTGATCCTGGGCCTCGCGGTGGGCGTGTGGATCGGCGGCTTCGACCTGATCTTCGCCTGCCAGGACGTGGCCGCCGACCGCGCCGACGGCGTCAAGTCCGTCCCGGCGCGCTTCGGCGTTCCGGCCGCCCTGTGGGGCGCGCGCAGCGCGCACGTCGTGACGACGGGCCTGCTGGCCTGGTACGCGGTGGCGACGGACGCGGGCCCGTTCTTCTGGTTCGGCCTGCTGGTGGTCGTGGGGGCGTTCCTCTACGAGCACACGATCGTGAAGCCGCACGACCTGTCCCGCCTGAACCGGGCCTTCTTCACGGTGAACGGTTTCATCGGCATGGCCCTCTTCGCCTGCGCCCTGGCCGACCTCGTGGCCCGCGGCCTGACGCCGTAGGCACCGGCGGGTTTCAGCCCCGCGGGGCCGGGCGGCGGAAGCGGAAGGCCGCCGCCGTGCCCGCCAGCAGGCCGAAGAGGTGGGCCTGCCAGCTGACGGCGGAGTCGGTCGGCAGGATGCCGGTCACGATGACGGTGCCCCAGTACGCGGCGATCGCGAGGCCGACCAGCACGCCCAGCGGCCGGCGTTCGACGAAGCCGCGGGCCAGCAGGTAGCCGAAGAGGCCGAAGACCAGGCCCGAGGCGCCCGCCGTGACGGTGCCCGACGGGGAGACCAGCCAGACGCCGAGCCCGTCCACGAGGACGACCACCGCGCACAGCGCGAGGAAGCGGCGGATCCCGCTCAGCGCGGCGACGAAGCCGAGGACCAGCAGCGGGACGCTGTTGGACGCCACGTGGTCGAAGCCGAAGTGGAGGAACGGCGCCAGCGGGATCCCGGTCAGCCCGTCGGCGGTGCGGGCGGTGATCCCGTACGCGTCGAGGGCGTGCCCGGTGGCCAGGTCGGCCAGCTCGATCAGCCAGAGCAGTGCCACCCAGCCCAGCATCAGCTGTGCGGCGGCCTTGGCCCGGTCCGCCTGGCGCCACTCGTCGAGCCGTACGCCCCCGCCTGTTTCGGCCATGTCCTGATCCCCCCCGCTGTCGGTGCTCGGGCCACCTTACTCAGCGTCGCTCCGCGGTGGCCGGATAGTCTCGGAGGTATGACTGACGGCAAGCGCACCCCGTGGGTGGTCGGGGTTTCCGGGGCGTCCGGGACGCCGTACGCGGCGGCGGTGATCCGCGGACTGCTGGCGGCGGGGGAGAGCGTGGACCTGGTGGTCAGCCGGGCTTCGCGGCTGACCCTGCTGGACGAGACCGGGATCGCCTTCCGCGACGCGCACTGGCGGGACGATCTGGCCACGTGGCTGGAGCGGGGGGCGGACGGCAAGCCGGGGACGAACGCACGGCCGGAACTGGACGACGTCCGCTACTGGGGCGCCGGCGACCTGGCCGCCGGGCCGAGTTCGGGCTCGTACCCCGTGCACGGGATGCTGATCGTGCCGGCGTCCACGGCCTGCGTGGCGGGTGTGGCGCTCGGGCTGTCGAAGGACCTGCTCCAGCGCGTCGCGAGCGTGACGCTCAAGGAGCGGCGCCGACTGGTGGTCGCGGTGCGGGAGACCCCGCTGAACGGGCAGACGCTGAAGCATCTGGTGGCGCTGGACGAGGCGGGCGCCGTGGTGCTGCCCGCCTCTCCGGCGTTCTATGCGGGTGCGACGCACATCCAGGACCTGGTGGATTTCGTCGCGGGGCGGGTGCTGGATGCGGCAGGGGTGCCGCACCGGCTGTACCGCCGGTGGGAGGGGGAGCTCGGTGGTGCGCTGGCTTCCCGCCCCCGGGAGGCAAACGGTGGCTAGCGCTTCTTGGCGCGGCCCGGCTTGCGGGTCCGGTCGACGCGGTGGGCGGCGGCGGGCTGGTCGGTGCGGGATCGGTTGGCCAGCTCCTGGAGCTGTCGCATGTGTGCGTAGGCCATCTCGATCGTGTACACGGTAACCACTCCTGATGTCGTCAGATCATCGAGATCATCGCTGATCTGTTGAAAGATTCACAGGGTGTTGACCCTGTGCGCCTTTGATTCTATACGTAAACTTGCGGGATCGCCGAATAATGGAAGGCTCCAGGTATATGGACGCGGTGGATAGGCAGCTCATCCAGGCACTTCGTGAGAACGGACGTGCCTCGTACGCGGAGCTGGGCCGGCTCGTGGGCCTCTCCGGTCCCAGCGTCACCGACCGGATCAACCGGCTCGAATCGGCCGGCGTGATCACCGGCTACCGCGCGACCGTCGACGCGGCCTCGCTCGGCCTCGGCGTCACGGCGCTCATCGGCATCTCCCTCTCCGACGCCGCGGACCACGAGGACGTGGCCCGCCGCCTGCGTGACCTGGCGGAGATCGAGGACTGCTGGTTCATCGCGGGCGACGACTCGTACATGCTCAAGGTGCGGGCCGGCGACGTGGACGGCCTGGAGCGGATCATCCGGAAGCTCTCCAGCACCAAGGGCGTCTCGCGCACCCGTACCACCATCGTGCTCTCCACCAAGTGGGAGAACCGGGTCGGGGACCTGCCCGAAGAGCGCTAAGAGTACGGTGGGTGGCGGTTGCAGGCAGCACAGGACGCGTAGAGGAGACGACCGGAATGGACGCTGGGCTCAAGCGTGAGCTGGAGGACAAGGTTCGCTCCGGCGAGCGGCTGACCCGTGAGGACGGCATCGCCCTCTACGAGTCCGACGACCTGGCCTGGCTGGGCGGCCTGGCCCACGAGGTGCGCACGCGCAAGAACGGCGACGTCGTCCACTTCAACGTCAACCGCCACCTCAACATGACGAACGTGTGCACCGCGTCGTGCGCCTACTGCTCGTTCCAGCGCAAGCCGGGCGAGAAGGACGCGTACACGATGCGCATCGAGGAGGCCGTGCGCCTGGCCAAGGCCATGGAGAACGAGAACCTCACCGAGCTGCACATCGTCAACGGCCTGCACCCCAGCCTGCCGTGGCGGTACTACCCGCGCTCGCTCTCCGCGCTGAAGGAGGCGCTGCCGAACGTCTCGCTGAAGGCGTTCACGGCGACCGAGATCCACCACTTCGAGACGATCTCCGGGATGTCGGCCTCCGACATCCTCGACGAGC
Organism: Streptomyces sp. NPDC086989; assembly: GCF_044745505.1. Taxonomy (NCBI): domain Bacteria; kingdom Bacillati; phylum Actinomycetota; class Actinomycetes; order Kitasatosporales; family Streptomycetaceae; genus Streptomyces; species Streptomyces sp. NPDC086989. The sequence continues at coordinate 51,584 of NZ_JBIVAL010000006.1, forward strand.
TGATCGAGGCCGGCCTGGAGTCCCTCACCGGCGGCGGCGCGGAGATCTTCGACTGGGAGGTCCGCCAGCACATCGTCGACCACAAGACCCACTGGGAGGACTGGTCGCGCATCCACCGCCTGGCGCACTCCAAGGGCCTCAAGACCCCGTCGACCATGCTCTACGGGCACATCGAGGAGCCGCGCCACCGCGTGGACCACGTGCTGCGGCTGCGCGAGCTCCAGGACGAGACCGGTGGCTTCCAGGTCTTCATCCCGCTGCGCTACCAGCACGACTTCGTGGACATGCAGGACGGCAAGGTCCGCAACAAGCTCCAGGCGCGCACGACGATGGCGACGGGCGCGGAGGCGCTGAAGACCTTCGCGGTCTCGCGTCTCCTCTTCGACAACGTGCCGCACGTCAAGGTCTTCTGGGTGATGCACGGCGTGCAGACCGCCCAGCTGGCCCTCCAGCACGGTGCGGACGACATGGACGGCTCGGTCGTCGAGTACAAGATCACGCACGACGCGGACAACTACGGCACGCCGAACAAGCTGGGCCGTGACGATCTGCTGGAACTGATCCGCGAGGCGGGCTTCCGCCCCGTCGAGCGCAACACGCGGTACGAGATCATCCGCGAGTACCCCGGCCCGGACGCGGCGCTGCGCGAGACCCCGCAGGCGATGCGCGTCTGACGCCCGGCCGACTCGACGAAGGCCCCGGTCCCACGAGGACCGGGGCCTTTTCCGTTGCCCGCCAGGGTGTGTAATAGATACTCTCGTCCCATGACCCTTACTTTCACGTTCGAGCCGACGGTCGACCGGGAGCTGCGCGACGGCCTCGTACGGCTGTGGACCGACGTCTCCAACGCGGGCGGCGCGGTCGGCTTCGTCCCGCCGGTGACCGCGGGCGACATCCGCCCCGAGCTCGTCAAGCACCTCGTGGCCATGGCCGAGGAGCGCCACCGGCTCGTCGTCGGGCGGGACGCGGACGGGCGGGTGTGCGCAGCCGCTTTCCTCGCGCACAACGGCCACGCGCTGCAGCGGCACTGGGCCTGGGTCTACACCGTCATGGTCAGCCCCGAACTCCAGGGCCGCGGCGCGGGGCGCGCCCTGATGGAGGCCGTCGCCGACGCGGCGCGCTCCCTGGGCGGCCTCGACGCGCTGCGGCTCGGCTGCCGCGGGGGCCACGGGCTGGAGCACTTCTACGCGGCCTGCGGCTACAAGGAGGTCGGCCGTGTCCCGGGCGCGATCCGGGTGGCCCCGGGCGACGACCGCGACGACATCACCATGCTGCTGCCGCTCGTTTGACCCCCGGCGGGTTTGTCCGTACCTGCGCCGTGCTTCACTGGACGGGCACGTGACGACGTACCGACGAGAGAGAAGGGGTCACCGTGTCCCTCAAGCCGAGCGCGACGATCCGCTACACCGCGATGCGGCTGGGCATCTTCGTCGGATGCCTCGTCCTGGTCGCCGTCCTGGTCAACGTGGGCTGGGTGCCCGCCGGCCTCGGCGACGCCAACCCCGCCTGGGTCGTGCTGCTCGCCCTGGTGATCTCCGCGCCGCTGTCCTTCGTACTGCTGCGCAAGCAGCGCGACGAGATGTCCGCGCAGATCTCCGGACGCGTCGCGGGTGCGAAGGAGCGGCTCGCCGCGAACCGCTCCCAGGAGGACGCGGCCGACGACGCCGCCCGCACCTGAGCCGGCCCCGGGTTAGCTTCCTCACACACCGAACCGCACCGAACCGCCCCTGCACCGGGATTCCCCCCGTGTGCCGGGGCGTTCGGCGTTTCCGGGGGCCCTGCGCCCCACTGGCTCAAAGTGCACCTTTGAGAACCTCAAAGGGAAAGTGTTAGCGTGTTAAACATGTTGACCACAGTTGCGCACGAAATGACCACGAGCGTCCCGCTCGTGGCGCGCCTGCACGTCGACCTCTGCCGCCGCGTGACCGCGGCCTGTTGTGGCCGTCGCTGAGCCCACGCCGTTCTTCCCTTCCCCCCTCTTCTTTGCGCATCACCCCCGGAGTGTGTCCGTGTCCGCGACCCCTCAGGCCCCCGCCAAGGCCTCTTTCAAGTTCCCGTTCTGGGCCCAGATCGTCACCGGCCTCGTGCTCGGTGTCCTGTTCGGCTGGATAGCCCGCAGCCAGGACGTCAGCTGGCTCGCCACCACCCTGGAGCAGATCGGCGACATCTTCGTCCAGCTGTTGAAGCTGGCCGTCGCGCCGCTCGTCTTCTTCGCGATCCTGGTGTCCATCACCAACCTGCGGAAGGTGAACAACGCGGCCCGGCTCGCCTCCCGCACGCTGCTCTGGTTCATGATCACCTCGCTGATCGCCGTGGGCATCGGCCTCGCGATCGGCCTGCTGACCAACCCGGGCGCCGGCACCGGCCTCACCCCGCAGGACGGCAAGCTGCCCAAGCGCACCGGCTCCTGGCTCGACTTCCTGACCGGCATCGTCCCGAAGGACATCGTCACGCCGTTCACCGAGCTGAACGTGCTCCAGATCGTCTTCCTCGCCGCCGTCGCCGGCATCGCCGCCCTCCAGCTCGGCAACAAGGCGCAGCCGCTGCTGACCGTCGCCGAGTCGGTCCTGGAGCTCCTCCAGAAGGCACTGTGGTGGGTCATCCGCCTCGCCCCGATCGGCACCGTCGGCCTGATCGGCACCGCCATCGCCTCGTACGGCTGGGAGCTCATCGGCAAGTACGCGACCTTCACCGCCGACGTCTACGTCGGCTCGGCGCTCGTCATGTTCGGCGTGTACCCGCTGCTCCTCGCCACGGTCGCCAAGGTCAACCCGATCCAGTTCTTCAAGGGCGCCTGGCCCGCGATCCAGCTGGCCTTCGTCTCCCGCTCCTCGGTCGGCACCATGCCGGTCACCCAGAAGGTCACCGAACGCCTCGGCGTCCCGAAGGAGTACGCCTCCTTCGCCGTCCCGTTCGGCGCGACCACGAAGATGGACGGCTGCGCCGCGATCTACCCGGCGCTCGCCGCGATCTTCATCGCGCAGATCTTCGACGTCCAGCTGACGATCACCGACTACCTGCTGATCGCCTTCGTCTCGGTGGTCGGCTCGGCCGCCACGGCCGGCCTGACCGGTGCCACCGTCATGCTGACGCTGACCCTGTCCACCCTGGGCCTGCCCCTGGAGGGCGTGGGCCTGCTGATGGCGATCGACCCGATCCTGGACATGATGCGCACCGCCACCAACGTCGCCGGCCAGGCCCTGGTCCCGGTCGTGGTCGCGGCCCGCGAGGGGATCCTGGACAAGAAGGCCTACGAGGCCGCCTCGTCCTCCCCCCTGGACGAGGCCACCCCGGTCCCCGTCCCCGCCTGACCGCTCCAGCCCCCGCAGCCCCCGCCCCCGCCCGGGCGGGGGCTGCGGTGCGTCCGGCGACGGGCGGCGCTCAGTCGACCCCGTGCAGATAGACCCGGCTGCTGCGGTCGTCGGCCCGCGCCACGGCGACCTTCAACCAGTCCAGCTCGTCCTTGCAGGGCGCACAGACCTGCCCCTCCCGCACGTTCGCGAGCGATTCGGGCTCCGGGAGCCCGAGGTGCGCGAAGGGCGTTGCCGGCTCCCCCTCTCCGGCCCACGGCTTTTCGCCCAGCCGCAGGGGGCGCTCCGGCCGGAGCCGGTCGAGGAAGCCGTCCACCTCGTCCGTCGGCAGGACGAACGCGAGGATCAGCCCGTCGTCCTGGAAGCCCTTGTGGCGGGCGGCCCGGGCATCGGTCGCCGTCGCGGGCACCTGCACCTGAAGGGTCTGCGCGACGGACACCACGGTGGCCCCCTCCTCCCAGTGCGGCGCATCGCGGACGTCACGCCCCCCGCCCACCCCGGAGCACCCGCCGAGCAGGGCGACGACTCCGACGACGGCACCCACGAGACCGGGCCGCCGCATCCCCCGCCGCACACCACTCACAGGGTTGCGGCGCGGATGTAGGCGATTGCGCCCAGGACGAGGGGGACGGCGTACCACCAGCGGTTCATCGTGCGGCGGTAGACCGGGAGGAGGGAGAGGAGCAGGCCGGCGAAGCTGATGCACAGCGCGAGCCCGCCCATCGTGCGGGCGTCCTCGCGCATGCGGTGGTCCAGGGGCGAGATCGGCTCCGCCGACAGCAGGAGGAAGCAGATGTAGGCCGCGGGCAGGTAGATGAGGGCCAGCGGGACGCCCAGGACCCATTGGAGGCAGCCCCGGTCCTCGGGCAGGTCGATGTTCTCGCGCCCGTACGTCATTGCATGGCCTTCTTCACGTTGCCGAGGTTGTTGCGGAAATCATCGCCGTAGTCCTGGGCCTTCTTCGACTCCCAGTACGGTCCGCCGTTGTAGCGGGCGGCGATCTCCTGCATCTGGGCCTCGGTCAGCTGGTCCGCCGGGACGTCGGCGTAGCCGGTCTCCTCCTTGATCTGGGCCAGGAAGCCGGCTGCGATGAACGCGTTCTGCTTCGGGTCCTGGAGCGCGGACTTCACCACGTTGCGCTGCTGCTCGGTGAGGTGTTCCGGGTCGTAGCCGAGCACCTCGGCCCCGCGCCGCAGCTGGACGGCGATCGGGCCGAAGGAGGTCTCGTCCGGCCTGCCGCCCGCCCGGTCCGGCAGGTTCTCCGCCGTGATCGGGCTCAGGCCCCACGGTGCGTCGGCGGCCTGGCGGAAGAAGTCGACGCCGTCGTCGAAGATGCCCGGCTGGCCGCCGACCTCCTTCCACGCGATGCCGGCGACCATCTCCTCCGGCAGCCCGGCCCGCTGCGCGGCCGCGCGCAGGATCTCCTTGTTGTTGCGGATCCACTCCGCCCGCCCCTCGTCCGACTGCGGCGGGTCCCAGTAGTTGTCGTCCGCCTCCGGCAGCCCCGCCACCCGCATCCGGATGTCGCGCAGCTCGGGGGAGACCGGGTCGTTGCCGACCGGCCCGGTCATGTCCTTCTTCGGGCCGCTGCCCGGCAGATGGGTCAGGGGGTTGGCGCGGGCCTCGGCCGCCTCGCGGCGGATGTCGGCCATGGCCGCGTAGACGTCGACCCCGCCCCCGCCGCCGGCGCCGCTCTTGACCTTGAACTCGGGCAGCAGCTCGTACGCCTGCTTCAGCGCGTGCACGCAGACGCTGCGGGCCTCACCCTCGGCCGTCTTGGCCTGGTGGAAGCTGCCGCCCGCGTCGTCGTGGAGCCGGTTCGCCTCGTCGCGGATGTCGTCCACGTCCATGGTCAGCTCGGCGAAGAAGTCCATGACGCCGGTCGTCGCCCGCATGTCCTCCCACTGGCACATCGGCTCCGCCTCCTGCGCCGTGCGCGTGATCGCGGTGCCCTTGGTGGCGATGAGCGCAGCGAGCTTGCGCTCGGTGCGCTTGCCGTTCGAGTAGTGCGACTTGGCGGTGGTCAGCGCCGCGGCGTACGCGTGCAGGGCGCTGGCGGCCTTGTCGTACCCCTCGGCCATGTGGAGGACGAGCTGGCGGGCCTCCGAGAGGCGGTCGGTGTACGTGTGGCTGCCGTCGCTCTGCCACTGGGTACCGGTCTCGGCGCGCCGGGCGGGCTCCTCGATCTGGACCAGGAGGTCGCGCAGCCGCTTGAACTCGGCTGCGTTGCGTTCCACCAGAGCGGGGTGGCACTCCTCCAGGAACTGGACGTCCTTGCGGTGGCTCAGGGTCACTTCGACTCCGGCTTCACGTACTGGCCCCCGTCGAGGATGTTGTCGAGGAAGTTGCGGGCGGTGCTGTCGTCGACCTGCGCGAAGCTCGTGCCGGTGGTCTTGAGCTTGGTGGCCAGGGCGGCGAACAGGTTGATCGTGTCCTTGAACTGGTCATCGGCGAAGCGGGCGAAGCGCAGGGCCTGCGCCGAGACGTCCGCGTGGGCCCGCGGGGCGCGGGCCATGGTGCTCGCGTCGCCGTCGGGGCGGCCCTCGTGGAGGAGCGCGGCGATCTCGATCAGCAGGTTGGCGTTGCCGTTGATGGACTGCGCCCCGGCGACGAGGCTCCCGGCCGGGCTCCCCGCCGTGCTCGCGTCGGCGGGCACGTGGTTGAGGCGCATGGCGGGTGACTGCTGCGCGAGTACGGCGGCCTTGTGCTGGGCCCATTCCGTGTCGAACGACATGTGTCCCCTGGTGAGTTGAACGTCGGACATGGCTAGAATTCGGTAGTCATGTCCATGCTAATACGGGGAAATCGCACATGGAGTTCCGCAACACGCGGCGAGCGCTGGCCGGATTCGGTGCCGCCGTGACCCTGCTGGCCGACTTCTCCGGTACCGCGCAGGCCTCCTCCACCGCCCCCTACATCGGCTACGGCTACTCCACCTCCGGTCCGGGCGTGAAGTGCGCCCAGATCTTCGCCAACCGCTACGGCGGGTACTCGGGGCACATCCGGGAAGACGGCCGCTACGGGTCTGAGACGCAGGCGGCGATCAAGCAGTTCCAGGCCCGCGCGAGCCGGGCGCCGTACAACTACCCGCTGTCGGTCGACGGCGTGGTCGGCAGGCAGAGCGGCGCGGCCATGCTCCGGATCGCCCGTGACGACCACGACCTCGAACCGTGGATCTACGACACCTGCGTCCACCACCTGCCCAGCTGAACCGGCCCATGGGCCCTCCCCCAGCCACCCGGACACCCCGCTGGACGCGGCCGGTTGTTGATCAACTGGCTTGCTACGGGGGACTGGTGACGGTACGGGAGTTGTGTGCGGCGGCCCGGGTGATCGGACGGCGCAACGCACTGCGCTACCTGGCGATCGGGGTCGGGGCCTCGCCCGCCGCGCCCCCGGCTCCCGCCCCGTCCGCCCCCGGCGTGGCGGCCCGGGCCTTGACACCGTCTCGCTCGCCCTCCCGTGGAAGCCGCCGGGCGCGAGCGGCACGGGCGACGGCCAGCAGTTGAAGGTGACCTACAAGGGCAAGGTCCTGCGCATCGTCCACGACGACGGCCACGGCAGCGAGTCGGTGCACGTCTGCACCCGTGCCTGAGGGCCTCGTCAGATGCCGGACGCGTGGGCCACGAACCCGGCCCAAGCGCCGGGCCCGACCGTCAGGTGGGCCCGCCGGATGTCCTTGGAGTCCCGGACCAGGACGGCGTCGGGGGTGGCAGCCACCTCGACGCAGTCGTTGATGTTGCTGCTGTCGCTGTAGCTGCTCTTGAACCAGGCGACCTCGACGCAGTCCTCCCCGTTGCTGCTGCTGTAGCTGCTCTCCCGCCCGCATGTCGGCGGCCTCGCGCCAGGCCTTGAGCTGGCGGCCCAGCGCGGCCACCACGGCCCCGCCCTGTTCGTCCTCCGGGTCCACGTCCCAGCCGGGCTCTTCCGTACCGTCACTGCTGTCCACGCTCATGCCGCGCCCACCTCCGACGAGCCGATGTCCTCCGCGCCCCGTACCCGGCGGCCCCGTCCGGACAGCCCGGACAGGGCCGGACAACCACCGGACAGACGCGGGACGTACGGGCGGTGCCGCTTCTCACGTCACGCACGGGCCGCCACGCTGAGTGACGTGATTCCTCAACTCGTCGACTTTCACGTCCAGCTGTCCGCCACACCGCGCGGGGCTCGACTCGGCCGGGTGCTCGCCGCCGAACAACTGCGCTCCTGGGGGCTGCCCTTGGAGGTGCCCGCGCAGATCATCGCGGAGCTCGCCACCAACGCCGTGACCCACGGGCGGGTGCCCGGACGGGACTTCCGGCTGGCACTCACCGTCACCCCCGACACCCTGCTCATCGAGGTGACGGACCCCCGGGGCGACCGGATCCCGCAGATCCGCGAGCCGGGGCGGGGGCTCGTGCTGGTCGAGGCGCTCGCGGACCGTTGGGGCGTACGGGAAGGGCCGGCCCCCTGCAAGGTGGTGTGGGCGGAGGTGCCGCTCGCCACCGTCCCCCGGGGCGTCGCGATCCGGCGCGCTTAGACGCATAAAGACCAAAGCACCGGTGGGAAGAACCAACCCACCCACCCCACCCGACCACCGTCGGACCCCCGTCGCCCGGTCGGGTGAACTGTGCCAACCGGGCTGGATTCGGGGATGGTTGGCGGGCATATGCTCGGCCCCGACAACAACCACAGACATGAGACGGCCCCCGGCGGGACTGGCATCCCGGTCGAGGGCCTGACCAAGTAGGAAGCAGACCTTCCTCATGGCTCTTCGGCAGCCTAGCGTGCCCTCGCGCGACTCGTCCCGGGTTCCCGCCGGGACGCCCCGATCCGGTGTCATCCACGTCAACACGTGGCACGCCAGTCACTACACCGTGATCGGCAATCACCTCCTCCAGCACCGCGAGCTGTCGGCGACGGCCATCGGGATCGCGGGGCACATCCAGTCGCTGCCGGGCGGCGCCCCGGTCGGCATCAGGGCGCTCATGGACCGGTTCCCGGAGGGCGAGAAGCGCATCAGCGCAGCCCTGCGCGAGCTGGAGCGGTGCGGTTACCTGGAACGCCGGACCGAGCGGCTGGCCACCGGCCGGGTGGTGACCCGCACGTACTCGTACAACAAGCCGCGGACCGGCCCGGACGAGCCGCCTCCTCCGCCTCCTCCGCCTCCGCCCTCGCGCAGCGAGCCCGCTTCGGCCCCGGCTCCGGACGCGGCCCCGGCCCCGTGCCCGGACGCTGACGCGGACCCGGGACCGGGCGCGGACCCGGCCCTGACGGCGGACCCGACGCCAGACCCGGCCCCGTGCCCATGTTCGGCCCCGGACCGGGAGCGGACCCCGACGCCGGACGCGGATCCGGCCCCGGCCCCGGGCCCGGCACCGGGCCCGGACGCGGACCGGGAGCCGACCCCGACGCCGGACCCGACGCCGGACCCGGCCTTGTGCCCGGACGCGGACCGGGAGTCGCACTCCGGCCCGTCCCCGGATTGCGGCCCGTCCACGGATTCCGGCCCGAGCCGGGATCCTGCCCGGGAACCGGCCGCGGGGGTGGACCCCGGTGGGAGTCCGGGCCACGGGACGGGCTGGGGCCCGGTTTCCGGATCCTGGCCCGCGCCGCGGCACCTGCACCCCGGGGCGGCCGATCTGCTCGCCGGTCTGCGGCACCTCGACCCGCGCCTGCTCCTGGCCGCGCGCGACGTGGAGCGCCTCGCACCCGGCGTAGCGGCCTGGCTGGACCGGGGTGCGGACCCCGAGGCGGTCGGGCTGGCCCTGACCACGAACCTCCCGGAGCCGATGCGCAGCCCCGCCGCGGTACTGGCGTACCGCCTCAAAGAGCTGCTCCCACCCCACCTGCCGCAGGCCTCGGCGTCGAAGCCCGTCAGACGCCCGGACCCCTTCCAGACCTGTGACGGCTGCGAACGCGCCTTCCGCTCCCCGTATCCGGGCCGCTGCCGCGACTGCCCGCCGCCGCCCGCGGTGGCCGCTTAGCCGTCGCTTAGCCGAGCTTGGTCGTGTAGTCGGAGTAGAAGGTCTTGCCCGAGGTGTGGTCGATGACCTTGGCCCGGCAGGTGCCGCGGGCGCCGACGGCGAAGACGTAGCTGCGGGTCTGGTTCGGGCTGATCCAGAACGCACCCTGGTCGCCGTAGGGCGCGCGTCCCGCCGGGCCACGGGTGTGGCAGCCTGGGCCGCATGGCTTCCGTACTGGTGATCGGTTACGACCCGCAGGCGATACCGGGTGTCGACGGGACGGCGCTCCGCGCGGCCCTCGACGCCGAGCTGGCCCGGTTCGGTGAGCACGGCATCGACGCGGCCATGGCGCTGGTCGTCTTCGACGGGTCGACCGAGGCCGCGCTCGTCGCGACGCTGGGCGAACGGCCGTGGGACGTGGTCGTCGTCGGAGGCGGGATCCGCAAGGCGGAGCAACTGCTCGCCCTCTTCGAGCGGATCGTGAACCTGATCCGCACCCACGCCCCTCAGGCGGCCATCGCGTTCAACACCAATGGCGGCGACAGCGTCGAGGCGGCCCGGCGCTGGCTCTGAGCCAGGCGGCGACCTGCGGTTTTCCCTGGACAGCCGAGGCCGGTCCGACATAGCTTCCCCACGCACCCCTTCTGTGGGCGCTCTTCCGTTTCCGTGCCCAGGGGGTCCGTACCGTCATGTCCGCTTCCGGTGTTCTCCGTCCACGCCCACCCTTCCCCGGCCGGGCGGCCGGCCGGAGGGACGCCCTGCTCACGGGCGTGTGCGCCGCGCTGGCGGCGGTGGCCGCCGGTGACGCGTTCTCCGTGTACGTCGGGATCCGCGCCCGTGCGGGAGTGGACGGGGGCGAGGGCTTCGCCTTCGCCTCGCAGGACCACCTGAACGAGACCGATCGGCTGTTCCAGGTGTCGGACCAGATCCACGCGATCACGCTGCTGGCCTGCGCGGCGGTCTTCATCACCTGGTTCCACCGCGCGCGCCGCACGGCCGGCGCGCAGGCGCCCGGCCGCTTCGGCAAGGGGCCGGGCTGGGGCATCGGAGCCTGGTTCATCCCCTTCGCCTGCCTGTGGCTCCCGTACCGGATGGCCGTGGACATGTGGTCGGAGGGCCTGCGGCAGTCGCCCGCCGATGCACGGCAGTCGCCCGCCGATGCGGGCGGCAGCGGCTCCTTCTGGCCCGTCAACCTCTGGTGGGGCTCGTTCGTCGGTTCGAGCCTGCTCCAGCAGTACGCCACGCTGAACTACCGCTCGGCGGCGGACCTCGACGCCTTCCTGGACGCCGTGACGCTGGGCATGACCGCCGACGCCCTGCACATCGCGGCGGCCGCTGCGGCGGCCCACTTCGCGATCCGTCTCACCGGCATGCAGGCCCGTCACGCCTGAGGCGGGCCGTGAAGCGGTCGAGGCCCGGCCCCGGCGGGGGCGGTGTCCGGTGTCCCCGCCGGGGCCGGGAGGCCGGAGCCAGGAGGTCAGTCGGTGAAGACGACCGAGCGGAGCTTGAGTCGCTCCGAGCCGTAGCCCGTGTATGCGCGCAGGGTGAAGTGTGCGCCCTCGCAGCCCGGTTCGGTGAAGACGGTCGCCGGCCTGTCGGTCCGGTTGCGCGGGGAGAAGGCCGGTTCGCTGGCGTTCGGGTCAGCCACCTCCGGCAGGGTGATGCACTCCCAGTCCGCCGGGTCGACGAGCGCCGCCTGCTGAGGGCTGCCGTCGAGGCCGACGTACGAGTACCGGAACTCGCCGGTCGCGGCCGAGGCCGACGTCGGGAGGGTCAGGGCAAGGGTGAAGGCGCCGAAGGCGGCGACGGCGGCATTGCGAAGACGCATCAGGGTTTCCCTCGGGAGAGCGACAACGTGCAGGCACCACCTTTCCGCGCCCCGCGCGGCCCGGTCACCGGTCACCCGCCGCTGAATCGATCCGTCCTCGCCCGAACGGCGCAGCCGGGGCTCCTGTGGCGCCCGGGGGGTCGTGGTGCGCGGGGTGTGGAGGAGTCGGGTGGGTTCGGGTCGGACCGGTCGAAGGGCTGGTCAGAGGGGTTGTCCGTCCGTAGATTACCGGCGGTAACTCCGAGTCGAGCCGAGCCGAGGAGAGCGCCGTGGATGGAGTGGGAGCCGAACCCCGGCTGGTCCGCCCCGTGTTGACCGTCGTCGACGGGGTCGTACGGGAGGCGGAGGTGCCCGCGCTGGCCGGGGTGCCGGTGAGCGGCTCGCTCGGGGACGTCCCGTTCCAGAACGCCCGCGAGTACCCCGACGAGGTGGTCCTCGCCCGCAAGGAGCGGGACGGGAGCTGGCGGGACGTGACCGCCGCCGAGTTCGCCGCCGAGGTCATGGCCGTCGCCAAGGGCCTCATCGCCGAGGGCCTGCGCGAGGGCGACCGGCTGGCCATCATGGCCCGGACCACCTACGAGTGGACCCTGCTCGACTTCGCCGGATGGGCCGCCGGGCTGGTCACCGTACCGATCTACCCGACGTCGTCCGCACTCCAGGCCCGCTGGATCATCCACGACTCCGGCGCCGTGGCCTGTGCCGTCGAGGACACCGCGCAGGCCCGTCTCATCAGCGCCGAACGGGCCCACCTGCCCTGGCTGGCGCACCTGTGGGAGTTCGACACCGGTGCCGTGTCGAGGCTGGTCAAGGCCGGTGAGGACCTGCCCGACGCCGTCGTCCACGCGCGCCGGTCCGTCCGTACGCCGGACTCCGTGGCCACGCTCATCTACACCTCCGGCACCACCGGACAGCCCAAGGGCTGCGTGATCACCCACGCCAACTTCTTCTCCGACGCCGACAACGCGGTCGGACTCCTCCACCCCGTCTTCACGTCGGTCAGCAAGGACCCGGCCTCCACCCTGCTCTTCCTGCCGCTCTCGCACGTCTTCGGACGGATGGTGGCCGTCGGCTGCATGCGGGCCCGCGTGAAGCTCGGGCACGCGCCGAGCATCCGGACCGAGGACCTGCTGGCCGACCTCGCCGGGTTCCAGCCGACGTTCCTGCTGGCCATCCCGTACGTCCTGGAGAAGGTCTACAACACCGCCCGTGCCACCGCCGAACGCATGGGCCGGGCCGCCTCCTTCGACCGGGCCGCCCGGATCGCGCAGCGGTTCGGGGAGACGGCCGAGGGCAAGACCCCCGGCATGGGCCTGCGCGCGGCGCGTGCCCTGTACGACCCGCTCGTCTACCGGCGGATCCGGGCGGCGCTGGGCGGGCGCGTGCGGTACGTCCTGAGCGGGGGCTCGCCGCTCGGGCGGCGCCTCGCCGCCTTCTACACCGGCGCCGGCATCGAGGTCTTCGAGGGGTACGGGCTCACCGAGACGACCGGCGCCAGCACCGTGAGCCCGCCGCTGCAGCCGAGGCTCGGCACGGTGGGCTGGCCGCTGCCGGGCACGGCGGTGCGGATCGCGGAGGACGGGGAGGTGCTGCTGCGCGGACGGCACGTGTTCGCGGGGTACTGGAACAGCGCCGCGCAGGAGGTGGTGGGCGGCGGGGCCTGGCTCGCCACGGGGGACATCGGCGAGCTGGACGCGGAGGGGTACCTGACGATCACGGGCCGGAAGAAGGACCTGATCATCACCTCCGGCGGCAAGAACGTGGCCCCGGCGCCCCTGGAGGACTGGCTGCGGGCCCACCCGCTCGTCGGCCAGTGCATGGTGATCGGCGACAACCGGCCGTACGTGACGGCGCTGATCACCCTGGAGCCGGAAGGGCTGGCGCACTGGCGCCAGATGCGGAAGAAGAGGGCGGTGCCGATGCGGGAGCTGGTGGAGGACGAGGAACTGCGGGCGGACCTCCAACGGGCGGTGGACGAGGCGAACCGGCTGGTGTCACGGGCGGAGTCGATACGCCGCTTCGCGGTGCTGCCGGGGGAGTTCACGGAAGCCCGGGGGTACCTGACGCCGTCCCTGAAACTGAAGCGGGGGGCGATAGCCCGCGACTTCGAGCGGGAGATCGACTCCCTCTACCGCCCGACCCCCCACGGCCTCTGACCCCGGCCCGGGTCCTCGATCGGCCAGGCGATCTCGTACCGATTGCCGGGGTCGTCCGTCGCCCCCGTCCAGCGGCGGTAGACCATCCGCACCGGGCCGGCGAAGGCGAAGCCGTGCGCGCTGATCCAGCCGGCGACGGCGTCGTACGCGGTGAGGATCGCGGGGAACCCGGCCGCCGGGCCGGACACCTCCGTGCAGGCGAAGGTGTTCGCCGGGAGGTCGTGGACGGACATCCCCTCCGGCAGGTCGGCGGGCTGGGCGCCGTCCGTCCAGAACGGGAGGCAGGCCTCGACCAGCGTCTCGTTCTCCTCGTCGCACACCCCGTGGTAGCGGACGAACGCCGCACCGGTGAAGGTCAGCGGGCCGCGGCCCGCGACGGCGTACATGTCCTGGAACGCGGTCCGCAGGAACCCGTCGAGGGCGCGGTTCCGCACGGTCGCGGCGCGCACGAGGACGCGTTCGGCGTCGCCCTCGCGGACGTAGACACGGTGGTTCATCTCTGCTCCCTCGGACAGGCGGGTCAACAGGCCGTGGACGAGCGCGCGCTGGACGGCCAGGCGGTGCTCCGCGGCCTCCAGGTGCGCGGCCAGTGCGGGGGCCAGGTCGGCCCCCGCCTCGGCGCGCGCGAGCATGCCGCGCACCTGCTCGACCGGAACGTCGAGTTGCCGTAGGACCCGGATCAGCTGGGCCGTCCGGACCTGGTCGCGCCGGAAGTAGCGGTAGCCGCTGTCCGGGTCGACATGGGCGGGCGGCAGCACACCGCTGGCGTCGTAATGCCGCAGGGCGGTGACCGTGAGGCCGCTGGCCTGCGCGAACTGCCCGATCGGCAGCAGGTTCGTCATGTCCACGGGGATGACTGTGCCGTCTCGGGTAACCCGAGAGTCAACGCCCGGGCCCGCGCCGGCCCCCGCCTGAGACCGGCCCCCCGTCTGAGACCGGCCCTGTGCCTGGCCGGCCCTGCGGCCGGCTGACCCTGCGGCCGGGTCGGCTGTGTGCCCGGGTCGACTTTGTGCCCGGACCGGCCCTACGCCGGGATCGCGGCCAGGCCCGCTTCGGCGATCTTGACGTCGTCCGACCAGTGGCCGCCCGAGACGCCGATACCGCCCACGAGGTGGCCGTCCACGACGATCGGCAGCCCGCCGCCGAACGTGACCAGGCGGTCGATCCCCGTGCGGGCCCCCACCGCAAGCTGCGCGTCGTTCTCGACGAACTCGTGCCAGCCCGACGTGCTCAGGCCGAAGGCGGCCGCCGTGTAGGCCTTGTCCTGGGCGATCTGAATGGTCATCAGGCCTGAGCCGTCCATCCGGGCGAAGGCGCTGAGGTGGCCGGATTCATCGACGACGGCGATGGCGAAGAACAGGTCGGTCTCCCGGGCGGCGGCCAGAGCCGCGTCGACGATCGCACGGGCGAGGTCGTTGCCGAGGGCCGGGCGAGTGCGGACGGCAGGGACGGCAGGGACGGCAGGGACGGCAGGGACGGCAGACATGGAGGTACCCCCTCGATGAGAAGTGCAGGACACGAAGCCCAGTTGTTCGTGCGCTTGTAGCTAACAGCATGCTGATAGGTATCTGCAAGCGTACTGATCGCATTGGTGGGGGCTGGCGTCCGCTCCTACACTCACCCCATGCACTACTCCGAGCGCCTGCTGATCCACATCAAGCAGGCCGAACGCATCACGCAGGCCGCCAAGGAGGCCGCGGTGCGCGAGGCCGGGATCACCGCTGCCCAGCAGGCGGCGCTCGCCGTGCTCAGCGACAACCCCGGCATCAACGCCGCCGAGCTCGCGCGCCGCCTCTCGGTCACCCCGCAGACGATGAACAGCCTGCTCGGGAGGCTGGAGGCCCGCGGCCTCATCGCGCGCACTCCGCACCCGATCCACGGCACGCTCATCGAGATCCGGATGACCGAGCGCGGAGCGGAGGTGTTCGCCGCCGCGGACGCGCTCGTGGCGAAGCTCGACGCCAGGCTGGCCGAAGGCCTCTCCGAGGCCGAGACGGCGGCCGTACGGGACCTGCTCGCCCGGATCATCCGCAACGCGGAGGCCAACGGCCGCTAGGGCGTGCCTCTTCGGCACATCGGCCCGGAGCCTGCGCCGCCATGATCGGCCTGAGCTTGACTGGTCGGTGATCGAGAACAAGACAGCCGCCGCGAACGTGCACCTCAGGTCGGGATCGCCAGGCCGGTCACGGGCCTCTATGGAGCGGTCGAGTGTCGCGCCGAGGCGGTCGCGAAGGGAGCGCGCCCGGTCGACAGGTCGAACCCGTGTCCCCCACACAGGCTCATCGCGCTCGGCGTCGACTACTGACCGTATTGAATCTAGTGCATTAAGTGACGGTCTCTTTATGGTCAAAGCGACGCCAACACCGCATCCCTGGAGGATTCATGGCCCGCTTCCGCGCTCGTCTGGCCCTGCTCGGTTCGGCCACAGCTCTCGCCGCAGGCGCTCTCGTCCCCGCCCAGTTCGCCGGGGCGCACCCCGCCGTCGCCGCGGACCGCCAGTGGGTCGCCCTGGGTGACTCCTACACCGCCGGGGTCATTCCGGCTGCGGGCGACGTATTCGAAGTCCCCCGTGACGGCTGCGACCGCACCGACCGGTCCTACCCCCAGGTCATCGACCGCGACCTCGGCGGTCTCTTCGCCCTGACCAACGTCAGCTGTGGCGCCGCCACCATCGAGAACGTCACGGACGCACCCCAGCACCCGATCGGCCGTCACCTGCCGCCCATCTCCGAGGACCCGGACTACCCCTTCCCCGCCGTGCCCCCTCAGTCCGAGACCGTGGGGCCCGACACCGACGTCATCACCGTCGGCGTGGGCGGAAACACCCTCGGCTTCGCCGGCATCCTCATGAAGTGCCCGCAGTTGGGCGGCGAAAGCAGCGGCAAGGGCACCCCGTGCAAGGACGCCCTGGGCGCCGGCATCCCTGCCCGGCTGAAGAAGGTGCGCCAGGAGTACGACCGGATGCTCGCCGTGCTCCACGAGCGCGCCCCGCACGCGAAGATCCTGGCGGTCGGCTACCCCACGGTCATCCCCAAGGACACCTCGAAGTGCGGCTTCGGCGACCTGACACAGTTCGGCACGATCACCCAGGGTGACCTGGCCTGGCTGCGCCAAGACGTTCTGGAACCCCTCAACAAGGCCATCGACGACTCGACCGGCACGCAGGAAGCCGCCAGCTTCGTCGATCTCTACGCCTCCTCCCGCAACCACAGCGTCTGCGACGACAGCAAGTGGGTGGAAGGCTTCGTCACCCTCCCTGACCAGCTGTCCTTCGTGCACCCCAACGCCCTCGGCCACCGCAACGCCGCCGACCACGTCGAAGAAGCGATGCTGAACGCCATCGACTGACCTCCCGGCACCCGGTACCCGGCACCCGGCCGACGAACCCACGGCGAACTGGCCTCCGGCACCACCCGGAGGCCAGTTCCTGTTCGCCCGGGTACGCCCACCCCGGGCAAACCGGAGGCCGGCTATGAGAGACAGGCCCCGAGCGGGACAGCGGGCAGGCGCGGGACGAGGGGCCGGCCGGTCGGCAGTCGGCGGTCAGCGGTCAGCAGTTGGGGTGCGTCGGGCGGTTGGTGAAGCGGTCGGCCAGCCAGTCGCCGGCCGTCGGGGAGTGGGTGATCACGCCGCTGACGTGCTCACCGACCCAGACGGTGTCCCACTCCACGTTCGCCCCCTTCGCGCACCACTCCGCGCGCAGCTGCCGCCCGACGGCGTACGGGATGAGCTCGTCGCCGACCGCGTGGTACTGGTACACCGGCGCGGCCGGGGCCGTCCGCCCGAGCCGGCTCTGATTCAGCCGGGCCTGCCAGTCCGGCTGTTCGAGGGGGTTGTGGGTGGTGAGGTCGGAGATCCGCTTGAAGGAGCCGGCGATGGCGTCGATGGCGACGCAGCCGTCCTTCATGCCCGCCACCAGGGCCTTGCCCGCCGGGTTGAGGTAGGAGTCGAGCCGGAGCTCGGGGAAGGCGGCGTCCTGCCCGGCCGCCGCCATGAAGATGAGGCCCGAGCCGTACGAGCCGTTATTGGACTCGGCCACCTTCATCAGGTCCGCCGGGACCCCACCGGTCGCCGTGCCCTTGACCCGCAACTCCGGTGCGTACGAGCCCTGCAGCTCGGCGGCCCAGCTGCTGGCCTGGCCGCCCTGGGAGTAGCCCATGATGCCGACCGGCGTGTCCGCCGACAGCCCCGCCTCCGGGAGCCGCTCGGCGGCGCGGGCGGCATCGAGCACGGCGTGACCGGCCGAGGGGCCGACCGTGTAGGTGTGGACCCCCGGCGTGCCGAGGCCCTCGTAGTCGGTGACGACCACGGCCCAGCCGCGCAGCGTGAGCTGCTGGATGAGGTTGGCCTCCATGGCGGTGCCGTAGGGGAGGTTGTTGCTCGGGGCGCAGGAGTCGCCCATGCCGACGGTGCCGACGGCGTACGTGACGAGCGGGCGCGGGCCGGTCCGGCCGTCCTGGGGGACGATCACGGTGCCGGAGACGGTGTTCGGGGCGCCGTCGGCGGTGGTGGAGCGGTAGTGGATCTTCCAGGCCCTGGTGTTGGTCGGCTGGCCGGGCAGCGGATGGAAGGCGGAGGTCGCGGAGCCGACGATGTCCCCGGGCCGTCCGGCATCGGAGGCGGAGGCGGAGGGGGCGCCGGAGGCGGTGACCGGCGTCCCCACCGACACGGCCAGAGCGGCGGCAGCGGTGACGGCGGCGGCGACGGTCCTGCGGGTGCGCGCGGGGGTACGGAAACGCATGGGGGCTCTCCCAACGGAACGTTTCGTGTGGGGGCGGGTGAGGAGAAGGTAGTGACCGGCCGGCCGGAAGGTCGCTGACCGTGCAGCTCACCTTTCCTGGCCGGGATTCGCACGCACGGCCGCCACGCACTCGTCCGGGAGGGTGAATCCGGGCGTGCCCCGCCGCGCTGCCGGGGGCGCTGCGGGGCCACCGGGGAAGATCCTGGAGCGGTGATCCATCTCAGGCGTCACATGCTGCTCGCCGTGCTCGTGCTGCTCCTGTCCCTGTTCGCACCGAGCCCCGCCCGCGCCGCGGATCCCCCTCGGGGCCACTCCTGCGATCCCGACCGGCTCGCCGGCGCGAAGGTCACCACGTCGGCGAAGTTCGTCCACCGCGGCCAGGACACCAGCGTGCTCACCAGCGTCACGGACATCACGGTTCCGGCGGGCTGGGAGCGGACTTCCGACCTGCTTCTCGACACGCACGCGCCGCTCTACCGCGACGCGCTGCGCTGCCTCTTGGGAAAGGGGGCTCCCGTCCAGGCGTACCTGCTCGGAAAGCCGTACGAGGACGCCGAATGGCGGTTGAAACCGCTCTCGGTGAAGCTTTCCGGCACATGGGTCGCGGTTCACTACGAGGCCGTCAACTGGATCCAGGGACTCGGCACCTACGACGTGGGCCTGTGGACCCTGACGGCGGGGAAGGGCGAGTGGGAGATCCGGCTGCGGGCTCCGCCGAGTCTCGCCAAGGCCACCTGGGAGAACGTACGCGTACGGCTGGGCGGCCCGGCCGCGATGTCGGCCTGGCCGCCGCCGACGTTCGGTGAGGACCGCACGGAACTGAGCTGGCACAACAGGACGCAGATCGCCGTCCCCGACGTACCCGACGTCGCCTTCAGACCGCCTGCGGCGCAGCAGTGGGCGGCCCTGACCCAGACGGATGGTGATGCCTGGCAAGCCCTGGGCGTCTTCGGCGCATCGGGGGCGTTCGGGGGGGTCGCGACCGCCGTGCTGGCCTTCGTCGCCGGCAGGCGTTTGCGCCGGGGCCTGGGGCGCCATCCCCTTCCGGCGGAGGAGGAGGCTCTCGGGGGGCTACGCTCATGGTCCCTGGTCCTGACGCTGATCACTCTGGTCGCGTACATGGGCGACGACCTCTACCGGCTCCTCCAGAGCCGATTCGGGTGGAAGGGCGATTACGAGCCGACGGTCGACCTGTTCTCGGCGCTGTTCGTCGGAATCGTCCTGTGCTTCTTCGGGCGGCTGAAGAGACGACTGCTCGTCGTCGTGTGCGCACTCGCCGCCAGCGCGGCCGCCCTCTGCGTGGCCGCCGAACTGTCCCGTTCGGGGCTGCTTCCCACCAGCGACTTCGAGATCCACGGTGCCGGTCTGGGGCTGGCGGTGCTGCTCGACTCCCTGCCGGTCTTCCTGTGCTGCCTGGGCATGATCGCCGGCGGTCAGCGCCTCCTGATCCCCGGCGGCAGAGGCCTGTCGTCATGGGCGCAGGTGTGGGTCGCGGCCGGGACGACGGCCATGGCCATGCTCTGGGCGTTCGTCTCTCTGGGTCGCAGCTGGGAGCGCAGATCCTGGCTCAACGACCCCGTGCCCGCCGCCGTCGGATCGCCGTGGGTCACGGCGTACGACGCGTGGTGGTGGTGGTTCTCGGCGAACGCGCTGCCCGTGCTGGCGGACATCGCCCTCTTCCTGACTCCGCTGGCACTGGTGGGCGCCCTGCGGGTGTGCCGGGCCGAACAGCACGACGCCGACTCCTTCACGCCCAACGCGGTGGAGAGATCGGTGTTCGTGATCTTTTTCGCCATCATCGTGGTGCCCAATTTCGCATGGTATTTCGGGTTTTCCGGTTACATCACGACGCTGGTCCTGGGCCTTGCCGCGGCGTGGGCCCTGCTGGCCATGGGGCAGTCGAGGTCCGTGCTGGAACAGCCGACCGAGGGCGATTCCCCGCTGGGCGAGGTCATTTCACGGACCGACCGGTCGCAATGGATGCGCCTGGCACGCCACTACCGGGAGCTGCAGGCCCGGCTGCACCACCCCAGCCCGGGATCTGCGGCCGAACAGTCCGCTTCGCAGGAAGCCGTCGAGCGGGAGATCGACCGGTTGGACCAGTGCCTGCCGGAAGGGGTCAGACCCGTCGACCTGCCTTTCGCCATCGGCCCCATGGCCACGTGGTGGGGAAACGCCTGCCGGTGTGCGTTCATCGCCTGCATCATCGGCCTCCCCGCCACCGGGCTGATGTACTGGATCGACTTCGTCCGGGGTGACTCCTGGGGCGTGATGGTGGAGAACCCCACGGGGTTCCTCCAGGCGGTCCTGGAGATCATCTACTGGCATGCGACATGGGTGGGCGGAGGCTTCTTCCTGGGCGGGTTGTGGCGCGACCTTCCTGGCCGACACGGGCCGACGAAGGCCGTCTACGTGGCCGTCGCCTTCGCCGTCCCGGTCGGGTTCCACCAGCTCATCGCCCAGATCACCGGTGACGCCATGCAGGGCACGATCGCCGCGATCGCCGCATTCGCGTCCGTGATGACCTGCACCGGTCTGGTCATGGACCTCCAGACGTTCGCGAGCGAACGGCGCTACTGGCCGTCCAGTGCCGGCCTCGTCGTGTACGTCTACCAGATGCGCTTCGCCTCGCTGGCGTTCTGCCTGGCGCAGCTCGTGGCGCTGGCCACGATCTGGAAGGCGTTCAAAGAAGGAGGGCCGACAACCCCTCCGTCCGCCCATTGACGGACACCCGCGCGACGCGCAACCGGCGGGAGTCGGCGGAGTGTCCGCTTGCGGGCCGGGCGGCCCCAGGACGGGACGGCCGGCGTCGCCGTTGCGAGTCGGCCGTCCACACCCGCTGAGCCCGCCCGGGAGGCGGCCCGGTCAGCCGAACTGGCCCGGCTGGTAGTCGCCCGCCGGCTGCTGGACGATCACGTTCATCCGGTTGTAGGCGTTGATCAGGGCGATCAGCCCGACCAGCGCCGCCAGCTGGTCCTCGTCGTGGTGCTTGGCGGCCTCGGCCCAGGCCTCGTCCGTGACCCCGCCCGCCGCGTCGGCGATGCGGGTGCCCTGCTCGGTGAGTTCCAGGGCCGCCCGCTCGGCGTCGGTGAAGACCTTCGCCTCGCGCCAGGCCGCGACCAGGTTCAGGCGCAGCGCCGTCTCCCCGGCGTGCGCGGCGTCCTTGGTGTGCATGTCGAGGCAGAAGCCGCAGCCGTTGATCTGGCTGGCCCGGATCTTCACCAGTTCCTGCGTGGCGGCCGGGAGGGTCGAGTCGCTGATGACCTTGCCGGCCGAGTTGATGTACCGGGCGAACTTGCCGGCCACCGCGTTGCCGTAGATGTTGAGGCGAGCTTCCATCGTGGACTCCTTGGGGTATCGACCGTTACACATCACTGACCCGGCGCGCGGCCCGGATGTGACAGAACGGCGGACGTGGAGAAGAGTGACCTGCGTCACGCCTCCCATCCGGCGGTGATCGCGAGGGCAGGCCCGGCTGGCCTCGGTGGCGACCGGCCCCGCCGTCCGCCCCGGCCCCGCCGTCCACCCCCGGCCCTGCCGGCCCCGCCGTCCACCCCGGCCCCGCCGTCGGACCGGCGCCGGCCCCGCCGCCGACCCGGCCTCGCCGCCCACCCCGGCGGCGCGTCGGTGCCTCTGCGCTAGGTCCCGCCCGACGCGATGCGGTACGCGCCCGGTGTCGTGCCCGTCCAGCGGCGGAAGGCCCGGTGGAAGGCGGTGTCCTCCGAGAAGCCGAGGCGGGCCGCCAGTTCTGCGATCGGTTCGCTGCTTTCGGCCAGGCCCGCTATCGCCGCGTCCCGCCGGACGTGGTCCTTCAGCTGCTGGAACGAGGTCCCCTCCTGCTGGAGCCGGCGCCGCAGCGTCGCCGGGGACACCGCCAGCCGCGCCGCCACCTCCCCGAGCGCCGGCAACCGCGGCGAGGTCCGCAGCTGCCGGGCGAGGGCCCGGCGGACCTGTTCCGAGACCGTCGTGCCGTACTCCGGCCGCGACAGCAGGTCGAAGGGGGCCCGGCGCAGCATCCCGTCCAGCTCGGCCTCGTCCCGGACGAGGGGTGCGGCCAGCCAGCGGGCGTCGAAGGCGGCGCCCGTCCGGTCGGCCCCGAAGCGGACCGGACAGTCGAACAGGACCTCGTACTCCGCCTCGTGAGGCGGCGGCGGGTAGGCGAACGCGGCGTACGCGAGCGGGATGCGCCGCCCGACCAGCCAGCTGCTCAGCCGGTGCCAGATGGCGAGCACGCACTCGGTGAGGAAACGCTCCTCGTCGCGCACGAAGTCGTTGCGGACGGTGAACCGGGCCTCGGCCCCGCTCACTTCGAGGGCGAGCTCGGGGCCGCCCGCGAACAGGCCGTAGAAGGTCGCGGCCCGTTCCACGGCCGCGCCCAGGTCACGGCAGCCGAGCGAGGCGTGGCACATCATCGCGAAGGTGCCCGGGCGGCTCGGGACCGCCGAGAGGCCGAGGAACTCGTCCTGCGTGGTCCGGTACAGCGCCCGGAACAGCCGGGCGAACTGCGCCGGGGTGATCCGCGCCCGGTCGTCGCCGAGCAGCAGGGGCGGGATCTGTGCCTCCTGGAGCAGCGGCACGGTGTCGAAGCCGCCGCGCGCCGCCCCCGCGAGCACGGCACGGACATGGTGCACAGTGATCGTCCGCCTCCCCATGGGGTCGACGGTAGCCCCAATGAGCGCTGGGGTCAGCGGTGCTGACGCTTCCGGTCATGTCGGCCGGCGCCCGCGGGTGCCTAGCGTCGGGTGCGTCGGGGGTCACCCATCCGGAGGGGAAGCCATGGACGGTCGGCCGCACACGCTGGCGGTGTTCACCCAGTGGACCGAGGAGAGGTACGGACGGGAGACCGCACTGCGGTTCCGGTCGCCGGACGGCGGGTGGGAGACCCGTACGTACGCGGAACTCGGCGCGGCGGTGCGGCGGACGGGCCGGGCGCTGCTCGGTCTGGGGGTCGCGGCGGGTGAGCGGGTGGCGGTGCTGGCCGATACCCGGCCGGCGTGGACGTACACGCACTTCGGGATCCTGGCGGCGGGTGCGGTCCTCGTGCCGGTGTACCCGACGGCGGGGGACGAGGAGCTGGCCTGGGTCCTCGCGGACTCGGAGGCGGTGGTCGTGGTCTGCGACGACGCGGCGCAGGCGGACCGGGTGGAGGCGCTGCGGGCGAAACTGCCGGCCCTGAGGGCGGTCGTACGGATGGACGCGCTTCCCGGGCTCGAAGCCGGCCCGGAGGCGGAACTCCTGGAGCGGGCCCGGCGGGTGACCCCGGACGCGGACGCGTCGATCGTCTACACCTCGGGGACGACGGGCCTGCCGAAGGGCTGCCGCATCACGCACGGCAACACGGGCGCCATCCAGGACGCGATGCGCCCGCTGATCCACGGCGGGCCGGGCGACTCCACGTACCTGTACCTGCCGCTGGCGCACGTACTGGCACAGCTGATCCAGTTCACGACCCTGCTGGAGGGCGGGGAGCTGTGCTATTTCGGCGGCCGCATCGAGGACGTGCTGTCCGAGCTGGGCGAGGCGAAGCCCACCCATCTGCCGTCCGTGCCGCGCCTGTTCGAGAAGGTGCACTCGGTGGTGCTGTCGATGGCCGAGTCCCAGGAGGGCGGCGCCGAGCGGTTCCGGGAGGCGGTCCGGATCGGGCTGCTCGCGGCGGAGGGACGGCTGCCCGACTCCGACCGCCCGGCGTACGAGGAGGCGGAGAAGAACCTGTACTCGCTGGTCAGGGCGGCCTTCGGGGGCCGGCTGAACCAGGCGATGACCGGTGCGGCGCCGATCGCCCCGGCGACCATGGACTTCCTGCGGGCCTGCGGGATCACCATCTACGAGGGCTACGGCATGACCGAGACCGCGGGGCTGATCAGCATGAACCACGCGGAGGCCGCCCGCCACGGCACGGTCGGCAAGCCCATCGCGGGCTGCGAGGTCCGCATCGCCGAGGACGGCGAGATCCTGGTCCGCGGGCCGATGGTCTTCCCGGGCTACCACGCGAACCCGGCCGCGACGGAGCGGGCGCTGGACGCGCAGGGCTGGCTGCACACCGGGGACCTGGGGGAGCTGGACGCCGACGGGTTCCTGTCGATCACCGGCCGCAAGAAGGAGCTGATCATCACCTCGGCGGGGAAGAACATCACCCCGACGGAGGTCGAGTTCGCCGTCCAGCGCTCCCGGTACGTGTCACGGGCGGTGCTGATCGGCGACCACCGGCCCCACCCCGTCGCCCTGATCACCCTGGACGCGGAGGAGGTCACGGCCTGGGCGCGGCGCGAGGGCCTCGACCTGGACCTGCCCCGGGCGGCCGCGCACCCCGCGGTCCGCGCCCTGGTCGAGGAGGCGGTCACGGCGGCCAACGGGACGGTCTCCCGGCCGGCCCGCATCCGCGCCTTCCACGTCCTGCCGGAGGACTTCAGCGTCGAGGCGGGCACCCTGACCCCGACCCTGAAGCTGCGCCGCACGGCGGTGGCACAGCGCTACGCGGCGGAGATCGACGCACTGTACGGGGGCTGAGCGGCGACGGCCCCGGCACGGGCCCCCAGCACCGGTCCCGGGGCGTTGTCAGTGGGCCGGGCTACGGTGCCGCCATGGCGAACTACGTACTGGTGGCAGGCGCATGGCTCGGCTCGTGGGCGTGGGAGGAGGTGGCCGCGCAGCTGCGCGCGGCGGGGCACGGCGTCCACCCGCTGACGCTGTCCGGGCTGGCCGAACGGCAGGGCGAACCGGCCGGACAGCAGACGCACGTCCAGGACATCGTGTCCGAGGTCGAGCGCCTCGACCTGCGCGAGGTGGTCCTGGTCGGCCACAGCTACGCGGGCATCCCGGTCGGCCAGGCCGCCGAGCGGATCGGCGACCGGCTGGCCCGGGTGGTGTTCGTGGACGCCAACGTCCCGGTGGACGGCCGGGCCTTCGAGGACGCGTGGTCGGTGCAGGCCGAGATCGCCGCCCACGGCGGCTTCTGGCCCCCGCTGACCGCCGGGGACTTCGAAGGCCAGGGTCTGACCGCGGAGCAGATCGACCGCCTCGTGTCGGGCGCGACCCCGCACCCGGGCGCCACCCTCACGGAGCCGGCGCAGCTCACGGGCGCGCTGCCCGGGCTCCCGGCCGTGTACGTGAAGTGCCTGCTGGACGGTGAGGACACGGGCCCGGTGGTGGCGGCGCTCCTGGAGGGCGAGCGGTGGAGCCTGGTGCGGATGGGGACGGGCCACTGGCCGATGTTCTCGCAGCCGGCGGAACTGGCGCAGGTGCTGGCCGACGCCGCGCCGTAGCCGGGCGGGCGCCGTCCGCGCCCGTACTCAGTCGCGGGCGTACGAGCCGAGGCCGACCAGGCAGTACACGTACTCGTTGAGGGTGACCCCGCCCCGGCTGTAGCGGTACGAGAACGCGTACTGGGTCTTCGGATTGCCGTTGCAGCGCTCCAGCTCCGAGGTCAGAGGGATGCTCTCGATCACCTTGTAGTGCGCGTCGGACGCCGAGCAGGGCACCTCCTCGACGCCGGTGACCCGCTGGGCGGTCGTCGAGTCGGGGAGCGTCCCGTTGAGGCAGGTGCCCCGGTCGAAGGGGCTGGGGGCCGGCTCCTCGGGCGCCGGGGTGAGCGGATCGGCCGAGGTGTCCACCGGGGGAGCGGCCGGGACCGGGGGCGGCGACCAGGCGCTGTAAGAGGGGGTGGACCGCGGGGAGGCGGTCGGCCCCTCGCCGTCGTCCCCGCTGTTCAGCAGGACCACTCCGACGATGACGGCGACGGCGACGCCGAGCGCCACCAGGCACCCCCGCGCGTTAGACACGGGCGCCGGCCCGGGTGCGACCCGTATGCGCAGCAGCACCTCGCCGTCGCCGACCCGGGCCCGGACGAGGTCGCCGTCCGCTGCGGGCGGGATCCTCAGCCGCGTCGTTCCGGTCGGCAGCGCGATGGTCAGGATCACGCCGTGGGCGGCCTGCTGCGGGGTGATCGTGATCGGGATTTCCTGAGACTCCACCGGCTGCTCCACGAGTTGGGGGCGGGCATGGGACCAGGTCTGACGAACCCTCATGAAGTGTGCAGGAAAGCCTTATTGGGACGCAGTGGTTCCGCGGGGGCGTCCGGATGTGCGATGGAGGCAAAGGCTCCATTTCATGATCGAAGTCTGAGGAACCCTTGAGCCGGAAGCGCTTGGTCCGCTGCTTGACTGACGTCGCACCAAGCCAAGCCACCCCCCAAACCCCGAGAGGGTCAGTCACCCATGTCCATGGCCACCACCCGCCGCCTCGCCACCACGGCCCTTGTCGGCGTCGCCGCCGCAGCACTGCTGGGTACGGGAACCGCCAACGCCTCGATCATCTCCGGCGACGGCATGCGCATCGCCTCCTACGAGAACAGCCTGAAGAACAGCACTGAGCCGGAGGCTGCGGCCACCCTCAAGGAGTTCGACGCGCTGGCGCACGACAAGAAGATCAAGTTCCTCGACTACACCGAGGACCCCGAGAACCTCAAGGCGCTGCTCCAGGAGGCCGCCGACGTTCCCGAGGCCGGGAAGTCCGTGCACTCGCTCGTGAACCTCAAGGACGGCGACGTCCAGATCCAGGCCGACAGCGACGCCACCTTCAAGCCCGACGCCGATGCCGACGGGGTCGCGGCCGGCGGCAAGCTGTCGCGCGGCTGGTGGGAGACCACGTACTCGGTGAAGCAGAAGATCTTCGGCGTGACGGTCACCAAGCTCAGCCTGTGGGTGAACTACTACACCAACGGCTCGACCATCACGAAGGTCGACCACGCGGACTGCGGCAAGCGCAACTACAACGCCGCCGTGTCCATCGGCCACAGCGTCCCGAAGGCGCAGCTGGCCAGCGGTACGGCCATCGGCGAGGTGATCTGGGAGGGCTCGATCATCTACCGGGGCTTCGGCATCGAGATCGACAAGCGGCACCAGGTCAAGGCCAACGCGTACGGGTTCAAGAGCGGCTACCTGAAGAACATCTAGCCGGTGCCGGCCCAGGGCGACCACGGGGGTGCCCTGGGCCGCACCACCCCGTCAGAGGGTGACCCCGCCCAGGAAAGCGGCCCAGGCGGCGGGCGCCACGGCCAGCTCCGGACCGGCGGTCACTTTCGAGTCCCGGACGTGCACGGTGTCTGCGCAGGCGGCCACCTCGACACACTGGCCGCCCTCGCCGCCGCTGTAGCTCGACTTACGCCAGTCGAAGGCGACTTCGACGCACTGCCCGCCTTCGCCGTCGCTGTAACTGCTCTTGAACCAGGCCAGGTCGGTGGTGTTCATCTCTCTCCCAGCATTTTCTCGATCAAGGTCAGGGACTCGTCCGGCGTGAGCGCCTGTGCCCGGATGATCCCATAACGCTCGGCGTAGATCCTTACCTGTTCCGGGTGGGTGATGAGGTGAGGGCGGTTGTAGGTCTCGGTGTAAGCCACCTGTTGGCGGCTCTTGGGGTGGAGCAGGCTGAACGAACCCTCCATTGCTGGATGTTCGCCCCGGCTGAACGGCATCACCTGGAGTTCCACAGTCCGCCGGCTGCCGATTTCGATCAGGCGGCGCAGCTGTTCCTCGTGCACCTCGCGGCCTCCCACGGGACGCATGAGCAGGCCCTCGTCGAGGACGAAACTGAAGGTGGGTGACGGCCAGCACTCGAAGATCTGCTGGCGGGCCATCCGGTCGGCCACGCGCTTCTCGATCGTCGCCTCGTCCAGGAGCGGTCGACGCTTGGTGAAGACGGCCCGTGCGTGCCGCTCCGTCTGGAGCAGGCCCATGATTCCCTGGCAGCTGTAGTCGTGGATCGCGATGGAGGCCGCCTCCGCCTTCGCGTAATCCTGGAACCAGTCCGGATGCCGGGTCCGGGCCCGCCGCTGGGCCTCCTTCACCTCCGGGATCGCCGCCAGCAGGACCCCGTTGGCGCCCAGCGCCCGGTCCGCGTTCTCCAGGAAGTCGGGCTGGGGGACGCGCACTCCCCGCTCGATCGAGGAGATCAGCTCCTCGCTCACCCGGACCCGGGCGGCCAGTTCCTTCTGCTGGAGGCCCGCCGCTTCCCGTAGCGCTTTGATCATCTTGCCGAGTGCTTTGAAGAGGTACGTGGTGCCGTCGGCCTCCACGGGCCGCTCCGGCTGTTCCTCGCGGTCTGACAGGTCGTTCACAGGCTGAACCGCCCTCGTCCGTACGGGCCGTACACGCAATGCCGAAAAGCGTACGGCGGGTCCGACACGCTCGGTGAGGGGATGACCGAAATCAGTGACATTGCACCCGGGGGGCCGTCAGATCACGACTTGAGGGTGAAGCCACCGCTCAGGACCTTGTCGAAGGGGGCCGGGGCCATGCACTTGGACAGGGTCATGTCCGCCGCACCGGACAGTCCGACGCGGGCGGGTCCGGCGGCGCCCTTGCCGGGCACGTAGAAGCTCATGCCCAGGCGGACGTGGTCCTTCAGCATGGCCGGGAAGGGATCGCCGGGATTGTTGCTGGCGGCCACGATCCGCCCGGTGACCGTGGCGTTGGGGCCACCCGTCGTCAGGCAGTCGACCTCCATCTCGGCCCAGTAGGTGCGCGACGAGCCGTCCGGCTGGGGAATGGCGTGCGAGAGGCGGAAGGTGCCCTCGGTCTTGGTGGGGTACCAGGGGCTGTCCTTGGTGAAGGTGGCGCGGGCGTCGACGCTGACCCGGATCTCCTCGTTGGCCACGGGGTAGTCGAGGTGGGCCGAGCCCTTCAGGCGGGCGGTGCTCTCCGCGGCCGGGGGCGGCGGCGGGGTCGCGGCCGAGGCGGTGGCCGTCGTGCCGGTCAGGGCCGCGGCCAGGGCGAGGAGGGCGGCGACGTGCAGGGTCCTTCGGCGCATGGCGGTGGTGCTCCGTCCGGATCGGGGAGGGGCCGGGTCCGTGTGTCCACGGTCCCGTGCGGTCCCCTCGATCCTCGCGAGCGGCGGCGGCCCGCACGTCCGCCGCCGGGGCGATGTGCCTCCCCCGCCCGGGGGAGGGGCCGGGGGTGGTCAGTCGGAGCCCGTGAGGACCTCGTCCTGCCGCTCCAGGATCTGCTGCCAGGCTGCCTCGTGCCGGTCGCGGGCGGTCTCGTCGAGGAAACCCGCGTGGGTCAGGCGCAGGTGCGTGCCGATGGGGTGGGGGAGGAGCTCGACGGTGACCACGGTCTCGGCGCCCTCCGTGCCACCCCGGCCCGTCACCCAGGTCAGCTCCACGAGGTGGTCGGGGACCAGCCGCAGGAAGCGGCCGTAGTGCGGGTGGCGGGCCGGCGTGGCCCCCGGCTCGGGCGTGAACTCCGTCTCGAAGAAGAACGGCGCGTTGACCTCGGCCCGCATCAGGACCGAGCCGGGTGCGGCGAACCAGCGGTCGAACTCCTCGGTCCAGCCCGCGTACAGGGTGTGCTCGCCGGCGATCATCGAGCGCTCGACGGTCAGCCGGTGGGGGCGGTCCGACAGGTCGGGGACACGGATCGGATCGGTGGTCATGGCGACGACCCTAGTGACCGGGGCTCCTTGCGGGCGCGTGCGACGCGGGGCGGTCCCGCTAGTACGACTGGAGCTCCCACAGGTTGCCCTCGGGGTCGCGGACGTGGGCGCTGCGCAGGCTCGGGCCCCACTCCGGGCGATCGGCGGGCGGGGCCGCCGGGGTGGCGCCGCGGGCCAGGCAGGCGGCGTACGCGGTGTCCACGTCGGGGACGCGGCTGACCAGCACGGTCCGGTCGCCGGGGCCGGCGGTGCCGCCGAGGGAGGGCACCGTGGCGGCCATCGCCGTGCGGTCGAACAGTGCGAGCACGCCCTGGCCGGCCACGTCCCAGGAGGCGTACGGGCCGTCGGCGCCGCCGCGCGTGCGCTGCGCGCCGAGCAGGCCGGGGAGCAGGGCGTCGTAGAAGCGGAAGGTCTCGCCGAAGCGGGTGACGAGGAGTCGGGGGTGCAGCGCGTCCATACGGGGCTCCGTCAATCAGGAGGATCAGTAGGTGTGAACCAATGATTGGTGTCACCCTACAATGTGTTCATGCTGCCGCCCTCCACGCCCCGACTGACCGCCCTCACCCCGTACTTGCTCTCCACGGTCGGCAAGGAGGCCCGCACCCTCGTCGGTGACCGGCTCGCCGCGCGCGGGCTGCGGCTGTGGGACATGGCCGTGCTCGCCGCCCTCGCCGATCACGGGCCGCAGCCGCAGCGCGCCCTCGCCGAGCGGCTCGACGTGCACCCCAGTGACGTGGTCAAGGTCCTCGACGGCCTCGCCCGGCTCGGGTACGCCGGCCGGGAGCGCGATACGGCCGACCGGCGGCGGGTCCTGGCGAGCATCACCGGGCCGGGCCGGGAGCTGCTGGACGGACTGGCGGCGGACACCGAGGGTGTCGGCGAGCATCTGCTGGCCCCGCTCGACGCGGCCGAACGGGCCACTCTGCACGCGCTCCTGGCGCGCGTGCACGCCCATGCGCAGACGGACGCGGGAGGGTGAATCCGGGCCAAGGCGGCAAGCCGGGCCGAACCGGGGGTCTTCAGGGTCTTTCCGGCGGCCTTCGGGGCCGGGTGTGCGTTCGGTCGTGAGGACCCGGTGAAGCCGAGACGAATGGTGTGTCATATCTGCCGGGCTGGCGGCGAGTCGCGTCGGAATACCTGATAGACAGTGGATATCCACGGCTCGACCCGCCGTAGTACCTTGTCGGCCGCCTTGGGGGGATCGCCGCACTGTGAAGCCGCTTCACCGTCACCTCGTCAACACCTCGCGCAAGGTCCTGTGCACGGCCGCGCTCGCGGCCAGCCTGACGACCGCCGCCGTGGTGACCAACACGTCCGCCGCCGATGCGGGGGAGTCCGAGCCGACCCCGGACAGCCCCCAGGCCACCGACCGAGGCGACGCCCGCCTCGATCTGCCCGACCCGCTCGCCGACCCGGCCGTACCGCCCACCACGGGCGCGGCCGAGGGCGCCAGCGGGATACCCGCGACCGCACTCGACGCCTACAGGCGCGCCGAGGTCTCCGTGGCCGCCGCGCTGCCCGGCTGCAAGCTGCCCTGGCAACTCCTCGCCGGCATAGGCCGGGTCGAGTCCGTGCACGCCTCCGGCTACGGCCTCAAGGCGGACGGCTACACCGAGAAGCCGATCCGCGGCCCGCGCCTCGACGGCAACGGCTTCGCCGAGGTCAAGGACACCGACAAGGGCGAGTTCGACGGTGACGCCGTCTACGACCGCGCGGTCGGCCCGATGCAGTTCATCCCGTCGACCTGGGCCACCTGGGGCGCCGACGGCAACGGGGACTCCAAGCGCGACCCGAACAACATCTACGACGCGGCGCTCGGCGCGGGCCTCTACCTGTGCGCCGGTGACCGGAACCTGTCGGACCAGGCGCAGCTCGACCGGGCGATCCTCAGCTACAACAACTCCCGCGAGTACGTGAACACCGTGGTCGGGTACATGCACCAGTACCAGAACGGTGCCGCCGGAGTGCCGAACCCGCCCGTCGGCAACTACCCGACGCCGCCCGTCACGACGCTGCCCACGCCGAGCCCGACGACGCCGACGCACACCTCGCGGCCGAACCCGACGCCCACCCCGTCGAAGCCGGCCGAGCCGCAGAAGCCCACGCCGCCGGCGCCGGCCCTGGCCAAGCTGGAACTGCTCGGCAGCGCGGAGCTCAAGGCCGAGGCCGGGTCTGCGTTCGCGACGGCCCCGCGGGTCAAGGCGCTGCTCAGCGACGGAAAGCCGGCCGCCGCCAAGCCGATCCTGTTCGAGCTCAAGGACGACACCACGGGCTCGTCCATCGGCGCGCAGGACAAGAAGTTCCTCGTCGTCGACACCGACACCGAGGGCGTCGCCACCCTGCCCGGCCTGAAGGCCGGAGCCAAGGCGGGCGGTTTCACCCTGCGCGTCGCGGCCTACAACACCTCGGCACAGCTCACCGTCAGCTTCACCGGCACCGTCACGGCGAAGCCGGCCCCGGTCGCGGACAAGCTGACCCGCACCGACGCCGGCGCGGCGAAGCCGCTGGAGGTCGTCGCGGGCAAGAGCTTCACCGGAGTGGAGGTCACGGCCACCGCCCAGGACAAGGCGGTGGAGGGTACGCAGGTCACCGCCGGGCTGGTCGAGCAGAACGAGGCCGGCGCGTGGGTCCCGGTGGACCCGGAGAAGTCCAAGGGCCCCTGGTTCAAGGACAAGGACGGCAAGAAGGTCACCAGCCTGCTCCTGGCCCCGACCGGTGCCGACGGCAAGATCGCGCTGCCGGAGCTGTTCACCACGGACGTGGCCCCCGGCACGTACCGCCTGCGCCTGATCACCAAGGACAACGTGGTCCTGATCCTGGACCTCAAGATCACGCCTGCCCCCACGACGCCCCCGACGACGCCCACGCCGACGACGCCCCCGACGACGCCCACGCCGACGACGCCTCCGGCGACGCCCACGCCGACGACGTCCGCCAAGCAGTAACGGGCCCGGGCCCGGCTCTGCCCCAGCTCCCGGACTTCGGGGCCGTGGGCCCGGGGCCCGGGCCCACGGGTCCGCCCGCGAACGGCCTGTGGCCCGGTCACCGTGCAACGGTGGCCGGGCCACAGGCCGTTCGCCCCGTCCCCCCACCCGGGAGGGAAAAGGCAGGAGCCCCGCCACCTCCGCGTGAACGGAGGAGGCAGGGCTCCTTGGGTACTGCTATCCAACCGCGATTAGGTTGGCCCAGGCGACTAGGCCGGGGTGACGTTCTCCGCCTGCGGGCCCTTCGGACCCTGCGTGACGTCGAAGTTCACCATCTGGTTCTCCTCGAGGGAGCGGAAGCCAGAGGCGTTGATCGCGGAGTAGTGGACGAAGACATCCGGGCCGCCGCCGTCCTGGGCGATGAAGCCGAAGCCCTTTTCAGCGTTGAACCACTTCACGGTTCCGGTAGCCATGAGCCCTCCTATGGGCCAAAGGGTCGCCCTGCTCCAGAACCTGCTAAGAAGTCTGAAAACTACAAAAGCCTGCGGGTCACATTCTCCGCAGGCCTCGTACTGCAAGGGAAACCAAACTGCAACTTGCGTCGAGCCTAGCACGCAGAGTGCGGCCGAGACCAGAGGGAAAGATCACGTCACCCGGACGTTTGAGACCCGCCTGAAGGCTGACGCGGACCCGGCGGCTAGTCTCGCGATGTGGACGTCTATCGCAGCCGGCCCCGTGTCGGCCACATTCAGTTCCTGAACTGCCTTCCCCTCTACTGGGGGCTGGCCAGAACCGGCACGCTGCTGGACCTGGAGCTGACGAAGGACACCCCGGAGAAACTCAGCGAACGCCTCGTCCAGGGGGAGCTCGACATGGGTCCGATCACCCTCGTGGAGTTCCTGCGCAACGCCGACCAGCTCGTCGCGTTCCCCGATCTCGCGGTCGGCTGCGACGGCCCGGTGATGTCCTGCGTGATCGTTTCGCAGGTGCCGCTGGAGCAGCTGGACGGCGCCCGGGTCGCCCTCGGCTCGACCTCCCGCACGTCCGTACGCCTCGCCCAGCTGCTGCTTTCCGAGCGGTACGGGGTCGAGCCGGACTACTACACCTGTCCGCCCGACTTGGGCCTGATGATGCAGGAGGCGGACGCGGCCGTGCTGATCGGGGACGCCGCGCTGCGCGCCTCGCTGCACGACGCGCCGCGGCTCGGCCTCGACGTCCACGACTTGGGTCTGATGTGGAAGGAGTGGACCGGGCTGCCGTTCGTCTTCGCCGTCTGGGCCGCCCGCAAGGACTACCTCGCCCGCGAGCCGGTCGTCGTACGGAGGGTCCACGAGGCCTTCCTCGACTCCCGTGACCTCTCCTTGGAAGAAGTCGCCAAGGTGGCGGAGCAGGCGGCCCGCTGGGAGGCCTTCGACGCCGATCTGCTCCAGCGGTACTTCACGACGCTCGACTTCCGCTTCGGACCCGAACAGTTGGCCGGTGTAAGGGAATTCGCCCGACGAACGGGACCGACGACCGGCTATCCCGGGGATGTCGCCGTCGAGCTGCTGAACGGGGACGGCGCCCGCGTCTGATCACTTCCCGTGATCGGTAAACCGGGCGGTAGCCAGGGTTCCGGTCCCGGGGGATATGGCGTTTCCCGAGAATTACCCCTCTTTTCGCTTTCCGGACCAGCGGGCAGGAATGTGGAGAGCCCCATTCGGCGGAGCGCGACCCGGCGCGCTCCGGCACGCCGGAACGGCCACCGCGGATCCGCCCCGGCGGGCGGGCGACGGCTCTAAGGTGCTCTTGGCGATCAGCCACCGAACGGGGGAGGGGGACGTGATGCAGCCGCTCGAGGCGGGCGAACCGCGGACCATCGGCGCGTACCGGCTGCTCGGCCGGCTCGGCTCGGGCGGCATGGGACGGGTCTACCTGGGTCGCAGCGCGGGCGGCCGGACCGTCGCCGTCAAGATCGTGCACCCGCACTTCGCCTCCGACGAGGAGTTCCGCGCCCGGTTCCGCCGCGAGGTCGAGGCCGCGCGGCGCGTCGGCGGCGAGTGGACCGCACCCGTACTGGACGCCGACCCGGAGGCGACCGTGCCGTGGGTGGCGACCGGGTACGTGGCGGGGCCCTCGCTGGGCGGCGCCGTGGCCGCGCACGGGCCCCTTCCGGAAGCCTCCGTACGGGCCGTCGGGGAAGGCCTGGCCCGCGCCCTGGTGGCCGTCCACGGGCTGGGCCTCGTCCACCGGGACGTGAAACCGTCGAACGTCATGCTGACCCTCGACGGCCCCCGGCTCATCGATTTCGGCATCGCGCGGGCCACCGACGGGACCGCCTCGCTCACCTCCACCGGCGTCTCCATCGGCTCCCCCGGCTACATGTCCCCCGAACAGATCCTCGGCAAGGGGATCAGCGGCGCCTCGGACGTCTTCTCGCTCGGCGCGGTGCTGGCCTTCGCGGCGACCGGACAGCCGCCGTTCACCGGGGACAACTCGGCGACCCTCCTCTACAAGGTGGTCCACGAACCGCCGGAACTCGACGCGGTCCCGGCCGGCGGGCTGCGCGCCCTGATCGGGGCCTGCCTCGCCAAGTCGGCCGCCGACCGCCCCGCCCCGGAGGCGCTCGCGCAGGAGCTCGCCGGTTCCCTGCACGGCTCGGGCTGGCTCCCCGCGCCCCTGGTGGAGGAGGCCAGCCGCGCGGCGGTCGCCCTGCTGGACCTGGAGGCCGATCCCTCCGGTGGTGGTGCGGATGCCCCCGGGGGCACGGGCTTCGGGGCACCCGACCCGTCGTACGGGCGGTCCCCGTACGACGTCCCGTCCGCGGCCGGTTCCTCCGGCGGGCCCGTCAGGGCCGTCACGGAGAGCGCTTCGGGGCCCGTGCCCTTCGCCACCGCCGGTGGCGCGGGCGCCTCCGGCGGTGGGGGCTTCGGCGCGGCCGACCCCTCGTACGGACGGCTCCCGTTCGACACGCCGTCCGCGGCCGGCACCGGCGGTGCCGGGTTCGAGAGGCCCGGGGCCGACGTCTTCGCCGCGGGCCGCGGGCAGAACCCGTACGGGCCCTACGGGCCGCCGCCGGGCGTCGGCCGCGGCGGTCCCACCGAGACCGCGGGCGGCGGCGTGCCGCAGCCGCGGACGGCGCCCGACGCGGCCCGCCAGGTCACCCTCAGCGCCGCCGGACGGCGCTTCAGCTGCTCGCTGGTCGTCGCGGCGGCGGCCGTGCTGGCCGTACTGTCCGGGGGCGGCCTGTACGGGCTCGGGCTGCTGCCGGGCACGGGAGGCGGCCGCGACCAGCACGCGTCGGGCGACTCCGCCGCCACACCCCCGAAGGCCTCGGGCGCGGCCTCGGCTGCCGGCACCCCCGCCCCCTCGGCGGCGCCGAGCGGCACCCGGACCGACGTGCCCGCGGAGCTCACCGGCACCTGGAAGGGCACGGTCACCACCGCCCGCGCGGGCCTCGCCAGCGAATTCCAGATCACCATAACGACGGGCAAGGTCGGTGACGTCGTCGGCCGGGACAAGTCGATCCTGCCCGTCCTCGGCACCGACTGCAGCGGTGACTGGAGGCTGGCCTCCGCCACCGACCGCTCCCTCGTCCTGGACACCGCGGGCGGCCCCAACCCGGCCCCCGGCATCTGCTCCAACGGCTCCGCGGACGAGCGCTTCACCCTCAACGCCAACGGGACACTCCACTACAAGTCGGGCGACGCCCCGGCCGGAAACCCCGAAGGCGACCTCACCCGTATCCCCTGAAATCCGCGGCCGGGCCCTGGCGTAGGCTGGATCGGTCCGTACCTCTTGACACACCGCCGAAAGGTGACGCACCGGTGACCGACCAGGCCGCTCTCCAGTCTGTCCTCGACCGCGCCGCCGCAGGGGGCCGGATCACCAGGGAAGAGGCGCTCGACCTCTACCGGCACGCCCCGCTGCACGCGCTCGGCCAGGCCGCCGACGCGGTGCGCCGCCGCCGCTACGCCGGCACCGAGCACATCGCGACGTACATCATCGAGCGCAACATCAACTACACCAACGTGTGCGTCACGGCGTGCAAGTTCTGCGCCTTCTACGCGGCCCCCAAGGACACCAAGAAGGGCTGGTCCCGCGGCCTCGACGACATCCTGCGCCGCTGCGCGGAGACCGTCGAGCTCGGCGGCACGCAGATCATGTTCCAGGGCGGACACCACCCGGACTACGGCGTGGAGTACTACGAGGAGCACTTCTCCGCCATCAAGAAGGCGTTCCCGCAGCTGGTCATCCACTCCCTCGGCGCGTCCGAGGTCGACCACATGGCCCGCATCTCCGGCGTCTCCGCGGAGGAGGCCATCCAGCGGATCCACGCCGCCGGCCTCGACTCCTTCGCGGGTGCCGGCGCCGAACTCCTCCCGGAGCGGCCGCGCAAGGCGATCGCCCCGCTCAAGGAGTCCGGCGAGCGGTGGCTGGAGATCATGGAGATCGCCCACAAGCTGGGCGTGGAGTCCACCTCCACCATGCTGATGGGCACCGGCGAGACCAACGCCGAGCGCATCGAGCACATCGCGATGATCCGCGACACCCAGGACCGCACGGGCGGCTTCCGCGCCTTCATCCCGTACACGTACCAGCCGGAGAACAACCACCTCAAGGGCCGGACCCAGGCGACGGTCTTCGAGTACCTGCGGATGATCGCGATCGCACGGCTCTTCCTCGACAACATCGCCCACATCCAGGGCTCCTGGCTCACCGTCGGCAAGGAGGCGGGCCAGCTCTCGCTGCACTACGGGGCGGACGACCTCGGCTCGATCATGCTGGAGGAGAACGTGGTCTCCTCGGCCGGTGCCAAGCACCGCTCGAACCGGCAGGAGATCATCGACCTGATCCGCAAGGCGGGCCGCGTCCCCGCGCAGCGCGCGACGACGTACGAACACCTCGCCGTGCACGAGGACCCGGCGAACGACCCCGTCGACGACCGCGTGGTCTCGCACATCTCCTCCACCGCGATCGAGGGCGGCACGGCGCACCCCGAGCTGAAGCTCATCTCGACGAACTGAGGCCGTGTGCTGACGCTTCACACCGCCGACCTCCTCCTCGCCGGACCAGGGGCCGCGCCGCTGCCCGGCGGGGCGGTCCTCGTCGAGGGTGACCGGATCAGCCGCGTGGGCCCGTACGAGGAGCTCGGCGCGGCCTGGCCGCACGCACGGGTCCGGCGCTGGCCCGGGGTGCTGACGCCGGGGCTGCTCGTGCACGGGGCGGACGCGCTGCTGGAGCGCACGTACTACCCGGACGACCCGTACGAGACCGCCGAACTCGGCGCTGAGCCCCTGAGCGGGGCCGAGGCGCTGGCAGGGCTGGCGATGACCGAGTCCCGCTGGGGCAACAGCGCCCGCCGGGCCACGCAGAGGCTGCTGGCCCGCGGGGTGGTGGCGGTGACCGGGAGGCTCACGGTCCCCGCGGTCCGCACCGCGGTGATCCGCTCCGGCCTGACGCTCCTCCCGCCGACGGCGGCGATGCCCCCGGCCCCGCCCTCCCTGGACCCGTTCGCCGGCCGGGACACGGCCGAGCAGGCCTTCTTCGGCACCCTGGAACCGAACGCCCCGGCCCGCTTCGCGGTGTTCGCGGCCCCGGACGCGCAAGCCCTCCTCGAACAGGGCGCCACCACATGCGTGGCCACGGTCATCGCGGGCCGCCTCCTCCACCGCCGCCGCTAGCGGCGCCCGGCGCGCCGCGCCGTGACGTGGATCACCGGGAAAGGGTGACACGGTGGTGTCGCCGAAGGCTGCGACCGTCGGCACATGACGATCACAGATCAGGACTGCCTCGCCGAGACCCTGGCGTTCAACGAACAGTTCGAGACCGCCGCCGCGAACCGCCCGGCCCGCGGACAGCACCTCGACGCCTCCCTGCTGGCCGGACTGCGCCGCAACCGGCTCGGCGGCGACACACCACCCGTGAGACTGCCGCACGGCCGGGACCGCGTCATCGCGGGCGGCGTGCGGCTGCGGACCTTCGCGGCGGACCGCGTCGACGGCGTGTACCTGCACGTGCACGGCGGCGGCTGGGCGTTCGGGTCCGCCGACGGCCAGGACGAGAGGCTGTGGCGGCTCGCCGTCGAGGCACGGCTGGCCGTCGTGAGCGTGGACTACCGCCTCGCGCCGGAACACCCCTTCCCCGCCGGACCCGACGACTGCGAAGCGGCCGCCCGCTGGCTGATCGACCACGCCGAAGCCGAGTTCGGCACCCGGCGGCTGCTGATCGGCGGCGAATCGGCCGGCGCCCACCTGAGCGTCCTGACCCTGCTGCGCCTGCGCGACCGGCACGGCATCACCGGCGCGTTCCGGGCCGCCAACCTGCTCTTCGGCCCGTACGACCTGTCGATGACACCGAGCCAGCGGTCGTTCGGCTCCCGGCGGCTGCTGAGCAACACCGACTCCCTCCGGGGCAGCTACGAGCTGTTCACACCCGGGACGGGCCCGGAGCAGCGCCGCGACCCCGGTCTCTCGCCGCTGTTCGCCGACCTGACCGGCCTGCCGCCCGCCCGGATCGTCGTCGGTACCGAGGACCCGCTGCTGGACGACTCGCTGTTCCTGGCCTCGCGCTGGCAGGCGGCGGGCGCGCCCGTACGGCTCGGCGTCGTCGCCGGTGCGATGCACGGCTTCACGCTGTTCCCGCTGACCGTCACCGAGCGGGAACAGGAGCGCCAGCAGGAGTTCCTGGCCGCCGCGTGCCGGTAGCGTCGGCCCCGTGAACCGCACGACTCGGCTCTATGCACTGGTGGAAGAGCTGCGCGCGAACGCGCCGCGACCGGTCACGGTCGCCGCGCTCGCCGCACGCTTCGAGGTCAGCACGCGCACGGCGCAGCGCGACCTCCAGGCGCTGATGGAGTCCGGCGTCCCGGTGCGCACCACCCCCGGGCGCGGCGGCGGCTGGACGATCGACCCGGCGATGACCCTGCCCCCCGTCCACTTCACGGCCGAGGAGGCCGCCGCGCTGACCGCCGCGCTCGCCGCGGCCGGCGCCGGCGCCCCCTACGCCGGTGCCGCCCGCACGGCCCACCAGAAGCTCACGGCGTCGATGACGGGTCCCGCCTCCGCGGCGGCCCGGACCCTGGCGGCCCGGATCGTCGCCCTCCCGGCGCCGGCCCCCTCCGCGGTCCGCGCGGCGGTGGAGCGGGCCGTCGCGGGCAACCTGGTGCTGGGCCTGCGGTACGTCGACGCGGCAGGACGCGCATCCGAACGCGTGGTGGAGCCGGCCGGGCTGCTCACCGCCGGCGGCCACTGGTACCTCATCGCCTGGTGCCGCGCCCGGCGGTCCGGCCGGGGCTTCCGGCTGGACCGGATCGCGGCGGCGGCCCCCACCGGCGAGCAGGCGCACCCCCGCGAGCTGACGGAACTGCTGCGCGGCTCGGTCGCCGCGGCCGCGGTGCAGCCCCTCGCGCCGGCTTCCCCGCCGGCCAGGGACACGCCCTGAGGGCTGTCCCGGGACGACACTCCTAGGCGCTCCGGCGGGCGTCGAGGGCGTGCGCGGTCTTCGGGCCGGGGACGCGCTCGCGGGCCAGGGCGGCCAGGAGGCAGGCCTGGAGGCGGCTGATGCCGCCCAGCTTCGCTCTTATGTTGTGGACGTGGAACTTGACCGTGCTGACGGACAGTTGCAGCTCCCCGGCGAGTTCCGCGTTCGAGGCGCCGGTCGCCAGGCACAGGAACACCGTCGACTCCTGTTCGGTGAGCTGGACCTCCCGCCGCACCTCCTCCCCCGTGCGGGGCGGGAACCAGGCGGGGACGCTGAAGCTGACGACACGCATGGATTCCACTCCTCGCCCCCGGCCGGTGCGATGGTCGACGCATCGGCTCTGCCTGTGCCCTAAGGGACGGGTGGTCCTGACAGGTAGGTTCCATTTCCGTCGAACGGCCAGGCGTTGGCCACGCAGCCGAGCAGTCCCTTGATCTGCTGCATCATCGCGGGAGCGGGCTTTCCGGGGCCCGGACAGGTCTCGTGGTCGCGGCCTATCTCGTGGCCCACCTCGTGGTTGACGATCAGCGCCCGGTACTCCTCCACGGCCCCCTTGAACTGCGGTGATCCCTCCAGCCAGCGCTTGAGGTTCACCACCACCGTGTGGCCGGCCCGGCAGTTCGTCTCGCCGATGAGCTCGGGGGTGACCACCTCGCACAGCCGGTCGGTGGTCCTGGGTGTGGCGATCTTCACCGTGAAGTCCACCGGCTGGCCGGCGCCGACGAGCTGGAACCCGTACGCCGGGTCGTTGATCCAGCCGCGCGGGTCCCCGAGGATCTTCTCCACCGACTGGGCGGCGGTGTTCGCGTCGACCCCGCTGCCGTCCTCGACCTCGATCCGCCACCTGCGGGCGGGCCCCCTGCCCTGCGGCTGCCCCGACCGGGAGGACGCCGAGAACACCCCCGGCCCGGACTGCGGTACCGCGGAACCGGACCCGCCGCCCGGCCTGGTCTCCGGGGGCTGCGGCTTCTGCGCCGCCTCGGAGGGCTTGCCGGCCTCGGGGGACCCGGAGGAACCCGACGGTGAGGGCGCGGCGACGGGATCCTGCACGGGCGGCGGGGCGGCCGGCGCAGCCACGCTGTCGGAGACGGTCTCGGCGTCGTCCAGCGGCACGACCGCGTACGCGGTCGCCGCGAGGGCGACCAGCGCGGCCGAGCCGAGGAGCGTGCGGTGCAGCCGCTTGCGCCGCTCGGCCCGGCGCCGGGCGCGGGGGCCGAGGCCGGCACCGCTGCTCGCACCGCTGCTCGCAGCGCTGCTCGCACCGCGACTGGAGCCGCGGCCGGAGCTTCGGCCGGTGGAACGGTCTCGACCGGTGGGATGGCCTGCCGGCATACATGGAGCCCTTTGTTCGGGAATATCGTGTTTCGGCGGCCCTTGTCGGACCGTTTCGGCCAGTCAACGCGGACGCGCGTGCCCCGCGTAACTGTCCATCGGGCCAGTTGTCCCGCCGTACCGCGGCCGCTCCGCCGGGTGAGCGGGCCGGGCGGCCCGGTCCGTGGGGCCCGGACCGGAGGGCGGACCGGGCCTGAGAGGATGGTTTCCGTTGACCGCCGATCCGCATCGCACACCGAGGGGCGAACGCCAGTGACAAGGGCTTCCCTGGACAAGCAGCCGCACGAAGTCGCCTCCATGTTCGACGGTGTGGCGGCGAACTACGACCTCACCAACGACGTCCTCTCCCTCGGGCAGTCCCGCCTGTGGCGCAAGGAGGTCGCCAAGGCGGTCGGTGCGCGCCCCGGGCACAAGGTGCTGGACCTCGCCGCCGGAACCGCGACCTCCTCGCTGCCGTTCGCCGCGACCGGCGCGTACGTCGTCCCCTGCGACTTCTCCCTGGGCATGCTCCGCGAGGGCAAGAAGCGCCACGGCTGGCTGCCGCTGACCGCGGGTGACGCGACCAGGCTGCCGTTCAGGGACGACGTCTTCGACACGGTGACGATCTCCTTCGGCCTGCGCAACGTCCAGGACACCGACGCCGCGCTGCGCGAGCTGCACCGGGTGACCAAGCCCGGCGGGCAGGTCGTCATCTGCGAGTTCTCGCAGCCCACCTGGGCGCCGTTCCGGACGGTGTACACGGAGTACCTGATGCGCGCCCTGCCGCCGGTGGCCCGCGCCGTGTCCTCCAACCCCGACGCGTACGTGTACCTCGCCGAGTCGATCCGCGAGTGGCCCGACCAGCCGGCGCTGGCCGCGCTGCTGCAGAAGGCCGGCTGGTCCAAGGTCGCCTGGCGCAACCTGAGCGGCGGCATCGTCACGCTGCACCGCGGCTTCAAGGCGTAAGGACCGGTGGAGTACCAGGAGCTCCTGGAGCGGATCGCTGCGGACGTCGCCCCCCTGGTGGGCAGCGGCACGCCCGCCGAGTACATCCCGGCGCTGGCGTCCGTGGACGCCGGGCAGTTCGGGATGGCCCTCGCCGATCTCGAAGGCAACGTGTACGGGGTGGGGGACTGGCGGGTCCCGTTCTCCGCGCAGTCCATCACCAAGGTGTTCGCCCTGGCCCTGGCGTTGGCCGAGGGCGGCGACAGCCTGTGGGAGAGGGTGGGGCGGGAGCCGTCCGGCAACCCGTTCAACTCCCTGGTGCAGCTGGAGTACGAGAACGGCATTCCACGCAATCCGTTCATCAACGCGGGGGCGCTCGTCGTCACCGACCGGCTGCAGACGCTGACGGGCGACGCGAGCAGCGAGCTCCTGGAGTTCCTGCGGCAGGAGAGTGGCAACCCGGACCTCGGGTTCGACGCGGAGGTCGCCGCGTCCGAGAGCGAGCACGGCGACCGCAACGCCGCGCTCGCGCACTTCATGGCCTCGTACGGGAACATCGACAACCCCGTGCCGGCGCTGCTCGACCACTACT
This sequence comes from Streptomyces sp. NPDC086989, assembly GCF_044745505.1. Taxonomy (NCBI): domain Bacteria; kingdom Bacillati; phylum Actinomycetota; class Actinomycetes; order Kitasatosporales; family Streptomycetaceae; genus Streptomyces; species Streptomyces sp. NPDC086989. The sequence continues at coordinate 94,222 of NZ_JBIVAL010000006.1, forward strand.
TCTGGCAGTGCTCGATCGAGATGAGCTGCGCCGACCTGGCGCGCGCCGCGCGGTTCCTGGCCCGGCACGGGCTGCGGGCGGACGGCTCGCGGCTCCTCACCCGCAGCGAGGCGAAGCAGGTCAACGCGGTGATGCTGACCTGCGGGACGTACGACGCGGCCGGGGAGTTCGCCTACCGGGTGGGCCTGCCGGGCAAGAGCGGCGTGGGCGGCGGGATCGTGGCGGTCGTCCCGGGCCGCTGCACGCTGGCCGCGTGGAGCCCGGGCCTGGACCCCCACGGCAACTCGGTGGCCGCGGCCGCCGCCCTGGACCGCTTCACCACCCTGACGGGGCTTTCCGTCTTCTAGGGGCGGCCCGGGCGCCGTGCGGGCCCCGTGCTGGCCCGGCGCGGGGCGGGGGGCCGGGCGGCCGGCCCCGCCCGGGTCACCCGGCCTGGAGGGTGAGTTCGTAGCGGCGGCCGTAGGAGTGGCCGTTCGGGAGGAGGAAGCGGTCGGCCAGGGTCATGCCCAGGCGTTCCGCGACCGCGATCGAGCGCAGGTTCTCGTCGTTGATCATCGCCACCACGCGCGGCACCCCCGCCGCACGCACCCGCTCCAGCGTGGCCAGCGCCGCGGCGTACGCGTACCCCCGGCCCCACGCGGAGCGGGCCAGGCGCCAGCCGATCTCTGTCTCACCGACCGGGCCCCACGCCTTCTCCTGCGGCCACGGCTGCGCACCGGTGAAGCCGATCACCGCGCCCTGCTCGTCCAGCAGCGTCCACAGGCAGTAGCCGAGCTGTGCGTCGTGCATCCGCTGCCGCGCGGTGAACTCCTCGTACAGGGACAGCTCGGCGGGACCGCCGAGGAACTCCATCACGTCGGGGTCGTCGAAGACCCCGTGCCAGGCCCGCGCATCCTCGTGGGTGGGCACGCGCAGCTCTACGGCAGGGAGCGAGGTGGTCATCGGGCAGCCCTTCGGGTTCGTGATCTCTCTCGCTGCATAGACTGCACATGTCCTGTGCCGTTGGGCACCCTTTATCGAGCCTTCGGGAGACCCCGCAGTGACCGAGCCCCTCTCCGAACACTCCGCGGATGTGATCGTCGTCGGGGCCGGACCCGCCGGCTCGACCACCGCCTACTACCTCGCCAAGGCGGGACTGGACGTCCTGCTGCTGGAGAAGACGGCGTTCCCGCGCGAGAAGGTCTGCGGTGACGGTCTGACCCCGCGTGCGACCAAGCAGCTCGTGGCGATGGGCATCGACATCTCCGAAGAGGCCGGGTGGCTCCGCAACAAGGGCCTGCGGATCATCGGCGGCGGCCAGCGGCTCCAGCTGGACTGGCCGGAACTCGCCTCCTTCCCGGACTACGGACTCGTCCGCAAGCGCGACGACTTCGACGAGACCCTGGCCCGCCAGGCCCAGAAGGCCGGCGCCCGCCTGTACGAGCGCTGCAACGTCGGCGAGCCCGTCCGGGACCCGCGCACGGGCCACATCACGGGCGTGCAGGCCAAGCTCGGCGAGGAGAAGACCCCGGTCACCTTCCACGCGCCGCTCGTCGTCGCCGCCGACGGCAACTCCTCCCGCCTCTCGCTGGCGATGGGCCTGCACCGGCGCGAGGACCGGCCGATGGGCGTGGCCGTGCGGACGTACTTCACGTCCCCGCGCCACGACGACGACTACCTGGAGTCCTGGCTGGAACTGTGGGACCGGCGCGGCCCCCAGGACCGGCTGCTGCCCGGCTACGGCTGGATCTTCGGCATGGGCGACGGCACGTCCAACGTAGGCCTCGGCATCCTCAACTCCTCCTCCGCCTTCCGGGAGCTGGACTGGCGCGAGGTCCTCAAGGCCTGGTGCGCGTCCATGCCGGAGGACTGGGGGTACACCCCCGAGAACATGACGCAGCCCATCCGCGGCGCGGCCCTGCCGATGGCGTTCAACCGGCAGCCGCACTACACCAAGGGCCTGCTGCTGGTCGGTGACGCGGGCGGCCTCGTCAACCCGTTCAACGGGGAGGGCATCGCCTATGCGATGGAGTCCGGCCAGATCGCGGCCGACGTCATCGTGCAGGCCCACGCCCGGGCCACCCCGGCGCAGCGCGAGCTGGCCCTGCACAGCTACCCGAAGGTGCTCAAGGAGACCTACGGCGGCTACTACTCGCTGGGCCGCGCGTTCGTGAAGCTGATCGGCAACCCGAAGGTGATGAAGGTCGCCACCCAGCGCGGCCTGACGCACCCGGTGCTGATGCGCTTCACGCTGAAGATGCTGGCCAACCTGACCGACCCGGCGGGCGGCGACGCGATGGACCGCATCATCAACGGCCTCTCCAAGGTGGCCCCGAAGGCCTGACGGCCGACGTCAGGGAGCGGGTCGAGTCGGCTTTTTGCCGGTTCGGCCCGTTTCGGCGCTTGCGGGGCCTGCGTACGACGCGGACTCCTCGGCGCCGTGGACGGCGCGGACGCAGCGGGCCAGCAGGACAGTGCCGCACAGCAGCAGGCCGACCGCAACGGCCCAGCCGAGCCCCAGAATGACGGGATGTCCGGGTTTGTGCCACGGCCGGGCGGTGTTCAACAGCCAGCCGCCGACGGCGAGCAGGAACAGCCCGATGGCGGCGGGTGCGGCGGTGGGGTCGACACCGGGGCCGGCGGTCGGACCGCCGGAGCCGTGCTCCTCGTACGCGTCGGCCATCACGGTCCTCCACCTCCCGGACTGCATCGGACACCGTGTCCCGCCATCTTCTCAGGGACCCGGCGGGAGCGGTACGCCGAGCCCGTTCCAGCGCGAAGGGCCGGCACTCCGGCCCCTGGGGGCACCTCCCGGCGGTAGCGGGGGGAGGGGGGGAGTGCCGGCCCTCGGGCCGTGCTGAGAGGGGCTCAGAGGCCCCTGGGAGCCTCAGAGGATGCGGACGGCGCCCGTCGGCGGGTCGTAGCTCAGCGAGCGCTCGACGATGCCCGTGCTGGAGTTCTGGGCGCCCACGAACTTGCCGCCGCCGACGTAGATGGCGACGTGGTAGGCGCTGCCGCGGGAGCCCCAGTACAGGACGTCGCCCGGCTGCAGGGCGCTCAGGGAGACGGAGCTGCCCCGCGCGGACTGGTCCTGGGACACGCGCGGCAGGGAGATCCCGGCCTGGCGGTAGGCCGCCTGGACGAGGCCGGAGCAGTCGTACGCGGAGGGGCCGGTGGCGCCGCTGATGTAGGCCTTGCCGACCTGCGCACGGGCGAAGTTGACGATGGCGGCGGCGGAGCCGGTCGCCGGGGCGGTGACGGTGCCCGAGCCCAGCTCGTCGGACGCGGCGGCGGAGGTGCTCTTCAGCGAGGTGCGGTCGGAGCCGCGGGTGGCGCGCTCGGCAGCGGCCTTGCGGTCCGCCTCGTCCTTCGCCTTCTTCTCGGCGTCGGCCTTCTCGGCGTCTTCCTTGGCCTTCTTCGCCTCGGCGGCAGCGCCCGTGCGGGCCTGCTCCTCCTGAGTGCGCAGTTCGCCGGTGACGGCGGCGGCGGCCGTGTTCTCGGCGGCGGTGGTGACGGCGGAGGAGACCTCGGCGGCCAGGTCCAGGTTCAGGACCGGCATTTCGAGCGTCGTCTCGGTCACGGGCTCGGACGGGGACGCGCTCGCCGTGCCGGCCATCGCCAGGGTGCTGAGGACGCCACCGGCAACTCCGGCGCGGACCGCGAGCTTCGAGGCGGAGCGGCGGGGCTTCCGGTGGCTGGGTATGTGAGCGGTGTGGGACATGAGGACAACCGCTATCAGGGGGTCCGGGTTCCCTTCAAGAAACGTGGTCTGCGCCACAGTTGCGCGGAAAGTGAGCTAACCGGGCGCGCCGCGCGTCTTATTGACGCCGTAACGGGCGAATCGGACACGCCCTCACAAGGCTGTGATCAAGGGGTTTCAGTAATTAGTCCGAAATGATCCACGGACTACCATCCCGGCGCACAGATGGCCAAGCCCTCTTTCGGAGGCGTGAATTCGATGTGGCGCAGGTCACAGGAACGTCTCGCTGTGAGGGCGCTGTGCTCCGCCCGTGACCTCGCCGTGAACTTGGCGTGCGGCCGGAGGCCGGCGCTCGTGAACGCGTGCACGCATCCCCTTCCCCGCCCGCTCCCGTTCATCCCCGTCCACTCCCGTCCGCGGGACCTCCCCCGACCGGGCGACGGCGATTCCCTTTACCGTGCAAGCCTTGATCCCGCAAATTTGCCTGCACCCGACATCGTTTGATAGTGCCATCCGCCTTCTACCTGCGGTAACAGGGTCGGATGTCACCTTTGGTGATCATGTGGATGCTTCGCGTATGAAGATCACGGCTCATCGGACTTCATGATCGTTCGTCAGGTGGTGGAGATCACAAACTCGTTGTTGTTACCCGTGTCGCAGATCACAGACCGCCGGGCATAAGATGCGCAGCAGTCCGGCTTGTGAACTGCCTCACATGCGATCTCTCGAAGTTGGGCGATCTTCGCGGGGCGGCTCGCTCGGTGCCGGCACGGCGGTCCAACGGTCAAGGACGACTGGAAGGAGCTGAGGAGCGTGAATGCGTACGCGCCCATCCTCGTGCTCGGAGCCCTCGGCGCAGGGTTTGCGATCTTCTCCGTGGTCATGGCCACGCTGATCGGCCCGAAACGGTACAACCGGGCGAAGCTCGAGGCGTACGAGTGCGGCATCGAGCCGACGCCCACGCCGGCCGGCGGCGGTCGCTTCCCCATCAAGTACTACCTGACGGCGATGCTCTTCATCGTCTTCGACATCGAAGTTGTCTTCCTCTACCCCTGGGCGGTCACCTTCGACTCCCTGGGGATCTTCGGGCTCGTCGAGATGCTGCTCTTCGTGCTCACCGTCTTCGTCGCCTACGCCTACGTGTGGCGCCGCGGCGGCCTGGAATGGGACTGAGGGGCTGAATTCCCATGGGACTGGAAGAGAAGCTGCCGAGCGGCTTCCTGCTGACCACCGTCGAACAGGCCGCGGGCTGGGTGCGCAAGTCATCCGTCTTCCCCGCGACCTTCGGCCTGGCCTGCTGCGCCATCGAGATGATGACCACCGGAGCGGGCCGGTACGACCTGGCCCGCTTCGGCATGGAGGTCTTCCGAGGCTCACCGCGCCAGGCCGATCTGATGATCGTGGCCGGGCGGGTCAGCCAGAAGATGGCGCCGGTGCTGCGGCAGGTGTACGACCAGATGCCCGCTCCCAAATGGGTCATCTCCATGGGGGTTTGCGCATCATCGGGCGGAATGTTCAATAACTACGCGATTGTCCAGGGCGTCGACCACATCGTCCCGGTGGACATCTATCTGCCCGGCTGCCCGCCCCGCCCCGAGATGCTGATGGACGCGATCCTCAAGCTCCACCAGAAGATCCAGGGCGGAAAGCTCGGCGTGAACCGGGAAGAGGCGGCGCGCGAGGCGGAGGCGGCGGCCCTCAAGGCCCTCCCCACCATCGAGATGAAGGGGCTCCTCCGGTGAGCGAGACCTCCCCAGACAACGGGAACAACGTTCCTGCCCCCAGGGACTCCGCCGGCGGCCCCGAGGTGATCGGCGTCCGCAAGGGCATGTTCGGAGCGCGGGGCGGTGGCGACACCAGCGGCTACGGCGGCCTCGTCCGCACGGTCGCGATGCCCGGCGCGAGCCGGCGCCCGTACGGCTCCTACTTCGACGAGGTCGTCGACGAACTCGAAGGGGCGCTGGAGGAGCAGGACCTGCTCCCCGAGAACGCGATCGAGAAGGTCGTCGTCGACCGGGGCGAGCTGACGCTCCACGTCGCGCGCGAGCACCTGCTGCGGGTGGCCTCCACCCTGCGCGACGACCCCGCCCTGCGCTTCGAGCTCTGCACCGGCGTCTCGGGGGTGCACTTCCCCGACGACAAGAGCCGCGAGCTGCACGCCGTCTACCACCTGCGCTCGATCACCCACGGCCGCGTGCTGCGCCTGGAGGTGTCGGTCCCCGACGCCGACCCGCACGTCCCGTCGCTCGTCTCCGTCTACCCGACGAACGACTGGCACGAGCGCGAGACGTACGACTTCTTCGGTCTGGTCTTCGACGGGCACCCGGCCCTCACCCGGATCATGATGCCGGACGACTGGCAGGGCTTCCCGCAGCGCAAGGACTACCCGCTCGGCGGCATCCCCGTCGAGTACAAGGGTGCCCAGATCCCGGCTCCCGACCAGCGGAGGTCGTACAGCTGATGAACGCCCAGAACGCATCGTCCCACGCCTCCTCGAACCCCGCGGCCTCCCGGGAGACCACCGAGGGCACCGTCTACACCGTCACCGGCGGGGACTGGGACGAGATCGTCCAGTCCGCGGCCAAGGCCGACGACGAGCGGATCGTCGTCAACATGGGCCCGCAGCACCCGTCCACGCACGGCGTGCTCCGCCTGATCCTGGAGATCGACGGCGAGACGGTCACCGAAGCCCGCTGCGGCATCGGCTACCTGCACACCGGCATCGAGAAGAACCTCGAATTCCGGAACTGGACGCAGGGCACCACCTTCGTGACGCGCATGGACTACCTGACGCCCTTCTTCAACGAGACGGCGTACTGCCTCGGCGTCGAGAAGCTGCTCGGCATCACCGACCAGATCCCGGACCGCGCCACGGTCATCCGCGTCCTGCTGATGGAGCTCAACCGGCTCTCCTCCCACCTGGTGTGCATCGCCACCGGCGGCATGGAGCTGGGCGCGACCACGATCATGATCTACGGCTTCCGGGACCGCGAGCTGATCCTCGACATCTTCGAGCTGATCACCGGCCTGCGCATGAACCACGCGTTCGTCCGCCCCGGCGGCCTCGCCCAGGACCTGCCCCCGGGCGCCGTGGACCAGCTGCGCGACTTCCTCAAGACCATGAAGAAGAACCTGCCGGAGTACGACAAGCTCGCCACCGGCAACCCCATCTTCAAGGCCCGCATGCAGGACGTCGGCTACCTCGACCTCACCGGCTGCATGGCGCTGGGCGCCACCGGCCCCATCCTGCGCTCCGCCGGCCTGCCGCACGACCTGCGCAAGGCGGACCCGTACTGCGGCTACGAGACCTACGAGTTCGACGTGCCGACCACCGAGAGCTGCGACTCGTACGGGCGGTTCCTGATCCGCCTGGAGGAGATGCGCCAGTCCCTGCGGATCGTCGAGCAGTGCCTGGAGCGGCTGGAGCCCGGCCCGGTCATGGTCGCCGACAAGAAGATCGCCTGGCCGGCCCAGCTCGCGATGGGCCCGGACGGCCTCGGCAACTCGCTCGACCACATCAAGAACATCATGGGCACCTCCATGGAGGCCCTCATCCACCACTTCAAGCTGGTGACCGAGGGCTTCCGGGTACCGGCCGGGCAGGCCTACGCGGCCGTCGAGTCGCCCAAGGGCGAGCTCGGCGTGCACGTCGTCTCCGACGGCGGCACCCGCCCCTACCGGGTCCACTTCCGCGACCCGTCCTTCACCAACCTGCAGGCCATGGCCGCGATGTGCGAGGGCGGCCAGGTCGCCGACGTCATCGTCGCCGTCGCCTCCATCGACCCCGTGATGGGAGGCGTCGACCGATGACAGCCAATCCGACCGGTCAAGGGGTGGGTCTGGGCATGCCCCAGCTTCCGGCCCCCGACTTCCCGGCCGACGTGCGCGCCCGGCTCGAAGCGGACGCGAAGGACGTCATCGCCCGCTACCCCGACAGCCGCTCCGCGCTGCTGCCGCTGCTGCACCTGACGCAGGCCGAGGAGGGCTTCGTCTCGCGCACCGGCATCCGGTTCTGCGCCGAGGTGCTGGGCCTGACCACCGCCGAGGTCACCGCCGTCGCCACCTTCTACACGATGTACCGGCGCAAGGCCTCGGGCGACTACCAGGTCGGCGTGTGCACGAACACCCTGTGCGCGGTCATGGGCGGCGACGCGATCTTCGATGAGCTCAAGGCGCACCTCGGGGTCGGCAACAACGAGACCACCCCCGACGGCAAGGTGACGCTGGAGCACATCGAGTGCAACGCGGCCTGCGACTACGCCCCCGTGGTGATGGTCAACTGGGAGTTCTTCGACAACCAGACCCCCGAATCCGCCAAGGCCATGGTCGACGACCTGATCGCCGGCCGGCCCGTCGCGCCGACCCGGGGCGCGCCGCTGTGCACGTACAAGGAGACCGCCCGGATCCTGGCCGGCTTCCCGGACGAACGCGAGGGCGCGGTCGAGGCGAGCGGCGGCGCCGGCCCCGCGTCCCTGATCGGCCTGCGCATCGCGCGCGGCGAGACCCCGCAGCTCGGCAAGGTCGTGCACCCGCGTGGTGAGGCTGCGGCTTCCACCGAGGAGGGGGAGTGATGACGGTGACCGCCGAAATGCACGAGAACGGCGCCCCGGAGAAGCTGCTGGCACCCGTGCTGTCGGCCTTCTGGGACGAGCCGCAGTCGTGGACGCTGGAGACCTACCGGCGCCACGAGGGGTACGAGGGCCTGCGCAAGGCGCTCGCCATGACCCCGGACGACCTCATCGCGTACGTGAAGGACTCAGGTCTGCGCGGCCGCGGCGGCGCGGGCTTCCCCACCGGAATGAAGTGGCAGTTCATCCCGCAGGGCGACGGAAAGCCGCACTACCTCGTCGTCAACGCGGACGAGTCGGAGCCGGGAACCTGCAAGGACATCCCCCTCCTCTTCGCCAACCCGCATTCCCTCATCGAGGGAATGATCATCGCCTGCTACGCGATCCGGTCGGAGCACGCCTTCATCTACCTGCGCGGCGAGGTCGTGCCGGTGCTGCGGCGCCTGCACGAGGCGGTGCGCGAGGCGTACGAGGCCGGCTACCTCGGGGAGGACATCCTCGGGAGCGGACTGAAGCTCGACATCACGGTCCACGCGGGCGCGGGCGCGTACATCTGCGGTGAGGAGACGGCACTCCTCGACTCCCTCGAAGGCCGGCGCGGTCAGCCCCGGCTGCGTCCTCCCTTCCCCGCCGTCGAGGGGCTCTACGCGTGCCCCACTGTCGTCAACAACGTCGAATCCATCGCTTCGGTTCCCGCGATCCTGAACAAGGGCAAGGACTGGTTCAAGGCGATGGGGACCGAGAAGTCCCCCGGCTTCACCCTGTACTCGCTCTCCGGTCACGTCGCGGGCCCCGGCCAGTACGAGGCCCCTCTCGGGATCACCCTGCGCCAGCTGCTCGACATGAGCGGCGGGATGCGCCCCGGACACCGGCTGAAGTTCTGGACCCCGGGCGGCTCCTCCACCCCGATGTTCACGGACGAGCACCTGGACGTCCCGCTGGACTACGAGGGCGTCGGCGCCGCGGGCTCCATGCTCGGCACCAAGGCGCTCCAGTGCTTCGACGAGACGACCTGCGTGGTGCGGGCCGTCACCCGCTGGACCGAGTTCTACGCCCACGAGTCCTGCGGCAAGTGCACGCCGTGCCGCGAAGGCACGTACTGGCTGGTCCAGCTGCTGCGCGACATCGAGGCGGGCAAGGGCGTCATGTCCGACCTCGACAAGCTGAACGACATCGCCGACAACATCAACGGCAAGTCGTTCTGCGCGCTCGGCGACGGCGCCGCCAGCCCCATCTTCTCGTCGCTCAAGTACTTCCGCGCGGAGTACGAGCAGCACATCACGGGCCGGGGCTGCCCCTTCGACCCCAGGAAGTCGACCCTCTGGGCTGACACGGAGGTGAACGCATGACCGTCACCACTCATGCTCCGACCGGTGGCGGAGAGGCCGCCGTACCGCCCGAGGACCTGATCTCCCTGACCATCGACGGCGTCGAACTGTCGGTGCCCAAGGGCACCCTGGTCATCCGGGCCGCCGAGCAGATCGGCATCGAGATCCCCCGGTTCTGCGACCACCCCCTCCTCGACCCGGTCGGCGCCTGCCGCCAGTGCATCGTCGAGGTCGAGGGCCAGCGCAAGCCGATGGCCTCCTGCACCATCACCTGCACCGACGGCATGGTCGTCAAGACGCAGCTGACCTCCCCGGTCGCCGAGAAGTCACAGCGCGGCGTGATGGAGCTGCTGCTCATCAACCACCCGCTGGACTGCCCGGTCTGCGACAAGGGCGGCGAATGCCCGCTGCAGAACCAGGCGATGTCCCACGGGCAGAGCGACTCGCGTTTCGAGGGCAGGAAGCGCACCTACGAGAAGCCCGTCCCCATCTCCACGCAGGTGCTGCTGGACCGCGAGCGGTGCGTGCTGTGCGCGCGCTGCACCCGCTTCTCCACCCAGGTCGCCGGCGACCCGATGATCGAGCTCCTGGAACGCGGCGCGCTCCAGCAGGTCGGCATCGGCGAGGGCGACCCCTTCGAGTCGTACTTCTCCGGCAACACCATCCAGATCTGCCCCGTCGGCGCCCTCACCTCGGCGGCGTACCGGTTCCGCTCCCGCCCGTTCGACCTCGTCTCCTCCCCGAGCGTGTGCGAGCACTGCGCGGGCGGCTGCGCGACCCGGACCGACCACCGCCGCGGCAAGGTGCTGCGCCGCATGGCCGCCGAGGACCCCGAGGTCAACGAGGAGTGGATCTGCGACAAGGGCCGCTTCGGGTTCCGCTACGCGCAGCGCCCGGACCGGCTCACCACCCCGCTGGTGCGCGGCACCGACGGGGTCCTCGCCCCGGCGAGCTGGCCCGAGGCCCTGGAGGCCGCGGCCGCCGGGCTCGCCGCCGCGCGCGGCCGGGCCGGCGTCCTGACCGGCGGGCGGCTCACCGTCGAGGACGCGTACGCGTACGCCAAGTTCGCGCGGGTGGTCCTCGACACCAACGACATCGACTTCCGGGCCCGGATCCACAGCGCGGAGGAGGCCGACTTCCTCGCGGCCACCGTGGCCGGCACCGGCAAGGACCTCGACGGCAGCGGTGTCACGTACGCGAAGCTGGAGGCGGCGCCCGCCGTCCTGCTCGCCGGCATCGAGTCCGAGGAGGAGGCCCCCGGCGTCTTCCTGCGGCTGCGCAAGGCCCACCGCAAGCACAGGCAGCGGACCTTCGCCCTCGCCCCGTTCGCCACCCGCGGCCTGGAGAAGGCGGGCGGCACCCTGCTGGCCGCCGCCCCCGGCACCGAGCCCGAGTGGCTCGACGCCCTGGCCTCCCGGACCGGACTGGAGGCCGGCGGGGCCGAGGCCGCCGACGCGCTGCGCGCGCCCGGCGCGGTCATCGTCGTCGGGGAGCGCCTGGCCGGCGTCCCCGGAGCGCTGACCGCCGCCGTACGGGCCGCAGCCGCGACCGGCGCACGGCTGGTGTGGATCCCGCGCCGGGCCGGGGAGCGGGCCGCCGTCGAGGCGGGCGCCCTGCCGTCCCTGCTGCCGGGGGCCCGGCCGGCCACCGACCCGCGGGCCCGCGACGAGGTCGCCACCGCCTGGGGGCTGGACGAACTCCCGCACCGCTACGGCCGCGACACCGGCCAGATCGTCGAGGCCGCCGCCGGCGGCGAGCTCTCCGCCCTGCTGATCGCGGGCGTGGAGATCGCCGACCTGCCGGATCCCGCACGGGCGCTCGTCGCCCTCCAGGAGGCTTTCGTCGTCTCCCTGGAACTGCGGCCCGGCCAGGTCACCGACCATGCGGACGTGGTCTTCCCGGTCGCCGCCGTCGCCGAGAAGGCGGGCGCGTTCATCAACTGGGAGGGCAGGGTCCGGCCGTTCGAGGCCGCGCTCAAGCCCGAGCAGATGACCCGCCGGCTCGCCCCCGCCGACGCCCGCGTGCTGCACATGCTGGCCGACGCCGCAGACCGGCCGATCGCGCTGCCCGACGTGCACGCCGTGCGCCGCGAGCTCGACGCGCTCGGCCCGTGGGCCGGGGAGCGCGCCGCCGAGCAGTCCGCGGACACCGCGCCGCTGCCCCGCCCCGGCGCGGGCGAGGCCGTCCTCGCGGGCCACCGGCTCCTCCTCGACCAGGGCCTGCTCCAGGAGGGCGACGACGCCCTCGCCGGCACCCGGCACGAGGCGAGCGCCCGGCTCTCGGCCGCCACCGCCGCCGAGACCGGCGTCAAGGACGGCGACGCCCTCGCGGTGACCGGCCCGGCCGGCTCCGTGGAACTCCCGCTGCGAATCACCGAGATGCCCGACCGCGTGGTCTGGCTCCCGCTGAACTCCACCGGGCACGGCGTCCTCGCCGACACCGGGGCCCACCCGGGCACCCTCGTGCGGATCGGCCCGGCCGGGACCGGCCCGGCGGCCGGCGGGGACGCGGAGGTGCGGCCGTGAACGCGAGCGCTGCGCGGCACCCGGCGCCGCCGACCCATGTCCTTCGGCCGGGCGAAGCCCCGGCCCCCGTACGGGAGGTGCGGGCATGCTGAACCACATCGCCCAGCTCGCTCGGATCACGGCCCAGCCGCAGCCGCACGTCCTCGCGGCCGAGGACCTCAGCCTGTTCGGCCGCGACGTGTGGTGGCTGGTCCTGCTGAAGGCGGTCTTCTGCTTCGCCTTCCTGATGGTGACCGTGCTCTTCTCCATCGTGTGGGAGCGCAAGGTCGTCGCCTGGATGCAGCTGCGCATCGGGCCCAACCGGCACGGCCCCTGGGGCATGCTCCAGTCGCTCGCCGACGGCGTGAAGCTCATGCTCAAGGAAGACATCATCGTCAAGCGGGCCGACAAGGTGGTGTACGTCCTGGCCCCGGTCATCGCGGCGATCCCGGCCTTCATGGCCATCGCGGTGATCCCCTTCGGCCCCGCCGACGACGAGGTCTCGATCTTCGGGCAGCGCACCACGATGCAGCTCACCGACCTGCCGATCGCGATGCTCTACATCCTCGCCGTCGCCTCGGTCGGGATCTACGGCATCGTCCTCGCCGGCTGGTCCTCGGGTTCGACGTACCCGCTGCTCGGCGGCCTGCGCTCCTGCGCGCAGATGATCTCGTACGAGATCGCGATGGGCGCGGCCTTCGCCTCCGTCTTCCTCTACTCCGGGTCGATGTCGACCTCGGCGATCGTCGAGGCGCAGGCGGACCGCTGGTACATCGTGCTGCTGCCGGTGTCGTTCATCATCTACGTCGTCACCATGGTCGGCGAGACGAACCGCGCGCCGTTCGACATGCCGGAGTCCGAGGGCGACCTCGTCGGCGGCTTCAACACCGAGTACTCCTCCATCAAGTTCGCGCTGTTCATGCTGGCCGAGTACGTCAACATGGTCACCGTCTCGGCGGTCTCGGTCACCCTCTTCCTGGGCGGCTGGCGGGCCCCCGCGCCGATCTCCACGTACTGGGAGGGCGCGAACCACGGCTGGTGGCCGATGCTCTGGTTCGTCATCAAGGTCCAGCTGCTGCTGTTCTTCTTCATCTGGCTGCGAGGCACGCTGCCCCGCGTCCGCTACGACCAGCTGATGAAGCTCGGCTGGAAGGTCCTGATCCCGGTCTCCGTGCTCTGGCTGATGCTGGTCGCGACCGTCCGGGCGCTGCGCAACGAGCGCTACGACTTCTCGCAGATCGTCCTGTACGTCGGCGGTGCGGTCGTCGCGATCCTGCTGCTGTCCTTCGTCGCGGACCTGTTCCGCGACCGGAAGGAAAAGGCGGCCGCCGGCCGGGCCGGTGAGGCCGCCGCGGCCGAGCCCTTCGACCCGCTGGCGGGTGGGTTCCCCGTACCGCCCAAGCCCGGCCAGCAGCTCGCACCCGTACCGCGCAGGCGGCCCCGCCGGGAGCGGGAGCTGATTGTCAGTGGCGGGACGAATACTGACAGTGACCGAGAGGAGGGTGCTGAGAATGCCTGACGCGGAGCAGAACGACAAGTGGCAGAACCCGGTGGCCGGCTTCGGCGTGACCTTCAAGGCCATGTTCAAGAAGCGCCTCACCGAGCAGTACCCGGAGCAGCAGAAGACCACCGCTCCTCGCTTCCACGGACGGCACCAGCTGAACCGGCACCCGGACGGTCTGGAGAAGTGCATCGGCTGCGAGCTGTGCGCCTGGGCCTGTCCCGCCGACGCCATCTACGTGGAGGGCGCGGACAACACCGACGAGGAGCGCTACTCGCCGGGCGAGCGGTACGGCCGGGTCTACCAGATCAACTACGCCCGCTGCATCCTGTGCGGGCTGTGCATCGAGGCCTGCCCGACCCGGGCGCTGACGATGACGAACGAGTTCGAACTGGCCGACTCCAGCCGCGAATCGCTCATCTACACCAAGGAGCAGCTGCTCGCGGGCCTGACCGAGGGCATGGTGGAGGCACCGCACTCGATCTTCCCGGGCACCGACGAGCAGGACTACTACCGCGGTCTGGTCACCGGGGCGGCCCCCGGCACCGTCCGGCAGGTGGCGGTCTCCAAGGGTGAGACCGCCCCCGCGACCGACGCCGAGGAGGTGCAGGCATGAGCGCCCTCGCAGCGGCCACCCAGACCTCCGTGGGCGAAGCGGTCCAGTTCTGGGTGCTCGGCACCGTCGCCGTCGTCGGCGCGCTGTCCACGATCCTGATGAAGAGGGCCGTGCACAGCGCCCTGAGCCTGGCCGGGACGATGATCATCCTGGCGGTCTTCTACCTCGCCAACGGGGCGTACTTCCTGGGCGTCGTCCAGGTCATCGTCTACACCGGCGCGATCATGATGCTCTTCCTCTTCGTGGTCATGCTCGTCGGCGTCACCGCCGCCGACTCGCTGAAGGAGACCATCAAGGGGCAGCGCTGGCTGGCCGCCCTGTGCGGACTGGGCTTCGGCATCCTGCTCATCGCGGGCATCGCCCACGCCGGGCTCAGCCACTTCAACGGACTCGGCCGGGTCAACTCCGCCGGGCACGTGGAGGGGCTGGCCACGCTGATCTTCACCAAGTACGTGTTCGCCTTCGAGATCACCGGCGCGCTGCTGATCACGGCCGCCGTCGGCGCGATGGTCCTCACCCACCGCGAGCGCACCGAGCGGGCCGCCACGCAGCGTGAACTCGCCGAGCGGCGCGTGCGCGAGGGCGTGCAGGTCCCGCCGCTGCCCGCGCCCGGCGTCTACGCCCGGCACAACGCGGTGGACGTCGCCGGTCTGCTGCCGGACGGCACCCCGTCCGAGCTGACCGTCAGCAAGACGCTGCGGGCCCGCGGCCAGATCCGGGACGTGTCGAACGAGGCACTGGAGGACCTGAAGGCGCTGGAACAGCGGTCGGCCGAGCGGCTCGGCCGTGAGGAGGCCTCGAAGTGAACCCGGTGAACTACCTGTACCTGTCGGCGCTGCTGTTCACCATCGGCGCCGCCGGAGTGCTGATCCGGAGGAACGCGATCGTGCTGTTCATGTGCATCGAGCTGATGCTCAACGCCTGCAACCTCGCCTTCGTGACCTTCTCCCGGATGCACGGCAACCTCGACGGCCAGATCATCGCCTTCTTCACGATGGTCGTCGCCGCCGCGGAGGTCGTGGTGGGCCTCGCGATCATCGTGTCGCTGTTCCGTACCCGCCACTCGGCCTCGGTCGACGACGCCAGCCTGATGAAGCTGTAAGGGGCGCTCACAGTGGAGAATCTGATTGGGCTGCTGATCGCGGCGCCCCTGCTCGGAGCGGCGGTGCTGCTGTGCGGCGGCCGGCGCCTCGACAAGGCCGGCCACTGGCTCGGCACCCTGCTCGCCGCCGCCTCCTTCGGCATCGGCGTGGCCCTGTTCACCGACATGCTCGGCCGCAGCGCCGACGACCGGACCCTGCACCAGAAGCTGTACACCTGGATCCCGGTCGAGAACTTCCAGGCGGACGTCGCCTTCCAGCTGGACCAGCTGTCGATGACCTTCGTCCTGCTGATCACCGGAGTGGGCACGCTCATCCACGTGTACTCGATCGGGTACATGGAGCACGACGAGCGCCGCCGCCGCTTCTTCGGCTACCTGAACCTGTTCCTCGCGGCGATGCTGCTGCTGGTCCTCGCCGACAACTACCTGCTGCTGTACGTCGGCTGGGAGGGCGTGGGCCTCGCCTCGTACCTGCTCATCGGCTTCTGGCAGCACAAGCCCAGCGCGGCCACCGCCGCGAAGAAGGCCTTCCTGGTCAACCGGGTCGGCGACATGGGCCTGTCGATCGCGATCATGGTGCTGTTCACCACCTTCGGGACCTTCGCCTTCGGACCGGTCTTCGCCTCCGTGGGCAACGCCACCGAGGGCAAGCTGACGGCGATCGCCCTGATGCTGCTGCTCGCCGCGTGCGGCAAGTCGGCCCAGGTACCGCTCCAGTCCTGGCTCGGTGACGCGATGGAGGGCCCGACCCCGGTCTCAGCCCTGATCCACGCGGCGACCATGGTCACCGCCGGCGTCTACCTCATCACCCGCTCCGGCGCGGTCTTCAACGCGGCGCCGGACGCGCAGGCCGCGGTCGTCGCGGTCGGCGCGGTCACGCTCCTCTTCGGTGCGATCGTCGGTTGCGCGAAGGACGACATCAAGAAGGCCCTCGCCGGCTCGACGATGTCGCAGATCGGGTACATGATCCTGGCCGCCGGCCTCGGCCCCATCGGCTACGCCTTCGCGATCATGCACCTGGTGACGCACGGCTTCTTCAAGGCCGGCCTCTTCCTCGGCGCGGGTTCCGTGATGCACGGGATGAACGACGAGGTGGACATGCGGCGCTACGGCGGCCTGCGCCGGTACATGCCGGTCACCTTCGTCACCTTCGGCCTCGGCTACCTCGCCATCATCGGCTTCCCGGGCCTGTCCGGCTTCTGGTCCAAGGACAAGATCATCGAGGCGGCCTTCGCGAAGGGCGGCACCGAGGGCTGGATCCTCGGCGCGGTCACCCTGCTGGGCGCGGCCATCACCGCGTACTACATGACCCGCGTGATGCTGCTGACCTTCTTCGGCGAGAAGCGCTGGCAGCCCGACGAGCACGGCCACGAGCCGCACCCGCACGAGGCCCCGAAGTCCATGACCCTCCCGATGGTCGTACTGGCCTTCGGATCGGTTTTCGCGGGAGCCCTGTTCAGCCTGAACGAAGCCTTCGTGAAGTGGCTGGAGCCGGTCACCTCCTTCGAGCACGGGAACCCGCCGCTGAGCGCCGCCGCCATCACCGCCTCGACGGTCGTGGTCCTGCTCATCGGCGTGGGCATCGCCTACGCGCAGTACGGCAGGAAGCCCGTCCCGGTCGTCGCCCCGCGCGGCAGCCTGCTCACCCGGGCCGCCCGCCGGGACCTCTACCAGGACGACTTCAACCACGTCGTGCTGGTGCGCGGAGGGGAGCACCTGACCCGCTCGCTCGTGTACGTCGACCACACCCTGGTCGACGGGGTGGTCAACGGGACGGCCGCCGCGGTCGGCGGCGCGTCGGGCCGGCTGCGCAGGCTGCAGAACGGCTACGCCCGCAGCTACGCGGTCTCGATGTTCGGGGGAACGGCGGTCCTGATCGCCGCGACCCTGCTGATGAGGGCGGTGTGAGATGAGTTTCCCGCTTCTGACGGTGACGGCCGCGGTCCCCGCGGTCGGCGCCGTCCTGACGGCGGCCGTCCCGGCCGCCCGCAGGACCGCCGCCAAGTGGCTGGCGCTGCTCTTCTCCCTGGCGACGCTGGCCCTGGCCGTGCTCGTCGCGGTCCGCTTCGAGCCCGGTGGCGCCCGCTACCAGCTCACCGAATCGCACGCCTGGATCCCCGACTTCGGCGTCCGCTACGAACTGGGCGTCGACGGCATCGGGGTGGCGCTCATCGCGCTGACCGCGCTGCTGATGCCCTTCGTGATCGGGGCCGGCTGGCACGACGCCGACCCCCTGGAGACCTCCTCCTCGCGGTGGCGGCCCACCCAGGGCTTCTTCGCCCTGATCCTGGCGGTCGAGGCGATGGTGGTGATCTCCTTCGAGGCCACCGACGTCTTCCTCTTCTACATCTTCTTCGAAGCCATGCTGATCCCGATGTACTTCCTCATCGGCGGCTTCGGGGACCGGGCCCACACCGGGACCGATGAGAACGCGGCCGCGCAGCGCTCGTACGCGGCGGTCAAGTTCCTCCTCTACAACCTGGTCGGCGGACTGATCATGCTGGCCGCCGTCATCGGGCTCTACGTGGTCGCCGGGAACTTCTCGCTCCAGGAGATCACCGCCGCCCGCGCCGCCGGCACCCTCGACATGGCGACCAACACCGAGAGGCTGCTGTTCCTCGGCTTCTTCTTCGCCTTCGCGGTGAAGGCCCCGCTGTGGCCGCTGCACACCTGGCTGCCCAACGCGATGGGCGAGTCCACCGCCCCCGTCGCCGTACTGATCACCGCGGTCGTCGACAAGGTCGGCACCTTCGCGATGCTCCGCTTCTGCCTCGGGCTGTTCCCCGACGCCAGCAAGTGGGCCACGCCCGCGATCCTCGTCCTCGCCCTGATCAGCATCGTCTACGGCGCACTGGTCGCGGTCGGGCAGCGCGACATCAAGCGGCTGGTCGCGTACGCCTCGATCTCCCACTTCGGGTTCATCATCATGGGCATCTTCGCGATGACCTCCCAGGGGCAGTCGGGCGCGACGCTGTACATGGTCAACCACGGGCTCTCGACGGCCGCGCTGATGCTGGTGGCCGGCTTCCTGATCTCGCGGCGCGGCTCCCGGCTCATCGCCGACTACGGCGGCGTGCAGAAGGTGGCCCCGGTCCTCGCCGGCACCTTCCTGATCGGTGGCCTCGCCACCCTTTCGCTGCCCGGCCTCGCGCCGTTCGTCAGCGAATTCCTGGTCCTGGTCGGCACGTTCGCCCGGTACCCCGTCATCGGCGTCATCGCCACCATCGGCATCGTGCTGGCCGCGCTCTACACGCTGGTGCTCTACCAGCGCACGATGACCGGCCCCGTCAAGGAGGAGGTCCGCACCATGCCGGACCTGCACCTGCGGGAGGTGCTGGTGGTCGCCCCGCTGATCGTGCTGCTGATCGCGCTGGGCGTGTACCCGAAGCCGCTCACCGCGATCGTCAACCCGGCCGTGGAGCAGACCATGTCCGACGTACACCAGAAGGACCCGAAGCCCGAAGTGGCTGTCGAGGCCAAGAACGGGGAGGCGGCGAAGTGAGCACCATGGCTGCTGCCCAAGGGCTGCTGACGCTGGCGGCCGCGGAACCGGCCGACCGGATCCCGGCCCCGCACATTGAGTACGCCCAGCTTGCGCCCACGCTGATCGTGGTGGGCGCGGCGGTCCTCGGGGTCCTCGTCGAGGCCTTCGTACCGCGCAAGTCCCGCTACCCCGTCCAGGTGTTCCTCGCCGTCGCCGCGCTGGCCTCGGCCTTCGCGGCGGTCGTCGGCCTCGCCGCCGGCGGGTACGGCGGCGACAAGGCGCACATCGCGGCGATGGGCGCCGTGGCCGTCGACGGTCCGGCACTGTTCCTGCAGGGCACCATCCTGCTCGCCTCGGTCGTCGCGGTCTTCACCTTCGCCGAGCGGCGGCTGGACCCGGCCTCCCACGGCAACCGGGTGGACTCCTTCGCCGCCCAGGCGGCGTCCGTACCGGGCAGCGACAGCGAGAAGGCCGCCGTCAAGGCGGGCTTCACCACCACCGAGGTCTTCCCCCTGGCCCTGTTCGCGATCTCCGGCATGCTGATCTTCCCGGCGGCCGACGACCTGCTGACGCTGTTCGTCGCCCTGGAGGTCTTCTCCCTCCCGCTGTACCTGCTCTGCGCCGTCGCCCGCCGCCAGCGGCTGATGTCGCAGGAGGCGGCGGTCAAGTACTTCCTGCTCGGCGCCTTCTCCTCGGCCTTCCTCCTCTTCGGCATCGCCCTGGTCTACGGGTACGCGGGCTCGGTCTCGTACGCGGCCATCGCCGATGTCGTCGACGGCACGGTCACGAAGATCGACCCCGCGCTAGCCGACACCATGGGCAACGACGTGCTGCTCCTCATCGGCGGGGCGCTGATCCTGATGGGCCTGCTCTTCAAGGTCGGCGCGGTCCCGTTCCACATGTGGACCCCGGACGTCTACCAGGGGGCCCCGACCCCGGTCACGGGCTTCATGGCGGCCGCGACGAAGGTCGCCGCGTTCGGTGCGCTGCTCCGCCTGCTGTACGTCGTCCTCCCCGGCCTGCGGTGGGACTGGCGGCCGGTGATGTGGGGCGTGGCCATCGTGACCATGCTGGCCGGTGCGGTGGTCGCGGTGACCCAGACCGACGTCAAGCGCCTGCTCGCCTACTCGTCGATCGCGCACGCCGGGTTCATCCTGGCCGGTGTGATCGCGACGTCGGCGCAGGGCGTCCAGTCCGTCCTCTTCTACCTGGGCGCGTACTCCTTCGTGACGATCGGCGCGTTCGCCGTGGTCACGCTGGTGCGCGACGCGGGCGGCGAGGCCACCCACCTGTCCAAGTGGGCGGGCCTGGGCCGCCGTTCCCCGCTGACGGCGGCGGTCTTCGCGGTGTTCCTGCTGGCCTTCGCCGGCATCCCGCTGACCTCCGGCTTCGCCGGGAAGTTCGCCGTGTTCAGGGCGGCGGCGGAGGGCGGCGCGGGCGTCCTGGTCGTGGTCGGTGTCATCTCGTCCGCGATCGCCGCGTTCTTCTACATCCGGGTGATCGTGCTGATGTTCTTCAGCGAGCCGAAGGCGGACGGCCCGACGGTGGCCGTCCCGTCACCGCTGACGATGACGACGATCGCGGTCGGCGTGGCCGTCACCCTGGTCCTGGGCGTGGCCCCGCAGTACTTCCTGGACCTGGCGGGCCAGGCGAGCACGTTCGTCCGCTGACCGTCACACACGGCGCAGGGCCCGACCCCCGGGGGTCGGGCCCTGCGCCGTGTGCGGGACTACTCCGGCCGCCGCTTCGGCATGATCCTGGTGAGGTCCAGGTCGATGGGAAAGGGGTCGCAGACCTTCAGCCGGTCGTGGAAAATGCCGGCCGCGACGTAGGAGCCTGTCACCGGCTCGCGTTCGCACACGTAGACGACCGCTCGGCCGTCCTTGTTCTCGACGCGCCAGTAGTGCGGGATGCCGGCTCGGGCGTACTTCACTGGTGTGGTCTCGCGGTCACGGTCGATGGACTCCGGAGACACGACCTCGATCACCAGCGAGACCGCCCCGGCCGGGAGGCGGGTCTGGGCCAGATCGTTGACAACGTCCTCGCGGCACACGATGACATCGGGTTCGGGGCGGTTATGGCGATCGATGTCGATGGTGAACTCGCGCAGGACCTCAAGTCCTTCAGGGGCCAGCGACTCGATCTGCCTCTCGAAGAAGGTGACCGCCCGCGAGTGGAAGAGAGTCTGCGGACTCGCGAAGACCAGGCTCCCGTCGATCAGCTCCGTGTGCGGAGGCAGATTCGGAAGCGTGTCCAGGTCATCGGCAGTCCAGCCCTCCGCGGGCGGGATCGGCCACCCGTGGTCCGGGTTCATCAGTGCTCCCATGAGCTGAGTCTCGCCAGTCCGTTCAGCGTATTGCCGGGTGTCCGCTCCGGACCGCCCACACGTGTGAGCGCACGGGCGGGCGGTATATGCGCGGATGTCCGCGTCCGGGTCCGAGGTGGCCGTGGCCAGGGCCGTGCGGGCCTGCGGAGTGCTGCGGTGGGCGCGCAGGGAGAGGTCCGCGGCCTTGCGGACGTCCGCGTCATCGTCCTCTACGGCCGCCGCCAGTGCGGGTACGGCGGCGTCCGGGTCCAGGTCCGCGCCGGACCGCCGCCGCGCCCGCGCGGACCTGCCGGGCGGGGTCCGTGAGGGCGGCGACGGCCGTGGGCGTAGTCCTCCGGGCAGTCCGTCGCCGCCAGCGCCGCGGCGCGGGCCAGCGGGTCCGTGTCCGCGGGGAGCGGGTCCAGCGGGGCGGGAGCCGGGGCGTGGACCGCCGCGAGCCCCTTCGTCACCGCCACCCGGACCTCCCGCGCAGGGTCCGCCGCGGCCCGCGCGAGGGCCGGGACGGCGTCCACTGAGACCAGCGCCCGCACCCCGTGGGTCCGGATCTCCGGGTCGGGGTCCGCGAGGAACTCCGCGTACAGCAGGGCGTCTCCGAGGCGCCGCACGCGCAGGGCCTCCAGGGCCGCGGCGCGCACCACCGGGTCCGCTACGGGGAGCGCCGCGCGCGGGACGGCCCCGAGCTGCGGATCACCGGGCAGGACCTCCAGCAGCTCCCGCAGCGAGCCCGCGGCAGCCGCCCGTACGGCCGGTTCCGGGTCGGACAGGGAGGCGGCCAGTGCCGGGCCGGCACCGGCCGGGACGGTCTCGGTGACCGCCCCGACGGCGGCGGCCCGCACCGCAGCATCGGCGTCGGTGAGGTACGGGCGCAGGACCGCGAGGTCCGGGGACTCCTCGGCCAGGGCGAGGAGTTCGAGGATCCGGGGCGAGGGCGCGGTGGCCATTGCGGCGCCGGCGCCGGCCGCGTCCGCGCCGGATGCGTCCGCGGCGGCCGCGTCCGTGGCGGTGGTTGCCGCAGTGTCGCGCCACCGCGAGCCCTCAGCCGCGCCGCTGTGACCTGCTACGACACCGGGGTGGCGGAAAGGTCCGCCACCCCGGTGAGGTCGTTCGTCCCGAGGGGCGGACTAGCGGGATCCCACAATGCGGCCGGTGACCTCGCCGAGGCCGACCCGGGTGCCCTCGGGGCCCGGCGCCCAGGCGGTGAGGGTGACGGTGTCGCCGTCCTCGAGGAAGGTGCGCTTGCCGTCGGCGAGCTCGATGGCGTCGCGGCCGTTCCACGTCAGCTCCAGCAGCGAGCCGCGCTGGGCGACCTCGGGGCCGCTGACCGTGCCGGAGCCGTAGACGTCACCGGTGCGCAGGGAGGCGCCGTTGACGGTCATGTGCGCGAGCTGCTGGGCGGCGGTCCAGTACATCGTCGCGAACGGCGGCTGCGCCACCTCCTGCCCGTTGATGGAGACGGTGATGTGCAGGTCGAAGCCACCGGGCCGGTCGGCGTCGGCGTCGTCGAGGTAGGGCAGCAGCGGGAAGTCGCGGGCGGGCGGGGCGACCCGGGCCGCGTCCAGGGCTTCCAGCGGGGTGACCCAGGCGGAGACGGAGGTGGCGAAGGACTTGCCGAGGAAGGGGCCCAGCGGCACGTACTCCCAGGCCTGGATGTCGCGCGCCGACCAGTCGTTGAGCAGGAACAGCCCGAAGACGTGGTCCTCGAACTCGGCCAGCGGGACCGGGCGGCCCAGCTCGGAGGGGGTGCCGACGACGAAGCCGACCTCCGCCTCGATGTCGAGCTTCACGGACGGGCCGAAGACGGGCGCCGGGTCGGCGGGGGTCTTGCGCTGCCCGGAGGGGCGGACGACGTCCGTGCCGGAGACGACGATCGTGCCGGAGCGGCCGTGGTAACCGATCGGCAGGTGCTTCCAGTTGGGCGTCAGGGCGTCGCCGTCCGGGCGGAACATCCTGCCGACGTTGGTGGCGTGGTGCTCGCTCGCGTAGAAGTCGACGTAGTCGGCGACCTCGTACGGCAGGTGCAGCGTGACGGCGTCGAGCGGGTGGAGGTGCGGCTCCACGGTCTCCCGGTGGCCGGGGTCGGTCACCCAGGCGGTCAGCGCGCGGCGCACGTCGCGCCAGGCGGTGCGGCCGGCGGCCAGCAGCGGGTTGAGCGAGGACTGCCCGAGGAGCGCCGCGTATGGGGAACCGAGCGCGGCCGCGGCCGCCCCGGCGTCGAGCACGTGTCCGCCGATGCGCACACCGATGCGGCGGCGCGGTTCCCCGGAAGTGGAGAAGACGCCGTACGGGAGGTTGTGCGGCCCGAACGGGTCGCCCTCGGGGACATCGAGGGGGCTCTGCTGGGGCATGGGGTACTGCCTCGCTTTCGACGCGGTCCGGGGGTGTCCCGGTGGCTGGTTGATACGTTACGTGCCCAGTGGGGCCTGTGGGAGGCCGGATTCGGGCGCTATTTGTAGGACTTGTCCAATGGGGTCCGTATCCTTGCGCCGTGACTTCCGCCCGGCTTTCGGCCCTCCCTTTTTCTCTTGTCGCCACTGACCTGGACGGGACCCTGCTGCAGGCCGGAGACACCGTCTCCGCGCGCTCGTACGCGGCGCTCGCGACGGCGCGCGCCGCCGGCGCCCAGCACATCATCGTCACCGGACGCCCCGTCCCACAGGTCCGGCACGTGCTGGACGACCTCGGCTACACAGGGCTTGCGGTGTGCGGGCAGGGCGCCCAGGTGTACGACACGGCGCGCGGGCGCCTGCTGCACTCCGTGGAGATGGACCGGGAGCTCGCGGAGGTGGCGCTCGGGAAGATCGAGGCGGAGATCGGAGAGGTCTACGCGGCGGTCGACCGGGAAGGGGTGGACGCCGAGATGCTGATGGCGCCCGGGTACCGGATGCCGCACCCGCACCTGCCGACGGTGCGGGTGCCGCGCCGGTCCGATCTGTGGAGCGCCCCCATCAACAAGGTGCTGCTCCAGCACCCGGAGCTCGACGACGACGAACTGACCCGGGTGGCCCGCGGGGTCGTCGGCCACATGGTCAACGTGACGATGGCGGGGGAGCACACGGTGGAGCTCCAGCCGCCCGGCGTCAGCAAGGCGAGCGGGCTGGCCCTGGCGGCGCACGCGCTGGGCGTCGGCCCGGAGTCGACGATCGCCTTCGGCGACATGCCGAACGACATCCCGATGTTCGCGTGGGCGGCGCACGGGGTCGCGATGGCCAACGCCCACCGCGAGCTGGTGGCCGTGGCCGACGAACTGACGCTGTCCAACGAGGAGGACGGCATCGCGGTCGTCCTGGAACGCCTCTTCGCCTGACGGGTCAGCCCGCGGCGCGCGGCAGGCGGCGCTCCCACGTCCGGTGGAAGACGACCTCCTCGCCCTCGCGGCACACCAGCTCGTTCGACGTCACGAAGCCGCCCTCGTCACAGGAGATCTCCGAGCGGGTCTCCACCCGTACGTCCCAGGCCGACTCGGGCCGGTGCAGCCGGATCCGCCAGTCCGAGCGGGTCCGCGCCGACAGCGGGTCCGCCGAGTCGATCTCGTACACCTCCAGCGCGTCCTCGGCGTACTCCAGGCCGTCCGGGTACATCCGCGTCCCGCCGCAGCGGGGGTCGACCTCCAGCCGCCACCGGCCGCGCGCGACGTCCCGCACCACCAGCCGCTCCGGCCGCGGCTCGTCCAGGGTCGCCGGGTACGACACGCCGAGCGGCTCCGACTGCTCCGGCGGCCCGAACGTGATCGCGTCGCCGTCCTCGGGGCCCGCGGACGACCGGACCGGGAGGACCAGCGCGCTGCCGGCCGGGTCCAGGGTCCAGCCGGCCCCGGAGCCGGCGCGCGGCCAGATCCACGGCCAGTACGCCGAGGACAGCGCGAGCCGGATCCGGTGGCCGGCCGCGAAGCGGTGCCCGGTGCCGTTCAGCTCGAAGACCACGTCCTCGTACGCGCCCACCGGCCACGGCACGGCCTTGTCCCGGCCCAGGCGGGCGGAGAGGTTCAGGGCGCCCCGGGTGACCAGCGTCGAGGAGCCGTCGGGCGCCACGTCGCACAGGCGGGCCACCACCTGGCCGTACGGGACGTCCATCCGCAGCCGGGCCGTCACCCGCGCGCGGCCCAGGACCTCCACCGGTTCGCGGCCCACCGGGAACTCGAAGCAGGCGGACTTCGCGTCCTCCTCCCGCTGGTCGGGCGGCAGGTCCGCGGAGTTGCCGAACGGGAGGAACCGTCCCGCGTCCAGCCCCGTGTGCTGCGGGGACGCCACGGCCACGGGCGCGCCCTGGAGCGCGTACGTGACCGGCGTGACCGCGGGGGAGGGCCAGGCGGCGTCGCCCACCCAGCGGCCCGGCAGCTCCTCGTACGTGGTCGCCGGCGGATGGGACTCCGAGATCCACGAGCGCAGCAGGGGCTCGTCCATCACCCCGTTGCCGCCCGCGCCGGAGGCGCTGTCGGAACCGGTCTTCAGCCAGTGGTCCCACCAGCGCAGGGTCTCCTGGAGGAAGCCGATCGACGGGCCGGGCGGCAGCCCCCGGTCCGGGTACTGGTGCGACCACGGGCCGATCAGCCCGCGGACCCGGTCGGCGGGCAGGTGGGAGACCAGCCGCAGGACCGCGTCCCGGTACGGGTCGTGCCAGCCGCCGACCGCGAGCACGGCCGCGCCGATCGCCCCGTAGTCCTCGCAGACGCTGCCGTGACGCCAGTAGTCGTCCCGGGTCTGGTGCGCCAGCCAGGTGTGGACCAGGGGTTCGACGGCTTCCAGCCGGGTCAGCCACTGCTCGCGCCAGCCGTCGCCGGCGAACAGCGGGTCCGGCGGGCGGGCCGCGAAGGCCAGCATGGCCGCCGCCCGCGCGTGCATGTCCACGGCGAGCACCGAGCCGCCCATGTAGTGGCCGTCGTTGTCGTACCGGTCGTCCGTCGAGCAGACCGTGACGACGGCCTTGAGGGCCTCGGGGGCGAGCGCCGCGATCTGGAGGGAGTTGCACCCGCCCCACGAGATCCCGAACATCCCCACCGACCCCGTACACCACTCCTGCGCCGCCAGCCACTCCACCACCGCGACCCCGTCGGCCAGTTCCCGCGCGTCGTACTCGTCGCCCGGATCGCCGCCGCTGCAGCCGTGGCCCCGTACGTCCACCCGGACCGAGGCGTAGCCGTGGCCCGCGTACCAGGGGTGGCGCTGCCAGTCGCGCGGCGCGGTCCAGTCGGTCAGCCGGTGGGGCAGGTACTCCAGCAGGGCCGGGACGGGCTCGTCCGTCACGGGGCGCCAGATCCGGGCGTACAGCTCCACGTTGTCCGGCATGGGGATCCGGACGTCCTCGTGGACCGTCGCGTACGGGAACTCGGTGCGGATGATCATGCGGAACCGCCTCGTCGCCTCGTTCTCCTCAGTGGACGGGGTGCATCGTGCGCCGCGGCCACGGCGCCGGCGTGATCACCGGGACGGGCGTCGGCAGGCCGACGGAACGTCCCGGCCTCAGCCACCCGACGGCGGCCGGAGGGGTGGGTCCGGTGAACCTCCCGGAGGTCCGGTCCGGACGGCGTGGCGAGGCCCCGGGGATGCCCGGGGAAGGCGGGGCCGTCGGAGGGCGGCGGCCGGCCCGCCTCCGGACCGACCGGCGCCGACGGCTCGTCGATTGCACTCCCAGTTTTGGACAAAACGCATTCTCCGGTTGTTTCGACTCCTTCCGAACATACCGGTGCGCATCGGGCAGCGCGTGAGTGGCGACATGACGGGCGCTCTCGGTGATCGAAAACAGACCGGATACGCTGGCTTGAGTGAAGGCAGCGACACATCGACAATCCAGGTGATCGTCACCGTGATCGTCAGCAGACAGGAGTACCCCTCGTGACCGTCGTCGGGCCGTTCGGACTGAGCGTGCGGGACCAGGCTCTTGAGACCGATGTCCAGGCCGGACTGGCCGCCGTCGAGGCGGGTCTGCTGGAGGCCACCAAGAGCGAAGTCCCCTTCATCACCGAGGCCGCACAGCACCTGCTCCGGGCCGGCGGCAAGCGGTTCCGGCCGCTGCTCGTGATGCTCGCCTCCCGGTTCGGCGATCCCTACGCGCCCGGAATCGTGCCCGCCGCGGTCGTCGTCGAGCTCACCCACCTGGCGACGCTCTACCACGACGACATCATGGACGAGGCGGACGAGCGCCGCGGCGTGGCCAGCGCCAACGCCCGGTGGGGCAACTCGGTGGCCGTCCTGACGGGTGACTTCCTGTTCGCCCGCGCCTCGCACATCCTGGCCGACCTCGGGCCGGAGGCCGTGCGCATCCAGGCCGAGGCCTTCGAGCGGCTGGTGACGGGCCAGATCCTGGAGACCGCCGGCCCGCGCGACGGCCGCGACCCGGTCGCCCACTACCTCGACGTCATCGCCGGCAAGACCGGCTCGCTGATCGCGGTCTCCGGCCGGTTCGGCGCGCTGATGTCCGGCGCCGACGAGTCGGTCGTCGACATCCTCACCCAGTACGGCGAACGCCTCGGCACCGCCTTCCAGCTCGCCGACGACCTCCTCGACATCGCCTCCGACTCGCACGAGTCCGGCAAGACCCCGGGGACGGACCTGCGCGAGGGCATCCCCACGCTGCCCGTACTGCTGCTGCGCCAGATGGCGGCCCAGGGCGGCGACCCCGACGACCTGGAGCTCGTGGAGCTCCTGGACGGCGACCTGACGGACGACGCCCGGCACGCGGAGGTTCTCGCCCGGCTGCGGGTGCACCCCGCGCTGGAGCAGGCCCGCCGCGACACCATCCGCTACGCGCAGGAGGCGCGGGCCACGCTCGCGCCGCTGCCGGAGTGCTTCGCGAAGTCGGCGCTCGAAGAGCTGTGCGACGCGGTGGTGCACCGCGCCGGCTAGGACGCGGCCGGGCGCGCGCCGGGTACGGACCGGGTGTGGACGGTGCCCCGGGTACGGACCGGGTGCGCGCCGGATACGGGCCGATTGGCCCGGATACGCCGTACGGCAGAGGCCAGGGCCCTGCATCCCCTACGGGTAGGGGATGCAGGGCCCTCGTCGTGTCATCCCTGGGGTGTACGCCGAGTTGAGCCCGGGGAGTGACGCCCCGGCCCCCTCCCCTTTGGTCAGATGGAGACACACCAGAACGGGTGACAAAGAGGTAGGGCAGACATGGCAACGAACGCAAAGACCCGCAAGGCCGCCCGGTACGCCGTACCGGTAGCGGTGGCGGGTGTGGCCGCCGCGACCGTGGCGATGGTCCCGGCCTTCGCGAACTCCGGCGGCCCCGACCTGCCGAAGGTGACGGCGCAGCAGCTCATCGAGAAGGTGGCCGCCTCCGACGTGCAGCAGCTGTCCGGCAGCGCGAAGATCAGCACCGACCTGGGTCTGCCGACCCTGGCGGGCGGTCTCCTCGGCCGTGGCGGGGGCGTCACCGGCGGCTCGGCCAACCCCGAGGACAAGATCGCGCAGCTGGCGAACGGCACGAACACCGTGCGCGTCGCTGCCGACGGCCCGGACCGCCAGAAGCTCACGTTCGTGGACGGCAAGGACGAGTACAGCCTCATCCACGACGGAGCCGACGTCTGGGGGTACGACAGCAAGGCCAACGAGGTCTGGCACGAGAAGAACCCCGACGGCGCGGCCCCCGGCAAGGACGGGAAGAAGACCGCGGACCGGCTGGGCGGCGCCTCGCCCCAGCAGCTCGCACAGGACGTGCTCAAGGCCGCCGGCCCGACCACGGACGTCAGCGTGGGCGAGACCGCACAGGTGGCCGGCCGGGACGCCTACCAGCTGGTGCTGAAGCCGAAGCACAGCGGATCCACGATCGCCTCGGTCAAGATCGCGGTGGACGCCAAGAACGGGGTGCCGCTGCGCGTGCAGGTGCTGGCCACCGAGGGCGGCAAGCCGATCGTCGACGCCGGGTTCACCAAGGTGGACTTCGGCAAGCCGTCCGCCGACACGTTCGCGTTCACCGCGCCCAAGGGCGCCAAGGTGACCGAGGGCGCGGCGCAGGGGGCCAAGGGCGGCGACCACGGCAAGCAGTTCAAGGGCCTGGAGTCCCTCCCCGGCCTCGACGCCCTGACCGGCGGCGCGGCCGGCAAGGACGGCAAGGGCGACATGAAGGTCCTCGGCGAGGGCTGGTCGGCCATCGCGCGCATCGACACGGGCGCCGGCAAGGGCCTCCAGGACCTCGACAAGGCGGCGGGCGAGAAGAACGCACCGAAGGAGGCCAAGCAGTTCCTCGACTCCCTCGGGGGCAAGGTCACCGGCAAGTTCGGCCAGGGCCGGGTCTTCAAGACCCGCGTGGTCAACGCCCTGATCACGGACGACGGCAAGGTCTACGTCGGCGCGGTCACCAAGGACGCGCTGGTGCAGGCGGCCGACGCCAACAAGTAACGGCACCGTCCGAAGGGTGGGCGGGGACTGTGTCCCTGCCCACCCTTCGGCCGTTCCGGCCCCCTGTACAGCAAGCCCGCTGTACGGTGAAGAGCATGTCGAGACATGTGACCATCCGCCTGGACGAAGAGTTCCACGAGCGCCTCAAGGCACGCGCGGCGGCACTGGGCACGACGGTCACCGCGCTGATCACCGAGGTGACGGAACGCGAGCTGGACGAGGACCGGAAGAACTTCCTTTCCGGCATCGAGGAGTTCGCGGACCACTGGGGCTACTTCCAGGAGCGGTTCGGCAATTGAAGATCACCATGGAGTGGGCCTGGACCGCTCTGGCCCACCATCTCCCGTCAGATCCCGCCGTGTGGGATCCCTCCGGGGTGGCCGCCGCGGTCGCCCGGCACCAGAACGACCTCGTCCTGGTGCCCGAACAGCCCGCCCCGGACACCGCGTGGCGGGCCGCCGCGTTTCTGCACACCCTCGCGGTGTGCCCGGCGCTGGAATCGCCGATGAACGAGTTCTACGCGGCCGCCGCCACGCGCTCGTACCTGCGCGTGGCGGGGGCCAGGCAACTGCCTTCGCCGGAGGACCTCGGCGACCTGGTGGAGGCGGCGAAGCTGGGCCGCGCCGACATCGCAACGGTCGCCGAGGAGCTCCGCACGCTCATACAGGAGCCGCTGACGGTCCCGCCGCCCCAGGGCCGGACGGCGTCCTAGCGCCGGACGGCGTCCGGGGGGAGGACGGCGTCCCGGAGCCGGACGGCGTCCTGGGGCAGGGCAGGGCCTAGAAGGTGATCTTCCAGCTGTTGATGTAGCCGGTGTCCTGCGCCGCCGCGTCCTTGACCTGGAGCTTCCAGACGCCGTCGGCCACCTCGCCGGAGGCGTTCACCGTGTACGTCTGGACGAGGTTGTCGGCGCTGCCGCCGCTGCGGTTGTGCAGGTTGTAGACCGTGCCGTCGGGTGCGACCAGGTCGACCACCAGGTCACCGCGGTAGGTGTGGACGATGTTCACGTCGACCTTGGTGGTGGCCGGCGCGTTGCCCGTGACGCCGGAGACCGTGATGGGCGAAGTCACCGCGGCGCCGGGCGAGTCCGGGATGTTCACGTCCGTGGTGTTCTCGAACGACGGGCCCGGCGGGACCGGGGTGGCCGCCCCCAGGTTCCAGACCGCGTACGCGATGGCGTCCGCGTTGCGGTCCAGGGCGGTGTCGTCGATGTTCGACGAGGTGTCGCACGAGGCGTGGTAGCAGCGGTCGAAGGCCTGCCCGGAGGTGCCGCCCCACTTCTGTGCCTGCGCCGCCGTCTTCGTGTAGTCGGCGCCGGAGAACAGACCGCCGACCGGGATGCCCGCGCTCTTGAACGGCGCGTGGTCGGAGCGGCCGTCACCCTCGGTCTCGATCTCCGTCGGGATGCCGAGCCCCGCGTAGTAGTTCTTGAACGTCTGCTCGATCGTCGGGTCGTCGTCGTAGACGAAGTAGCCCGGGTTCGGCGAGCCGATCATGTCGAAGTTCAGGTAGCCGGAGATCTTCGCCTTCTCGGCGCTCGGCAGGTTGTTCACGTAGTACTTCGACCCGACCATGCCGAGCTCCTCCGCGCCCCACCAGCCGAACCTCAGGTGCTTGGTGGGCTGGAGCCGGGCGCGCGAGACGGCCAGTGCCGTCTCCAGGACGGCCGCCGAGCCGGATCCGTTGTCGTTGACGCCGGGGCCCGCGGTCACCGAGTCCAGGTGCGAGCCGGACATCAGGACCGAGTCCGGGTCGCCGCCCGGCCAGTCGGCGATCAGGTTGTAGCCGGTCGCGCCGCTGCTCGTGAAGGTCTGCAGGGTCGTGGTGAATCCGGCCGCGTCGAGTTTGGCCTTCACGTAGTCGACCGAGGCCTTGTAGCCCGCCCGGCCGTGGGCGCGGTTGCCGCCGTTGGCGGTGGCTATGGACTGGAACTGCGCGAGGTGCGCCTTGACGTTGGCGACCGGGATGTCGGGCGGTGTGGGCGCGGCGGCCACCGCCGTGGGGGCGGCGAGTGCGGCGGGGGCGGTGGAGGCGAACAGGCCGGCGACCGCGATAGCGGTCACGGCGGCCAGACGCCGGGAGACGGACAGGCTCATGTGGGGGACTCCGGGATTCCGTTGGGGATTGAACGGAACGTGCGGGGTGGCGCAAGTGAGCGATCGTGCGTCAGTGCGAGCCTGATGTTGAGTGCACGCGTGACGGCCCGTCAAGACCGCGATCCGGTCAGGATCGTTCGGAAAACGGACGGTCCCCGCCACGAGGGTTCGTGGCGGGGACCGTGAGAGGTACGGGGTGCTCGGCGCGGTGCCGGTGGCCCTAAGCGGGCTCCGGCTCCGGCTCGGGTTTCGGTTCGGGTTCCGGCGCGGGCGCCGGCGACGCCGCCGGCCCGGCGGCGCGGGCCGATACGAGCCGGGCCGCCTCGGCCCGGGTCTTGCGGGCCGTACGCAGCGCGTCCCAGGTCAGCAGCGCGAGCGCGGCCCAGACCAGGGAGAACCCGGCCCAGCGCTCGGGCGGCATCGCCTCGTGGAAGTACACGACCCCGAGCGCGAACTGGAACACCGGGGCCAGGTACTGGAGCAGCCCGAGTGTGGACAGCGGGACCCGGATCGCCGCCGCACCGAAGCAGACCAGCGGGATCGCGGTGACCAGTCCGGTCGAGGCGAGCAGCGCGGAGTGCCCGAGGCCTTCCGAGGCGAAGCTCAGCCGGTCCTGCGTCCCCAGCCACAGCAGGTAGCCGAGGGCGGGCGGGAACAGCAGCGCGGTCTCGGCGGCGAGCGACTCGACCCCGCCCATGTTGAGCTTTTTCTTGATCAGGCCGTACGCCGCGAACGTGAAGGCCAGCACCAGCGAGATCCACGGCGGCCGGCCGTACCCGATGGCGAGCACCAGCACGGCGGCCACGCCGATGCCGACCGCCGCCCACTGGGCTCGGCGCAGCCGCTCGCCGAGGACCAGTACGCCGATCGCGATGGTGACCAGCGGGTTGATGAAGTAGCCGAGACTGGCCTCGACGACCGCGCCGTTGTTGACGGCCCAGATGTACAGGCCCCAGTTCACGGAGATCACCGAGGCGGCCAGTGCGGTCAGGCCGAGCTTGCGGGGCTGCCGGAGCAGCTCCCCTATCCAGCCCCAGCGGCGCATGGCCAGCAGGAGCATCCCGACCACGCCCAGCGACCACACCATGCGGTGGGCCAGGATCTCGATCGCCCCGGCCGGTTTGAGCAGCGGCCAGAACAGGGGGACCAGCCCCCACATCCCGTAGGCGCCGAACCCGTAGAGCAAACCCGCGCGCTGCTCGTTCTCCGCTTTCACGGGAGCCTCCAGTCACATTCCGGCCAACTTCACGAAGGTAGCGCCGGAGGGACCGGATGTCATGCCCGTAGACACGAGATACTCATGACACGTTCGAGGCCTTGTGGGGGCCGGCCCCGGCGCCGGCTCAGGCCAGGGCGGCGGCGATCGCCTGCGCCACGGGGGTCGTCGGGCGGCCGATGAGCCGGGACAGGTCCCCGCCGGTGTGGGCGAGCCGGCCCCGGGAGATCGCCGCGTCCACGTCGACGAGGATCGCCGCGAAGCCCTCGGGGACCCCGGCGCCGGTCAGGATCGACAGGTGCGTGTCGGCCGGGACCTCGCTGTACGCGACCTCCTTGCCGGTCTGGGCCGCGACCTCGGCCGCGTACTCCGCCAGGCTCCAGGCGGTGTCGCCGGAGAGCTCGTAGACCCGGTTCAGGTGGCCCTCGCCGGTCAGCACGGCGGCGGCCGCGGCCGCGTAGTCCGCCCGCGCGGCGGAGGCGATGCGGCCCTCGCCCGCGCTGCCGACCACCGCGCCGTGCTCCAGGACGGTGCCCAGGTGGCCGGTGTAGTTCTCGTGGTACCAGCCGTTGCGCAGGAAGGTGTGGGGGAGGCCGGAGTCGAGGATGGCCTGCTCGGTGACCTTGTGCTCGGCGGCCAGGTCGAAGTCGGCCTCCGGGCCGCCGAGGATCCCGGTGTACGCGAGCTGGGCGACGCCCGCGGCCTTCGCGGCCTCGACCACGGCGAGGTGCTGCGGCACCCGGCGGCCGACCTCGCTGCCGGAGATCAGCAGGACGCGGTCGCCGGCGTGGAAGGCGGAGGCCAGGGTCTCGGGGGCGTCGTAGTCCGCGACGCGCACCTCGATGCCGCGCTCGGCCAGGTCGGCGGCCTTCTCCTTGTTGCGGACGACGACGGCGAGGCGCTCGGCGGGGACCTGGTTCAGCAGCTCCTCGACGACGAGACGGCCGAGGGCTCCGGTGGCTCCGGTGACGACGATGCTCATGGGATGCGCTCCTTGCGTTTCGGGGTGTGTCACCACCCTAGGGAGAGCGCTAACCTTTCGTAAGTACCCACTTCAAAGTAAGGTACTGGTATGAAGGTGAGTAACCAGCCGATGGTCGACGCACCGCGGGTCAACGCGCCGATGTGCCCTTCCCGCGGGGTCCTGGAGCACGTCACGAGCCGCTGGGGCGTCCTGGTCCTGGCCGCCCTCGTCGAGCGCTCGTACCGGTTCAGCGAACTGCGCAGGGAGGTGGGCGGCGTCAGCGAGAAGATGCTGGCCCAGACCCTCCAGACGCTGGAGCGCGACGGATTCCTGCTGCGCGACGCCAAGCCCGTGATCCCGCCGCGCGTGGACTACTCGCTGACCGAGCTGGGGCGCGAGGCCGCCGAGCAGGTCTGGGCCCTCGCCCGCTGGACCGAGCGGCGCGTCCCCGAGGTCCAGGCGGCGCGCGCGGCGTACGACGAAGCCCGGAGCTCCTGAGGAACTCCGGGCCCCGCTGCCGCTGCCGCTGGTGTCGCCGCTGCCGTACGCCGGCTGCTAGCCGACGACCGTCCAGGTGTCGTTGCCCGCGAGGAGGGTGCTGAGGTCGCCCTTGCCCTTGGCGTCGACGGCGGTCTCCAGCTGCTCCGCCATGAGCGTGTCGTAGACGGGCCGCTCCACGCTGCGGAAGACGCCGATGGGCGTCTGGTGCAGGGTGTGCGGGTCCGCCAGCCGGGACAGGGCGAACGCGGTGGTCGGGCCGGCGCTGTGGGCGTCGTGGACCAGGATCCGGGACTCGTTCTCCGGGGTCACCGTGACGACCTCCAGTTCCCCGGTGACCTGATCGCGTACGACGCCCTTGTGCCCGTCGGCGCCGAAGCGGATCGGCTGCCCGTGTTCGAGGCGGATCACCGCCTCCTGGGCCTGCGCGTTGTCCTTGAGGACCTCGAAGGCGCCGTCGTTGAAGATGTTGCAGTTCTGGTAGATCTCCACCAGGGCGGTGCCCTGGTGGTCGGCCGCGGCCCGGAGGACCTCGGTCAGGTGCTTGCGGTCGGAGTCGACGGTGCGGGCGACGAAGGTGGCTTCGGCGCCGAGGGCGAGGGAGACGGGGTTGAAGGGCGCGTCGAGGGAGCCCATCGGCGTGGATTTGGTGATCTTGCCGACCTCGGAGGTGGGCGAGTACTGGCCCTTGGTGAGTCCGTAGATCCGGTTGTTGAAGAGCAGGATCTTGAGGTTGACGTTGCGGCGCAGGGCGTGGATCAGGTGGTTCCCGCCGATGGAGAGGGCGTCGCCGTCACCGGTGACGACCCAGACGGACAGGTCGCGGCGGGAGGTGGCCAGGCCGGTGGCGATGGCCGGGGCGCGGCCGTGGATGGAGTGCATCCCGTAGGTGTTCATGTAGTACGGGAAGCGCGAGGAGCAGCCGATCCCGGAGACGAAGACGATGTTCTCCTTCGCCAGCCCGAGTTCGGGCATGAAGCCCTGCACCGCGGCCAGGACCGCGTAGTCGCCGCAGCCGGGGCACCACCGGACCTCCTGGTCCGACTTGAAGTCCTTCATGGACTGCCGGGCCTCGGCCTTGGGCACCAGCGAGAGCAGGTGGGGGGCGTCGGTCACCTCAGTCATTGACGGCCTCCTTGAGAATCTTCGCGAGCTGCTCGGCCTTGAACGGCATTCCGTTGACCTGGGTGTACGACCGGGCGTCCACCAGGTACTTCGCCCGGATCAGGGTGGCGAGCTGCCCGAGGTTCATCTCCGGC
Organism: Streptomyces sp. NPDC086989; assembly: GCF_044745505.1. NCBI lineage: Bacteria > Bacillati > Actinomycetota > Actinomycetes > Kitasatosporales > Streptomycetaceae > Streptomyces > Streptomyces sp. NPDC086989. The sequence continues at coordinate 129,699 of NZ_JBIVAL010000006.1, forward strand.
ACCACTACCTTGTCGTAACGCTTCAGGACCTCCCCGAGATTCCTCGGGAAGGGGTTGAGGTGGCGCAGGTGGGCCTGTGCGACCGGGACGCCGACGGTGCGCAGCCGGCGCACCGCGGCGGTGATGGGGCCGTACGTGGAGCCCCAGCCCAGGACGAGGGTGCGGGCGCCGTCCGGGTCGTCGACCTCCAGGCCGGGGACCTCGATGCCGTCGATCTTGGCCTGGCGGGTGCGGACCATGAAGTCGTGGTTGGCCGGGTCGTACGAGATGTTGCCCGTGCCGTCCTGCTTCTCGATGCCGCCGATCCGGTGCTCCAGACCGGGCGTCCCCGGGACCGCCCAGGGGCGGGCCAGGGTCTGCGGGTCGCGCTTGTACGGCCAGAACACCTCGGTGCCGTCCGCGAGCTGCTGGTTGGGCCCGGAGGCGAACTGCACCTTCAGGTCCGGCAGGTCGGCGACGTCGGGGATGCGCCAGGGCTCGGAGCCGTTGGCGAGGTATCCGTCGGAGAGCAGGAACACCGGGGTCCGGTACGTCAGCGCGATCCGCACCGCGTCGAGGACGGCGTCGAAGCAGTCCGCGGGGGTGCGGGGGGCCACGACGGGCACGGGGGCCTCGCCGTTGCGGCCGTACATGGCCTGGAGCAGGTCCGCCTGCTCGGTCTTGGTCGGCAGGCCGGTGGAGGGGCCGCCGCGCTGGATGTCCACGATCAGCAGCGGCAGCTCCAGCGACACCGCCAGCCCGATCGTCTCGGACTTCAGGGCGACGCCGGGGCCGGAGGTGGTGGTCACGCCGAGGGCGCCGCCGAAGGCCGCGCCGAGCGCCGCGCCGATCCCGGCGATCTCGTCCTCGGCCTGGAACGTCCGCACGCCGAAGTTCTTGTGCTTGCTCAGCTCGTGCAGGATGTCCGAGGCCGGGGTGATCGGGTACGAGCCCAGGTAGAGCGGCAGGTCGGCCAGGCGGCTCGCCGCGATCAGCCCGTAGGACAGGGCGAGGTTCCCGGAGATGTTGCGGTAGGTGCCGGTCGGGAACGCGCTGGTCGCCGGGGCGACCTCGTAGGAGACCGCGAAGTCCTCGGTCGTCTCGCCGAAGTTCCAGCCCGCACGGAACGCGGCCACGTTCGCCTCGGCGATGTCCGGCTTCTTCGCGAACTTCTGCCGCAGGAAGTTCTCGGTGCCCTCGGTGGGCCGGTGGTACATCCAGCTCAGGAGCCCGAGCGCGAACATGTTCTTGCTGCGCTCGGCCTCCTTGCGGGAGAGCCCGAAATCCTTCAGGGCCTCCACGGTGAGCGTGGTCAGCGGCACCGGGTGGATGTTGTAGGCGCCCAGCGAGCCGTCTTCCAGCGGCGAGGTGTCATAGCCGACCTTCGCCATCGGGCGCTTGGTGAATTCATCGGTGTTGATGATGATCTCGGCGCCGCGCGGGACGTCCGCGATGTTCGCTTTCAGCGCCGCCGGATTCATCGCCACCAGCACGTTCGGGGCGTCGCCCGGCGTCAGGATGTCGTGATCGGCGAAGTGCAGCTGGAACGAGGAGACACCGGGCAGGGTGCCGGCAGGGGCACGGATCTCGGCCGGGAAGTTCGGCAGCGTGGAGAGGTCGTTCCCGAAGGAGGCCGTCTCCGAGGTGAACCGGTCACCCGTGAGCTGCATGCCGTCACCCGAGTCACCCGCGAAACGGATGATCACCCGGTCGAGACGGCGTACTTCCTTGCCGCTCGGGGCCGGGGCTGTCCGTTGTTCGCCGACTACAGCCCCCTCGGCCCCGTCGGCCTGTTCGGCTGGACTACTGACCTGGCTGGTCACTGAACTGGACCTCCTTCGAGGCTTTGCGTTCCCGCTCCCAAGGTCAACCCTACGTCGGTAGGAGTGGCCTTCTCAGGGGACGCTCGTATTCCGGACCGTCGTCTGCGGCGGTCTGTCGAGAGAATCCCTTGGTATTCCAAGGGATTCCGAAAGATTCCGAGATTTCGTGCCGTGCAGAAATAGTGCGAGCCCCAGCGGCCAGGCGCGGTACCGCCACACCTGACAGGGTGTCAGTTGATCAGGGTTTTGATCAATGCCCCGTCTTGATCGACAGAATCTCCCGATCAAGAGCGCAGGTAGGTGAGAACGGCCAGAACCCGCCGGTGATCCCCGTCGCTCGGGGACAGCCCGAGCTTCATGAAGATGTTGCTGACGTGCTTCTCCACCGCTCCGTCGCTGACCACGAGCTGCTTGGCCACGGCCGAATTGGTCCGCCCCTCGGCCATCAGGCCCAGCACCTCGCGCTCGCGCGGGGTCAGCCCCGCCAGGACGTCCTGCTTGCGGCTGCGGCCGAGCAGCTGGGCGACGACCTCCGGGTCCAGGGCGGTCCCGCCCCGGGCCACGCGCACGACGGCGTCGAGGAACTCCCGCACGTCGGCCACCCGGTCCTTGAGCAGGTACCCCACCCCGGTACTGGAACCGGCCAGGAGTTCGGTGGCGTACTGCTCCTCCACGTACTGCGACAGCACGAGCACGCCTATGCCGGGATGCTCGCGCCGCAGCCGTACGGCCGCCCGCACCCCCTCGTCGGTGTGCGTCGGCGGCATCCGTACGTCCGCCACCACCACGTCCGGCAGCGCGTCCTCGGCTGCCAACTCCGCCACCGTCTTGATCAGGGCTTCCGCGTCCCCGACGCCGGCCACGACGTCATGCCCCCGGTCGGTCAGCAACCGGGTCAGGCCCTCACGCAGCAGCACTGAATCCTCGGCGATGACCACCCGCACCCTGTCTTCCACGATCCAGCAGCTCCCGCGTCCACGTCGTCCGATGTACCTGACCCAGCCAAGCATCCCAGCCCGAGGGGCCGGGGGAGGCGAGTCCGATCATCACGTGGAAGCGGGAGCGGGTGCCAGGGGTGTGCCGACGGGCTGGCCCGGTCGGCGGCGGGTCGGCCGGCGGCGGATCGGCCGGCCCGTCGGCGGGAGGGCCAGGTCGTGTCGTCAAGGTCCCGTCGGGCCGGCGGACCCTGGTGCGCACGCTCCCTAGCGGAGAGTGGCCTGGTGCGCACGCTCCCTAGCGGGAGCGCCAGGGGAGCTCGGCGGTGACGGTCGTGCCGCCGCCGGCGGGCGATTCCACGACCAGCACCCCGTCCACGGCGTCCAGTCGCTCGGAGAGCCCGGCCAGCCCGGTGCCCCCGACGGCGCCCGCGGTGCTCGCGCCGCCGCGCCCGTCGTCCGTGACCTGGATCAGCAGCCGTCCCGCGGACCGCCACACGTCCACACCCGCCGTACGGGCCGCGGAGTGCTTGCTGATGTTCCGGAGCAGCTCCGAGACGGTGAAGTACGCGATCCCCTCGACCGCCGAAGCGGGCCGCTCCGGCAGGTCCACCGACACCCGCACCGGCACCGTGCACCGCGAGGCCACCGAGGACAGCGCCGCGTCCAGGCCGCGGTCCGTCAGCACCGCCGGGTGGATCCCGCGGGCCAGGTCGCGCAGCTCCTGGAGCGCGATCTTCACCTCTCCGTGCGCCTCGTCCACCATCCGGGCGGCGGCGCCGGGGTCCTCGCCGAGCTTCTCCTTCGCCAGCCCCAGGTCCATGGACAGCGCCACCAGGCGGGCCTGCGCCCCGTCGTGCAGGTCCCGCTCGATGCGCCGCAGGTCGGCGGCGGCGGTGTCGACCACCACCCCGCGGTCGGTCTCCAGCTCCGTGACCCGGTGGTCGAGGCGCGAAGGTCCGAGCAGCCCGCCGACGAGGACCCGGTCGACGGTGGTCAGCGCCCGCACCACCCACGGCGTGGCCAGGGTGAAGCCCAGTCCGACCAGGCAGGTCAGGGCGATCTCCGCGGGGGAGTCGAGGTAGAAGGTGTAGTCGCCGTTCTGGAACAGCTGGAGCCCCGGCATGTCCGTGTAGGCGGGGAAGACCCAGAACCACACCGGGTACAGCAGGAAGGCCCATCCGTACGCCCAGAACACCAGTGCCAGGGTGAAGGCGAAGACGGCCCACGGAAGGTGGACCACCGCGTACAGCGCGTGCCGCCAGGCGCTGCCGCTCCTCAGCAGCGCGCCCATCGCGGCGACCGGACCCGGCTTCCTCGCCCGCAGCGGCGCCGGCTCCGCGATGTCGGCCCCGAGCAGGCCGCGCACCCGGGCCCGCTCCACCTTCCCGAAACCGCGGCACATCGCGAGCACCCCGGCGAGCACCGGGACGCCGAGGAAGGTGACGAGCAGCCCTGCGCCGAGGGTGACGCCCGTGATCGCGAGCGAGAAGTACAGCAGGCTCAGCGGCAGCCCGAGCAGCAGGTACCCGAACTCGCGCCACGTCCGTCCCTCGACCGGAGCGCGCAACACGCGACCTGCATCCATGATCCCGACCTCCCCTTGAGCATTCCGATGACCCACCCCAACCCTGCCGCCCGCCCGGCCCCCGTTCCATCGGGCAGGTAGGCCTCTCCCCCGGGGGGATAACCCCACCCCCGGCGCCCCGACCCTGCCCACCCGGGACGAGGCCGCCCGGATGCCGACGGGACCCCCGCCCTCACCCGGGCGGGGGTCCCGATCAGCGGCCGAAGCCGCGGCGCGGACCGGTGCCGGGGCCCGGTCGCACCGGAGTCACGCGCGAGCGGGGTACGAACGGGGTCCGGCCGGGGTCCGGGTCCGGGGCCAGGTCCGGCCCGTGTCCAGGTCCGGGCCGTCCGGCCCGGGCACGGTCCGGGCGCGGCCCGGGCCAGGCCCGGTCGGGGTCCGGCCCGAGGGCAGGTCCGGCCGGGGGCCAGTCATACCGGAGTCACGCGCGAGCCGGGTCCGGCCACGGTCCGGCCAGGGGCCGGCCCGGTCCGGGCCGGGGGGCAGGTCACCCAGGACCGGGCCGGGCTTGCGTTCAGCGCGAGCGCCACGGCAGTTCCGCCGTCACCACCGTGCCCTTCCCCTCGGGGGAGTCCACCAGGAAGACCCCGTCCACGGCCCGCAGCCGCTCAGCCAGCCCCGCCAGGCCCGACCCGCCGTCCAGGCCGGCCCCGCCGCGTCCGTCGTCCGACACCCGGATCAGCAGCCGTCCCGCCGGCTCCGCCCCCGTCCGCCACATCTCCACGCTCGCGCCGCGCGCCCCCGCATGCTTGCTCACGTTCTGCAGCAGCTCCGACACCGTGAAGTACGCGATCCCCTCGATGGCGGCCGCGGGCCGCTCCGGCAGGTCCACCAGCACCTTCACCGGCACCAGGCACCGCGACGCCACCGACGACAGCGCCGCGTCCAGGCCCCGGTCCGTCAGCACCGCCGGGTGGATGCCCCGCGCCAGGTCCCGCAGTTCCTGGAGCGCCAGCTTCACCTCCCCGTGCGCCTCGTCCACCATCGCCGCCGCCGCGTCGGGATCCTCCAGCAGCTTCTCCTTGGCCAGGCCCAGCCCCATCGCCAGCGCCACCAGCCGCGCCTGCGCCCCGTCGTGCAGGTCCCGCTCGATGCGCCGCAGGTCGGCCGCCGCCGTGTCGACGACCACCCCGCGGTCGGACTCCAGCTCCGCGATCCGCCGCTCCAGCTCGTCCGAGGGCGACAACAGCGCCCGTACCATCAGCCGGTCCACGTTCGACAGCGCGCGGGTGACGTACGGCAGCACCGGCCACAGCACCAGCAGTCCCACCAGCGCCACCGTGAAGGTCAGCACCCCCCACGGCAGCCGCACCAGCTCGTACAGCACGGTCCGCCAGGCCACCGGGTCCTTCACGCCCGCCCACAGCCACGGGAAGAACCCGCCGGCCCGCCGCGGCCCCGGCAGCGGAGTCGGCTCCTCCACCCGTACACCGAGCATCACGCGCGCCCTCGCCCGCTCCAGCCGTCCCAACTGCCGAGACGCGAGCAGACCGGCCGCGAGCAGCGGAAGACCGATCGCGGTCACGGACAGACCGCCCGTGACCGCCACCATGGTCACGGTGTAGACGAAACCGACGAGCGCGAACGGAAGGTTGACCAGCAGATGGATGGTCTCCTTCCACGCCACGGCCCCCAGTGCCGGGCGTACGGGAGGAGGCCGGTCGTCATCGGAACCCGGGTGGGAGACTTGAAAGGGCGCGGTCATGCGGCCCAGCCTGCCAAATCCAGCCCGGCCGGTGCCATGGGGCAGCCGGGCCGTTGTAAACGGGGGATAACCCCACCCTGTGTGAGCCAGGGCCTAGACTCCCGTCCGTACCAGATCATCGACAGTGGCCAAGGAGCGAGGAACGGACGTGCCCGACCCAACGGTATCGACCGTAACCGTGCTCGCAGCGGACTATTTCCGGAGTTATTCGGTCGTCGGCCTGCTGGCCGTCCTCGGTGTGCTCTTCGTGGCCGTCGCGTTCGGCGCGGGCCGCCTGCTGAGACCGGTCGTCCCGACCCCTGAGAAGCTGCTGACGTACGAGTGCGGCGTGGACCCCGTCGGCGAGGGCTGGGCGCACACCCAGGTCCGCTACTACGTCTACGCGTTCCTCTACGTCATCTTCGCCGTCGACTCGATCTTCCTCTTCCCGTGGGCGACCGTGTTCGCCGCCGCCGGCTACGGCGCCACGACGCTCGTGGAGATGTTCGTCTTCCTGGGCTTCCTGGCCGTCGGCCTGCTCTACGCGTACAAGAAGGGCGTCCTCGAATGGACGTGACACCGGCCGGGACCGCGGCCGAGCCCCAGCTGCTCCCGGAGCCCAAGAGGCTCGGGGTCCTCTCCCGGCTCGCCCCGGAGCCCATGAAAGTGGTCCTGAACTGGGGCCGCCGCTACAGCCTGTGGGTGTTCAACTTCGGCCTCGCCTGCTGCGCGATCGAGTTCATCGCCGCGTCGATGGCCCGGCACGACTTCATCCGGCTCGGCGTCATCCCCTTCGCGCCCGGCCCGCGCCAGGCGGACCTGATGATCGTCTCCGGCACGGTGACGGACAAGATGGCCCCGGCCGTCAAGCGGCTGTACGAGCAGATGCCGGAGCCCAAGTACGTCATCTCCTTCGGAGCCTGCTCCAACTGCGGCGGGCCCTACTGGGACTCCTACTCGGTGACGAAGGGCGTCGACCAGATCATCCCCGTCGACGTCTACGTACCCGGCTGCCCGCCGCGCCCCGAAGCGCTGCTCCAGGGCATCCTCAAGCTCCAGGAGAAGATCGCCCGGGAGTCGCTGGCGGACCGCTACGCCCAGGGGCCGTCGGTCGCGCAGCTCACCAGCGGCCTGGTCACGCCCCCGCCCCCGCCGACGACCGGAGGAGCGGGCGCATGAACCTCTACGACTCCCTCCCCGACGCCGCCGCGACGGTCTTCGGCGCGGAGGCGGTGGCCGAGCGCGCGTACGACGTGCTGACGGTCGACGTGCCGGTCGGCAGCTGGATCCCGGCGCTGGAGATCGCCCGGGACAAGCTGGGCTGCACGTACTTCGACTGGCTGAGCGCGGTCGACGAGCCGGGCACCGGCTTCCGGATCTGCGCGCACGTCGTGTCCCTGGAGAACCACCGCGTACGACGGCTGCTGCTGCGGACGACGGTCCCGCACGCGGCGCCGTCCCTGCCGTCCGCGGTCGCGGTCTACGCGGGCGCCGAATGGCACGAGCGGGAGACGTTCGAGATGTTCGGCGTGGTCTTCACCGACCACCCGCACCTGGTCCCGCTGCTCCTCCCGGAGAACTTCGAGGGGCACCCGCTGCGCAAGGACTTCGTGCTCGCGGCACGGGTCGCGAAGGCATGGCCGGGAGCCAAGGAGCCGGGCGAGGCACACGACCCCGATGCGCCCAAGCGCCGCCAGATGCTCCCGCCGGGCGTCCCGGACCCCAACGACTGGGGCCCGCTCAAGGGTCAGCTCCCGCCGGCCCCGGCCCGCCCGGCCAGGACCGCCCGCGCCCCGCGCGAGGGCGCCCCGGTCCGCCGCACCCGCTCGGTGACGGAGGGCTCGGCGACCCAGGCCGCGGAAACCGAAGCCACCACCCCCCGCCCGGCCCGCCGCACCCGCTCGGTGTCGGAGGGCTCGGCGAGCCAGGCCGTCCCGGCGGCGGAGCCGGACGCCGGGGCCGAGTCCCCGCGCCCGGCGCGGCGCACCCGCTCGGCGGCGGAGGGCTCGGCGAGCCAGGCCGCCGTCCCGGCGCCGGAGCCGGACGCCGGGGCCGAGACCCAGCGCCCGGCGCGGCGGACCGTCGCGCCCGGGCGGCGCCCCGCGCCCCGCAGCACGGACGCCCCCTGGCACAACCCGCAGCCCGCCTTCACGCAGGACCCGGCACCCGAGTCGGAGCCCGAGGCCGGCGACACCCCCGAAACCCGACCCGACAACGGAGGCGACGCGTGAACGACGTCCTCGACGTCGCCCTGCGACTCATCGCCGTCTTCGCCGTCTTCCTCGTGCTCCCGCTCGTCGTCGGGCAGACCGAGCACAAGGTGATGGCGCACATGCAGGGCCGCCTCGGCCCCATGTACGCCGGTGGCTTCCACGGCTGGGCCCAGCTCGTCGCCGACGGCGTGAAGTTCGCGCAGAAGGAGGACGTCGTCCCGGCCGAGGCCGACCGCCGCATCTTCCAGCTCGCCCCCGCCGTCGCCCTGCTGCCGTACCTCCTCGTCCTCGTCGCCATCCCCATCGGCCCGGGCGAAGGCGCCGTCGGCCAGGTCATCGACGCCGGGCTGTTCTTCGTACTCGCCGTCATGGGCGTCGGCGTCCTCGGCAGCCTGATGGCCGGCTGGGCCTCCGCCAACAAGTTCTCCCTGCTCGGCGGCCTGCGCACCGCCGCTCAGCTCCTCGCGTACGAGCTCCCCATGCTGCTCGCCGCCGCCTCCGTCGCCATGGCCGCCGGGACCGTGTCCCTCCCCGGCATCGTCGACGCCTTCCAGTGGTGGTGGCTGCCGTGGCAGATCACCGGCGCGCTCGTCTTCTTCACCGCCGGCCTCGCCGAACTCCAGCGGCCGCCCTTCGACATGCCCGTCGCCGACTCCGAGATCATCTTCGGCGCGTACACCGAGTACACCGGCCTGCGCTTCGCGCTGTTCCTGCTCGCCGAGTACGCCGGCATCGTCGTCCTCTGCGCCCTGACCACCGTTCTGTTCCTCGGCGGCTGGCACGGGCCGATCGCCGACGGCTGGGTCTGGACCCTCCTGAAGACCGCGGTCCTCGCGTTCGTCGTGATCTGGCTCCGCGTCAGCTACCCCCGGCTGCGCGAGGACCAGCTCCAGAAGCTCGCCTGGACCACACTCATCCCGCTGGCGCTCGCCCAGATCGCGCTCACCGGCATCGTGAAGGTGGCGATCAACTGATGCCCATCCCCGGATCCGGCCTCGCCAAGGGCCTCGCCGTCACCCTGCGCACGATGACGAAGCGCGCGCACACCGCCCAGTACCCCGAGGTGCAGCCCGAGCTCCCGCCCCGCACCCGCGGGGTCATCGGCCTGTTCGAGGAGAACTGCACGGTCTGCATGCTGTGCGCACGCGAGTGCCCCGACTGGTGCATCTACATCGACTCCCACAAGGAGACGGTCCCGGCGGCCACCCCCGGCGGCCGCGAGCGCAGCCGCAACGTCCTCGACCGGTTCGCCATCGACTTCTCCCTCTGCATGTACTGCGGCATCTGCATCGAGGTGTGCCCCTTCGACGCCCTCTTCTGGTCGCCGGAGTTCGAGTACGCGGAGACGGACATCCTCGAACTCACCCACGAGCGCGACAAGCTGCGCGAGTGGATGTGGACCGTCCCCGCCCCGCCCGCCCTGGACCCCGCGGCGGAGGAGCCCAAGGAGATCGCCGCCGCCCGCAAGGCGGTGGAGAAGGCCGAGGCCGCCGCGGCAGCGGCAGCCGCCGCCGAAGCCGCCGAAGCCGAAGCCGAAGCCGCTGGGCCCGCCGCGCCCGGCACCGAAGACCCGACCACCACCCCGGAGGGAGACGCGTGAGCGACCTGACCCCCGCGGCCGCCACCCTGGCCGCCGCGGCGACGGGCCACGGGTTCCTCTCCCCGACCGGCGTCGAGATCGCCTTCGTCCTCGTCGGCCTCGCCACCCTCGGCGCGGCCGCCATCACGGTCACCACCAAGCAGCTCGTGCACGCCGCCCTGTGGCTGGTCGTCACGCTCGGCGGCATCGCCGTCGAGTACCTGCTGCTGACCGCCGAGTTCATCGCCTGGGTCCAGGTCCTGATCTACCTCGGCTCCGTCGTCGTCCTCCTCCTCTTCGGGCTGATGCTCACCAAGGCCCCCATCGGCCGCTCCCCGGACGCCGACTCCCACAACCGCTGGGTCGCCCTCGGCGTCGCCCTCGTCGCGGCCGGCGCGCTCGTCTGGGTCGTCGTCGACGCGTTCCGCACCACCTGGATCGATCTCGACGGTCCCGTCCAGGGCTCCACCGAGGTCACCAGCGCGATCCTCTTCCAGCACTGGGTGCTGCCCTTCGAAGCGCTCTCCGTCCTCCTCCTCGCGGCCCTGATCGGCGCCATCGTCCTCTCCCGCAGGGACGCCGCCGCCGGGCCCGACGACACGAAGGGGCAGCAGCGCTGATGCACCTCGCCTACCCCGCCGTACTCGCGGCGCTCCTCTTCTGCACGGGCCTGTACGGAGTGCTCGCCCGCCGCAACGCCATCCTGGTCCTGATGTCCGTCGAGCTGATGCTCAACGCCGTCAACCTCAACCTGGTGGCCTTCGACGTCTGGCTGCGCGACGCCCTGCACGCCGGCCAGGCCCTCACCCTCTTCACCATCGCCATCGCCGCCGCCGAGATCGGCATCGGCCTCGCGATCGTGCTGATGGTGTACCGCAACCGCGGCACCTCGGACGTCGACCGGCTGCGCGACACCGCCGAGGGCCACGAGCCCGCCCCGACCCACCAGAGCGAGGTCACCGCGTGAGCACCACGACCCTCGCGGTCCTCGTCCCGCTCCTGCCCTTCCTGGCCGCGGTGGCGGGACTGCTGCTCGGCCGCCGCGCCCCCGGCTTCGTCCGGCCCCTCGCCGTGCTGCCGGCGCTGGCCTCGGCCGTGCTGGCCGTGCTCGTCGCCGTCCGCCAGGGCGGCGGCAGGCCGATCGTCGCCTCCACCGAACTGACCCCGACCGGCTCGGTGCCGATCGACCTCTCGCTCTACCTGAACGGATTCGCGGCGCTGGCCGCCGTCCTGGTCGGCGTCGTCGCCACCTGCGTACAGCTCTACTCGACGGCCTACCTCCGCGAGGACCCGCGCTACCCCTCGTACGCGGCGCTCGTCTCCCTGTTCACCTCCGCCATGATGCTCGTCGTCTACACCGGCGACCTCATGGTGCTGCTGGTCGGCTGGGAGGTCATGGGCATCTGCTCCTACTTCCTCGTCGGCCACTACTGGGAGACCGAGGCGGCCCGCTCCGCCTCCCTGAAGGCCTTCCTCGTCACCAAGCTCGGCGACGTCCCCTTCCTGATCGGCCTGTTCGCGCTCGCCACCGACGCCGGCTCCTTCGAGATCCCCAAGGTCCTGGGCACCGTCGCCGCGGGCGGACTCGACCACCCCACGCTGATCGCGCTCCTGCTGCTCGCCGGAGTCGCCGGCAAGTCCGCGCAGTTCCCGCTGCACACCTGGCTCCCGGACGCCATGGCGGGCCCCACCCCGGTCTCCGCCCTGATCCACGCCGCGACGATGGTCGCCGCCGGTGTCTACTTCATCGCCCGTCTCCTCCCGGTCTTCACGGCCTCCGCGGCCGCCCTGGTGGTCATGGCCGTCATGGCGGCCGTCACGATGGTCGGCTCCGGCCTCGCCGCCCTCGCCCAGGACGACATCAAGCGCGTCCTCGCCTACTCCACGATCGGCCAGCTCGGCTACATGACCGGGGCCCTGGCCGTCGGCGACCGCGGCGCCGCCGTCTTCCACCTCATCTCCCACGGCGCCTTCAAGGCGCTCCTGTTCCTCGGCGCCGGCGTGATCATCCACGCCGCCGGGACGAACTCCCTGGCCGCCATGTCCCGGATGGACGGCCTGGCCAAGCGCGTCCCCGACGCCTTCTGGACCATGACGATCGCGCTCCTCGCGCTCGCCGCGATCCCGCCCTTCGCCGGGTTCTTCTCCAAGGAAGCCGTGCTCGTCGCGGCCGAGCACGCCGCCGGCGGGCACTCGGAGTCCGCTCCCAGCGCCGCAGGCTGGGTCGTGCTCGTCGCAGGCGTGCTGACCGCCCTGCTCACCGCCGCCTACGCCACCCGGCTCTGGCTGATGGCCTTCCGCGGCCGGGGCGCCGCCGCCCCCGACCACGGCAAGGAGCCCCTCGCCATGACCGGCGTGCTGTGGCTGCTCGCGATCCCCTCCCTCGGCCTCGGCCTGACCGCCGGCCCGATCGCCGACTGGTTCGACGGCAACGCGCTCACCCCGACGCTCACCACCTCCGTCCTCGGCACCGGAGCCGCCGCCGTCGGCGCGGTCCTGACCTACGCCCTGTGGCAGCGGGCCATGGTCAAGGCCGCCGCGGCTCCCGCGGCCGGACCCGCGCCCGCCACCACCGGCGCCGCGGCCGAACAGCCCGCAGCCGTGGCCGCCACGGTGTCCGCGGCCACCGCGGCCGCCGAGTCCGCGGCCGAAACCCCCGAGGTCGCGGAGGTCACCCACGAGCACCCCGCCGTCCCGGCGGGTCCCGCCGCCGACCCCGGCCGAGCCCTCCTGGGCCCCCTGCACCCGCACGCGGCGGACGGCTTCCACCTCGACGCCGTCTACGACCGGCTGTTCGTCCGCCCCGTCCGCGGCGCCGCGAGCCTCGTCCGCTTCCTCGACCGCGAGGTCGTCGACACGTACGTCCGCGGCGCCGGCGCCGGCCCCCGGCTGCTCGGCAGCCTCGTACGCCGGGCCCAGACCGGCAACGTGCAGAGCTACCTGAGCGCCCTGCTCGCCGGCGCCGTGGTCCTGGCGATCGCCACCGCCGTCCTCGCCAACGTCAACGCCGGATCGTGAGCCGTGAGTCAGCCGTGATTGATATCAGCCCGTCCGTGATGCAGTTCCTTCTGGCGTTCGTCGTGGCCGCACCGCTCCTCGGCGCCGTCGCGGCCCTCCTGCCGGCCCCTCCCGGACTCAAGGGCAGGAACCCCGAACAGGCCGTGCTGCGCCACGGCGTGACCGTCACCGGCGTGATCCTCGCCGCGGCCGTCGCCCTCGCCCTGGGCTTCGACCGCGACACCCCGGCCCGCTTCCAGGCGACCACGGACATCAGCTGGATCCCGGCGCTGAACGTCCGGATCCACCTCGGCGTCGACGGCATCTCGCTCCCCCTCCTCCTGATGACCGCGCTGCTGTTCTTCCTCTGCGCGCTCTACAGCTACTTCAAGCTCCCCGAGGGCCCCTCCCCGAAGGCCTTCGTCGCGCTGCTCCTCGTCCTCGAGTCCGGCACCCTCGCGACGTTCGCCGTACTCGACCTGCTGCTGTTCTTCCTCGCCTTCGAGATGGTCCTCATCCCGATGTACTTCCTCATCGCCCGCTGGGGCGGTGCTCAGAGGCAGGCCGCCGCCTGGAAGTTCATCCTCTACACCCTCCTCGGGTCCGTGGTCATGCTCCTCGGACTGCTGCTGATCGGACTGAACAGCGGCACTTTCGACATGGTGGCACTCGCCTCTGACAACGGGCGCGAACTGACCCGCACCACCCAGCTCCTGGCCGTCCTCGCCATCGGCATCGGGCTCGCCGTGAAGACCCCGATGTGGCCGCTGCACAGCTGGCTGCCCGACGCCCACACGGCCGCCCCCACCGTCGGCTCGGTCCTGCTGGCCGGCGTGCTGCTCAAGATGGGCACGTACGGGTTCGTCCGCATCCTGATCCCCGTCACCCCCGACGGCATGGCGACCTTCGCCCCCTACCTGGGAGCCTTCGCCGCCATCGGCATCGTCTACGGATCCCTCGCCTGTCTCTCGCTCGCCCGCAAGGGCAACAAGGGCGACCTCAAGCGGCTCATCGCGTACTCCTCCGTCGGCCATATGGGCTTCGTCCTCCTCGGCATCGCCTCCATGACCCCCACCGGCATCAACGGCGCGCTGTTCGCGAACATCGCCCACGGCCTGATCACCGGCCTCCTCTTCTTCCTGGTCGGCGCCCTCAAGGACCGCTACGGCACCGCCGACCTCGACACCCTCGCCGGAGTCACCGGCGCCGCCCTCTACGGCCGCGCCCCCCGCCTCGGCGCGCTCCTCGCGTTCGCCGCCGTCGCCTCGCTCGGCCTGCCCGGCCTCGCCGGCTTCTGGGGCGAGATGCTCGCCCTGTTCGGTGCGTTCGACCCGGCCCGGGGCCTGTCCCGGCCCGCCTTCCTCACCTACATGGCCTTCGGCGCGTTCGGCACCCTGCTCACCGCCGCGTACCTGCTGATCGTCGTACGGCGCGTCTGCATGGGAGATCCCAAGGCACGGCCCGGCTCCGGGCCCGCGCTCGAACTCGCGGACGTCCACCGCTACGAGTTCGCCGCCTGGACCCCGCTCGTCGCCCTGACCGTCCTCGCCGGCCTGTGGCCCGCTGTCCTCCTCGGCCTCACCGACCCGGCCGTCCAGAAGCTCCTCGCAGGAGGCAACGCATGACGGCCCTGCCGGTCCTGTCGGCCCTGTCCGCCCCGCCCGCGCCCGCCGCGAGCGTCGTCCAGAGCGTCGACTGGCTCGCGATCACCCCGGTGGTGCTCCCCGCCGCCATCGCCCTCGTCGTCCTGGTCGCCGACCTCTTCGTACCGCAACGGCGCAAGCCGCTGCTCGGCTGGCTCTCCGTCGCCGGCCTCGCCGTCGCGACCGCCGCCCTGCTGCCGCTGCGCGCCGGCGACCGGTCCACCTTCTGCCTGACCACCGACCCCGGCGCGTGCAGCTACACCGCCGACCACTTCGCGCTCGTCGTCCAGTTCCTGGTGCTGGCCGGCGCCCTGGTCACCGCCCTCCTGTCGGTCACCGCCGTGCGTGACGCCCGCATGCCGGCCGGCGAGTACTGGTTCCTGCTGCTGTCCTCCGCGGCCGGCGCCGCCCTGCTGCCCGCCTCCCGCGACCTCGCCACCCTGATCGTCGCCCTCGAAGTCGCCTCGCTGCCCGCCTTCGCCCTCGTCGGCATGCGCCGCGGCGACCGGCTCTCCTCCGAGGCCGCCCTCAAGTTCTTCCTGTCGTCCGTCACCGCCACCGCCGTGTCGCTGATGGGCGTCAGCTTCGTCTACGCCGCCACCGGCTCCCTGCACCTCACCCAGGTGGCCGACCGGCTCGAAGACGTCCCCGGCCGGCTCGACACCCTCGCCATGGCCGGCGTCGCCCTCACCCTCGTCGGCTTCGCCTTCAAGACCGCGGCCGTCCCCTTCCACTTCTGGGTCCCCGACACCTACGTCGGCGCCCCGCTGCCCATCGCCGGCTACCTCTCCGTGATCGGCAAGGCCGTCGGCTTCACCGGCCTCATCCTCGTCACCGTGATCGCCTTCCCCGCGTACTCCGACATCTGGGGCCCCGCCCTCGCCGTCCTCGCCGCGCTCACCATGACGCTCGGCAACGCCGCCGCCCTGCGCCAGTCCCCCGACCGCGACCACAGCGCCGTACGGCTGCTCGCCTGGTCCTCGGTCGGCCAGGCCGGCTACCTGCTCGTCCCGATCGCCGCCGCCGCGTACTCGGGCCGCGACCAGATCGGCTCCACCGTCGCGTACGCCCTCATGTACGCCGCCGTGAACCTCGGCGCCTTCGCCGTCGCCGCCCTCGTCGCCCGCACGAAGCCGCAGAACCGCATCAGCGACTACCGCGGCCTGTACGCCCGGCGCCCGGCCGCCGCCCTCGCCCTGGCCTTCTTCCTGCTCTGCCTGGCCGGCCTGCCGCCGGGCATCATCGGCCTGTTCGCCAAGGTCACCGTCTTCCAGTCCGCGGTCGACGCCGGACTGGGGTGGCTGGCCGCGGTCATGGCGGTCAACGTCGTGATGGCCCTCTACTACTACCTGCGCTGGACGGCGCTGCTCTTCCGCGCCCCGGAGGCCGCCGCCGCGGGCGCCCCCGAGGACACCGCCGCCGAGTACGCCGCCGCCGGGACCCGTACGAAGGCCCCCTGGCCGCTCACCGCCGCGATCGCGCTCACCGCCGTCACCGCCGTGGTCCTCTCCGGCGCCCCGCAGCTGGTCCTGCGCTTCGCCTCCGGCAGCCTGTTCCCGCAGTAGCCCGTACGCCGTGGCCCGCACGCCGTAGCCCGCATGCCGTGACCCGTACGGCGCAACGCCCGCCGGACGCCCGCCGCCCCCGCCGTGCGGGCGGCGGGCCGGGCACGCCCTGGGAACCAGAAGCCCCCACCTCGCGTTGACCGAGAAGGAAGGGTCCACTGGACCGTAGACCCTCAGATCCACCGACCTTGGACGCGGGTCCCCCTGCCGCACCACTTGGAGGGCGTACCGTGCACCGCCGGCACAACGGGCTGAAGACCGCCGTACTCCTCGGCGGGCTGTCCGCACTCATCATCCTCATCGGGAGCTTCTTCGGGCGGGGCGGCCTGATCATCGCCGTCCTCGTCGCCCTCGGGACGAACGCCTACGCATACTGGAACAGCGACAAGCTGGCTCTACGCGCGATGCGCGCCCGCCCGGTCAGCGAGTTCGAGGCCCCCCAGCTCTACCGCATGGTGCGCGAGCTCTCCACGTCCGCGCGCCAGCCCATGCCCCGGCTCTACATCTCGCCGACCGAAGCGCCCAACGCCTTCGCCACCGGCCGCAACCCGCGCAACGCCGCCGTCTGCTGCACCGAGGGCATCCTGCGCATACTCGACGAGCGCGAGCTGCGCGGGGTGATCGGCCACGAGCTGAGCCACGTCTACAACCGCGACATCCTGATCTCCTCCGTCGCCGGAGCCCTTGCCTCCGTGATCATGTTCCTGGTGAACTTCGCCTGGCTGATCCCGGTCGGCCGGTCCGACGACGACGAGGGGCCCGGCATCCTCGGCATGCTGCTGATCATGATCCTGGGCCCGCTGGCCGCATCCGTGATCCAGCTGGCCATCAGCCGTTCGCGCGAGTACGAGGCGGATGCCTCCGGCGCCCAGCTCACCGGCGACCCGCTCGCCCTGGCCGGCGCCCTGCGCAAGCTGGACGCAGGCGTCAAGCAGCTCCCGCTGCCCCCCGAACCCCGACTGGAGACCGCGAGCCACATGATGATCGCCAATCCGTTCCGCCCCGGTCAGGGCCTTTCTAAGATGTTCTCCACGCATCCTCCGATGGCCGAGCGCATCGCCCGGCTCGAACAGATGGCAGGCCGTAGTCAGTGAAGACCATCCTCAACATCATTTGGCTCGTCCTCAGCGGCATCTGGCTGTTCCTGGGCTACTGCCTCGCCGGCGTGCTCCTGTGCATCACCGTCATCGGCATCCCGTTCGGCATCGCCGCCTTCCGGATCGCCGTCTACGCCCTGTGGCCCTTCGGCTACACCACCGTCGAGCGCCATGACGCCGGCGCGGGGTCCTGCATCGGCAACGTGCTGTGGCTGGTCCTGGCCGGCTGGTGGCTGGCCCTCGGCCACATCGTCACCGGCATCGCCCTGTGCGTGACGATCATCGGCATCCCGTTCGGCATCGCCAACTTCAAGATGGTCCCGCTGTCCCTGCTCCCGCTGGGCCGCGAGATCGTCCCCACGGACGCGCCGTTCGCGTCCCGGTAGGGAGAAAAGGACCTGTGTCGGGTGCGAGCGCGGCCACGACCCTGTCGGTCATCGTGCCGATGTACAACGAGGAGGACGCCCTCCCCGCCCTGGTGAGCCGCCTGCGCCCCGTGCTCGACGACACCGGCGTCCCGTACGAGGTGCTCGCCGTCGACGACGGCAGCACCGACCGGACCGCCGAACTCCTGGAGAAGTTCCGCACGGACTGGTCCGAGCTGCGCATCGTCCGGCTGCGCGGGAACTCCGGCCACCAGGCCGCCCTGCGCGCCGGTCTGCACAGCGCGGTCGGGGCGTACGTGGCCAGCATCGACGCCGACCTCCAGGATCCGCCGGAGAAGATCCCGGAGATGCTGGACCTCGCCCGGTCCGAGAACCTCGACATCGTCTACGGCGTCCGCTCCGACCGCAGCACCGACACCGGCTTCAAGCGCCGCACCGCAGCCGCCTACTACTGGCTGATGCGCCGCATGGTCGGCAAACAGGTGCCCGCACAGGCCGGGGACTTCCGGCTGCTCAGCCGCGAAGCAGTGGAGGCCCTCAAGGCCCTGCCCGACCAGCAGCAGGTCTACCGGCTGCTCGTGCCCTGGCTCGGCTTCCCGAGCGGGCAGGTCACGTACCGGCGGGCCGAGCGCGTGGCGGGCGAGACGAAGTACCCGCTGAGCAAGATGATCCGCCTCGCCGTGGACGGCATCACCAACTTCTCCGCCGCCCCGCTGCGGCTCGCGACCTGGCTCGGCGTCATCAGCTTCGTCACCTGCCTGGTGATGATCGCCTGGACGCTGGTCGTCTTCCTGCTCGGCAAGACCGTGCCCGGCTGGACCTCGCTGTTCGTCGCCATGCTCTTCCTCGGCGGCGTGCAGCTGATCTGTGTCGGGCTGCTCGGCGAGTACATCGGCCGGATCTACACCGCCGTACAGCGCCGGCCCACCTACTTCATCGGGTACGACTCGGCGCGCGAAGACGGCGCCAAGGAGCCGGGGGAGAGCGGCGACTGACGGGGGTTCGGCGAGCTCCGGTGCAGGTCGGGGTGATTGTCAGTGGTGTGGGTCACCATGGACGCATGAACGAGACCGAGCAGTTGCCGGAGCAGGTCGCCCGACGCGCGCGCGGCTTCGGGCCCGAGGGGGGCACCTTGGCGCCCGGGCCCCTGCCGGCCCCCGTGGACCCGGACGCGGTGCGCCGGGCCGAGGGCATACTCGGCTTCGCGCTCACGCCGCTCCGAGCGTGCCCAAGTCCTGTTGTTCCAGCAGAACCCGGGCGATCCCGACCTCGCCCGGTACGCCGACTCGCCGGCCCTGGCCGACTGGCTGCGCGGCCGGCTCGACGGCACCGCCTGGTTCTGCGACGACTCGGAGGGCGCGGATCTGGAGATGGCCGCCTGGACGGAGTTCAGATCCCGCGTCTGAGCCGGCCGCGCACCCCGTAGGCCACCGCGCCCACTGCCAGTACCGCCGCCCCCGCGAGCACCGACGCGGCCGGCAGCGCGCAGGCCAGCACGACACAGCCGGACAGCCCGACCGCTGCCACGGCCCGGCCCTTGACACCTGAATCGAGAGTCCACGCCGAAGCGTTCGCAATCGCGTAGTAGGCCAGCACGCCGAACGAGGAGAAACCGATCGCGCCCCGCAGATCGGTGGTCGCCGCGAGCACCGCGACCACCGCACCCACGGCGAGCTCCGCACGGTGCGGCACCCGGTGCCTGGGGTGTACGGCGGCCAGCGCGCGGGGGAGATGGCCGTCCCGGGCCATCGCCAGGGTGGTCCGCGACACCCCGAGCACCAGGGCCAGCAGCGAGCCCAGCGCCGCCAGGGCCGCACCGGCACGCACCACCGGGGTCAGCCCGGGGCGGCCCGCCGCCCGCACCGCGTCGGCCAGCGGAGCCGTCGACGCCGCCAGGGCCTCGGCCCCCAGCACCGACAGCGCCGCCACCGCCACCGCGGCGTACACGAGCAGGGCGATCCCCAGCGCGAGGGGAACCGCCCGCGGGATCGTGCGCTGCGGATCACGCACCTCCTCGCCCAGTGTGGTGATCCGGGCGTACCCCGCAAAAGCGAAGAACAGCAGCCCGGCCGCCTGGAGCAGGCCGCCGAAACCTCCCCCGGCGAGACCGCCGAGCCGGTCCGCGTCCGCCGTCCCGGACGTCAGGCACACCACCACGACCCCGGCCAGGACGGCCAGGACCACCGCCACGATCACCCGGGCGATCCGGGCGGACTTCTGCACACCGCCGTAGCTCGCGGCGGTCAGCGCCACCACCGCCGCGACGGCCACGGCATGCTGCCGCCCGGGCCACACGTACGCCCCGACGGTGAGCGCCATCGCCGCACACGAGGCGGTCTTGCCGATGACGAAGCCCCAGCCGGCCAGATACCCCCAGAACGGGCCGAGCCGTTCCCGCCCGTACACGTACGTCCCCCCGGAGGCCGGGTACCGGGCGGCCAGCCGCGCCGAGGAGTGCGCGTTGCAGTAGGCGATCACGGCGGCCACCGCGAGGGCGGCGAGCAGCGCACCGCCCGCCGGGCCGGCCGCGCCCGCGGCCGGGGCGAGCGCGGCGAAGATACCGGCCCCCACCATGGCGCCCAGCCCGACGACGACGGCGTCGAAGACGCCCAGAGACCGCTTCAGTCCGGTGTTCACGGGCGGAGGGTAACCGCCCTAGATGACACCCTCGCGACCGGTCAGGGGGGTGCGGTTCTTCTCCCAGCCGTGGAGGGCCGTCAGACAGGCGTGGTCCAGATGGCGCAGTCCGCTCAGATCGAGGCGTACGGGCTGGCCGGCCGGCAGCGCGTCCAGATCGTCGAGCAGCTTCGGCAGCCGCAGGAAACTGGCGCTCCCCATGACCTGGACGCGGAGCTCCTCGCCCTCCCACACCTCCTCGATGTGCACCTGGGAGGTCTCCCAGGCCGCCTTGGCCACGGCGAGCCCCAGCCCGACCAGCACGCCCTCGAAGAGGTTGGTGGCCACGATCGCGCCCGCCGTCGCCACCAGCACCACCGCTTCGCCCCGGTGCGTGCGCCACAGACCGGCCACGGCCCGCACCGGCAGCAGCTTCCACCCGGCGTGCAGCAGCACCCCGGCCAGCGCGGCGAGCGGCACCACCCGCAGCAGCTGCGGGAGCGCGACGGCGAACAGCAGCAGCCAGCCGCCGTGCATCACGCGGGACGCCCGGGTCCGCGCCCCGGCCTCCACGTTCGCGGCGCTGCGGACGATGACGGCGGTCATCGGCAAGGCCCCGAGCATGCCGCACACGGCGTTGCCGACGCCCTGCGCCATGAGCTCCCGGTCGTAGTGGGTCTTCGGCCCGTCGTGCATCCGGTCGACGGCGGCCGCGCTGAACAGCGTCTCGGCGGACGCGATCAGCGCCAGGGCGACCACGGTCCCGAGGGCGCCGACGGAGGCGAGCAGCCCGAAGTCCGCCCAGCCGGGCGGGGCCACGGCTCCCAGGACGCCGGTCACCGTCACCTTGTCGACGGGCAGCCGCAGCAGGAAGGACACGAGGGTGGCGGCCACCACCCCGACGAGCGCGCCGGGCACGAACCGCAGCCGGGCCGGCAGCCGGCGCCAGGCCACGACGATGCCGATGGTTGCGGCGCCGAGCGCGACGGCCGCCCAGTCGGCCTCCGCGGCGAGCGCCGGCACCGCGGCCAGCTTCTCCAGCGTGCCGCCGGGGGCCGGTACGCCGCCCATCGCGTACAGCTGCCCCGCGATCAGCACGAGGCCGATCCCGGCGAGCATCCCGTGCACGACCGCGACGGAGATCGCCCGGAACCACCGCCCGAGCCGCAGCGCCCCCATGACCAGCTGGAGCACCCCGGCGGCGAGCACCAGGACGCCGAGCGCGCGGGCGCCGTGCGCGTGCACCGCCTCGTAGACGAGCACGGTGAGCCCGGCGGCCGGCCCGCTCACCTGGAGCGAGCTGCCCCGGAACCAGCCGGTGACCAGACCGCCCACCACCCCCGTGACGATGCCCAGCTCGGCGGGGACCCCGGAGGCGACGGCCACGCCCACGCACAGCGGCAGAGCGACGAGCGCGACGACGAGGGATGCCCCGAAGTCTTCGCGAAACGTGTCGGCACCGGACATCCGAGAACCTCCCCTGTCCTGCGGTGATGGATGTCCCCAGGGTGGTGGGCGCGCGTAGCGCTGCCCAAGTGGTCATCGGGAGCCACTGAGGCGCATGCGCCGCGCACGCCGGGCACATGTCGTGCACGCCCCCGGAAACAGCCGCGGCCCGGCGGTCCTGGGAAGGACCGCCGGGCCGCCGGACGGCAGGGAGGGGAGGACCGCGATCAGCGGTAGTTCACGAACTGGATCGCGAAGTCCAGGTCCTTGCCCTTGAGGAGCGCCTGGACGGCCTGCAGGTCGTCACGGCTCTTGGAGCTGACGCGCAGCTCCTCGCCCTGCACCTGAGCCTTGACGCCCTTGGGACCCTCGTCCCGGATGATCTTCGCGACCTTCTTGGCGTTCTCCTGGGAGATGCCCTCCTCGATGGAGGCGAAGATCTTGTACTCCTTGCCGGACAGCTGCGGCTCGCCGGCGTCGAGCGCCTTCAGCGAGATCCCGCGCTTGACCAGCTTGGTCTCGAACACGTCGAGGACGGCCTTGACGCGCTCCTCGGAGTTCGCCTCCATCAGGATCTTCTCGCCGGACCAGGCGATGGTGGCGCCGGTGCCCTTGAAGTCGTAGCGCTGCGAGAGTTCCTTGGCGGCCTGGTTGAGGGCGTTGTCGACCTCCTGCCGCTCGACCTTCGAGACGATGTCGAAACTGGAGTCGGCCATGTGCTGTGGCTCCTTGAAGTCGGCTGTCATTGCCCCGGAGGGCGCGGCCGGACATCCCCGGACCGCTCCGCAAAGCCTAGCCACCGCGCCCACCCGGAGGGCTGATCAATCCGGTGGTGAAGCACCCCCGAGCATCAGGTATCGTTTACGTCGTTGCCAGGGAGCGCCGCCGCAAGGCGGAAAAAATGGCAGCAGCTCTTGGCGGTGTGCCCGAGTGGCCAAAGGGAGCAGACTGTAAATCTGCCGGCTCAGCCTACCCAGGTTCGAACCCTGGCGCCGCCACGCGATGTGAGACCCCCGTTACTGCGGAAGCGCAGTGACGGGGGTCTTCTCGTATACCTCGTCCCGTATACCTCGGCCCGCATACCGCCGTTCGGACCGCATACCGCCGTTCGGCGCGGGGCCGGTGGCCGGCCGCATCGTCCTGGTCCGCTGTTCGTTCTCCGGACGTGAACTTCACTTCTGACACGCGCGGGAAGGTCGGCGGGGGCGTGCTCCTCGCCCTCCTCGGAGCCAGCATCCCGGCCCTGGTCGGGGCCGCACTGCACAGCCACGTGGGCGAGCCCTACCAGGAGACCACGCTCTATTTCGGCACCGAGCGCCCCGGCGGCCGGGTCCCCGTCGCGGAGCAGGAGTTCATGCGGTTCCTGGACCGCGAGGTCACCCCCGCCTTCCCCGAGGGCCTCACCCTCCTGGACGGGCGCGGCCAGTGGCAGCGGGGCGGCAAGGTCATCCGCGAGGCCTCGTACGAGGTGGTGCTGCTCTACCCGGAGAAGGAGGCCGACGAGCGCAGCACGCGCATCGAGCGCATCCGGCAGGCCTACGAGGAGCAGTACCAGCAGGACTCCGTCGGGCGCTCCGACGACAAGGTGACCGCCGAGTTCTGAGGGCTCCTCAGTTGCCCGCGACGCCCTTGACGGCCACCGGGACCGGCGTCGACCCCTCGATCAGCTCCAGCGTCAGTCCGGCCGTCGCCGGGGTCTCGATCAGCTCCGCCAGCACGGCCGCCACATCGTCGCGCGACACCGTCCCGGGGCCCGTCCGCGCCTCCAGCCGCACCCGCCCCGTCCCGGGGTCGTTGGTCAGCGAGCCGGGCCGCAGGACCGTCCACTCCAGGCCCAGGCGGGTGCGGACGTGGTCGTCGGCCTCGCCCTTGGCGCGCAGGTAGACGTCGAAGACGTCATCGCCCTCGTGGTGGGCGTCCGCGCCCATCGAAGAGACCATCAGGAAGCGCCGCACCCGGGCCCGTTCGGCCGCGTCCGCGAACAGCACCGCCGCACCCCGGTCCACGGTGTCCTTGCGGGCGACGCCGCTGCCCGGGCCGGCGCCGGCCGCGAACACCGCCACGTCCGCGCCGTGCAGGATGCCCGCCACGTGCTCGACCGACGCCGACTCCAGGTCGCAGAGCACCGGTTCGGCGCCCGCCTCCCGCAGGTCGTCGCCCTGCTCCGGATCGCGGATGATGCCCGCGACCTCGTACCCGCGCGCGGCGAGCAGGCGCTCCAGCCGCAGCGCGATCTGACCGTGTCCACCCGCGATGACGATGCGCATGCCCCGACCGTACGACGAGCCGGGCGCCCGCGCCCGCGAACGGGCCCGCCGGGCGGTCCGGCGAACGGGGCGAAACGGTCAGGGACCGGGTTCCGTACGGCCCTGCCGGGGCAGGTCCAGGGCCACGGCGACCGCGGAGTCGCAGTACTCCCGTACGGCACTCGTCCGGGCTACCACCCGGCCGCGGTGGATCACGATCCGGCTGTACGCCAATGACAGCACGCCCGCGATCCGGTCCCCGCGCACGGCGAGCAGCTCCGCCGGGAACCCGGCCTCCACCCGGACCTCCGGCAGCCCCATGGCCTCGCGGGCGCAGGCGCTGACCGACGCGTAGGCCTCGCCCGCGCGCAGCCCGCCCTGGGACGCCAGCAGGTACGCCGCCTCCAGCGGGTCGCCGCGGCCGACCGGGTTCCCGGCGTCCCGCAGCGCCCCGCTGCCGGCCGCGACCCGGACCCCGGCGGCCCGCAGCAGCCGTACGGGCGCGGTGCGCAGGCCGCGCCGCTCCAGGGCCGCGCAGTCGCCCTGGGGCAGGCAGGTCACCCGTACGCCGGCCGCGGCCAGCTGGTCGGCGGCCCGGTTCGCCACGTCCAGCGGGAGCCGCGACAGCCCGCCGCAGGGGCCGATCGTCACCCCCGGCCGGAGCCCGCCGGCCATCGCCGCGAGCCGGGCCACGCGGCCGGGATCGTCACCGTCCGTGTGCAGGTCGACGGGGCAGCCGTGCTCGGCGGCGAGTTCCAGCACGGCTTCGAGGAAGCCCGTCGGGTCGGGGTCGAGGTCCGGGCAGCCGCCGATGACGGAGGCGCCCATCTTCACGGCGTCCCGCAGCATGGCGAGCCCGTCGGCGCCGGCCGTGCCCGTCAGCAGACGGGGTACGGCGACGGCGGTCAGGTCGGTGAGCCCGCGCAGCGAGCGGCGGGCCTGGAGCACGGCCTCCATGGGCCCGAGGCCGTGGACGTCGCCGATCCGGACGTGTGAGCGCACAGCCGTCGCGCCGTGCCCGAGCTGGAGCAGGGCGGCCTCGGTGGCCCGGCGCTGCACTTCGTCGGTCGCGTACGAGACGGGCCCCTCGCCGTCGGCGGTCAGGGCGGTGTCCCCGTGGGCGTGCGGCTCGGCGGGGGCGGGCAGCAGCAGGTAGCCGCCCAGGTCCACCCGGTTGAGCGCGGGGGAGGGCAGGCTGCCCGCGGTGCCGACGGCCTGGATCCGGCCGCCGCCGAGCCGGACGTCGACCGTGCGGCCGTCCGTGAGGCGGGCCCCGGCGAGCAGGAGGGTGGTGGCGGGCTCGGCGGCGGCCGCGTTCGGGTTGCCGGCCGGGGGGCGCTGCGGCCCCTGGCCGCCGCCCTCGCCACGGCCGCCCGGCGGGAAGGGGGACGGCTGCTGCGGCTGGCTGTCGGACATCGCGCTCCTGCGGTGGCTCGGGCGGTTCCTGGGCCATGTGGCCGCGGCCCGCGGCCCAAGATCACGCAGCGTGCTCAGAGCCTAGGGTGCGGGGCTCTCCCGTTCACGGAGGAGCGCAATAGTCGTACCGGTGTGTGCCTGCGCGCCGCGGCGCGCAGGCGTGCCCCGGGCCGCCCGCGGGTGCCGCCGCGTGCGCGACCCCGGCCCGGCCGTCGCGGAGGGCTCCGGGAGCGCCGTACGGGGCGTCAGGTGTGTGAGCCCGGCCACAATCTGCCCCGAAATGGGCTCCAGGGGCTTCCCGGCCCTGATCCGGAAAGCCGCACCGACCCCCTCGGAGGCCAGTCCCCGCAAAGGATTTGGGCGATGGGCGGGCAACCGTGTAATGTCTTCATCGCTCGCCCCAATAGCTCAGTCGGTAGAGCGTCTCCATGGTAAGGAGAAGGTCTGCGGTTCGATTCCGCATTGGGGCTCTGGTGAGAGAGGTTCCCCACCCTCGGGTGGGGAGCTGATCACATCAAAGCGGCGTAGCTCAGTCGGTAGAGCAAGCGGCTCATAATCGCTGTGTCACCGGTTCAAGTCCGGTCGCCGCTACCCACAGTAGCCGATTGCGGGGTCGGTCTCCCGATCGGCTACTCTTTTATGCGTTCATCCGTCCCATAGTCCGTCAAGGAGCACTCACGTGGCTGCCACCGACGTCCGCCCGAAGATCACGCTGGCCTGCGTGGAGTGCAAGGAGCGGAACTACATCACCAAGAAGAACCGGCGTAACAACCCGGACCGCATGGAGATGAAGAAGCACTGCCCGCGCTGCAACTCGCACACCGCGCACCGCGAGACCCGCTGACCCCAGCGAAGTCTCGAATACAGGCACCGTCATGAGGTCGTCCCCTTCATCGGGGGACGGCCTCGTGTCGTTTCCGCGATCGGTTCACTGATCGTTTTCGTGATGTGACCGACTTTTTCAACAGGAGGTAGGGAGCCATGGCGCTCGACCAGTCCTTCGTCGGGCGGAGCTACCCGCCCACCGATCCGTACGAGGTCGGCCGGGAGAAGATCCGCGAATTCGCGGTGGCGGTGGGTGACGCGAATCCCGTCTACACCGACCCCGACGCCGCCAAGGCGTTCGGCCACCCCGATGTGATCGCTCCGCCGACTTTCGTGTTTGCGATCACATTCGCGGCGGCGGGCCAGGTCGTGGAGGACCCGCAGCTGGGTCTGGACTACAGCCGCGTCGTGCACGGCGACCAGAAGTTCGCGTACGCGCGGCCCGTGCGGGCGGGTGACCGGCTGTCGGTGACCTCGACCATCGAGGCCGTGAAGTCGATGGCCGGCAACGACATCATCGACATCCGCGGCGAGGTCCACGACGAGACCGGCGAGCACGTGGTGACGGCGTGGACGAAGCTCGTCTCCCGCGCCCCCGAGGAGGCCTGAGATGACTGCGCAGATCAAGTACGCCGACGTCGAGGTCGGTACCGAGCTGCCGGCGGCGTCCTTCCCGGTGACGCGCGCCACGCTCGTGCGGTACGCGGGCGCCTCGGGTGACTTCAACCCGATCCACTGGAACGAGAAGTTCGCCAAGGGGGTCGGACTGCCCGACGTCATCGCGCACGGCATGTTCACGATGGCCGAGGCGGTCCGCGTCGTCACCGACTGGGTCGGCGACCCGGGGGCGGTCGTGGAGTACGGCGTGCGGTTCACGAAGCCGGTGGTCGTGCCGAACGACGACACGGGCGCGGTGATCGAGGTCAGCGGGAAGGTCGCGGCCAAGCTCGACGACAACCGGGTGCGGGTCGACCTGACGGCCATGAGCGCGGGCCAGAAGGTCCTGGGCATGTCCCGGGCCGTGGTGACCCTGGCCTGACCCCGTCCGTTCCCCGGCCGCCACGGCGCCGGGGAACGGCTCCGGCCGGGGTTGACCTAGTTAGTGATTGAGTACTAACTTACTGGCATGGCAAGGATGAGCGCAGACGAGCGGCGCGAGAGCGTCATCCGCGCGGCGATGCACGAGTTCGCCCGCGGCGGGTACTACGGGACCTCCACCGAGGCCATCGCCAAGCGCGTCGGCGTTTCGCAGCCGTACCTGTTCCGCCTCTTCCCCAACAAGCCGGCCATCTTCCTCGCCGCCGCCGAGCGCTGCCTGCGGGACACCCGCGAGGTCTTCGCCGACGCCGCCGAGGGGCTGGAGGGCGAAGAGGCCACACTCGCCATGGCGAACGCGTACGCCCGGCTCATCGCCGAGGATCCGGACAAGCTCCAGATGCAGCTCCAGATGTACGTCACCGTCGCCGCCGCCGAGGCGGCCGGCGACCACCAGCTCGGCGAGCTCGTCCGCAAGGGCTGGATGGAGCTCTGGGACACCGTGCACGTCCCCCTCGGTGGAGACGTGCACGAGACCACGACCTTCATGGCCTACGGAATGCTGATCAACACCCTGGCCGCCATGGGTTTTCCGCCCGGGCACCGGGTGTGGGAGGCGCTGTACCCGTCCGCCCGCGTCGTGAAGCAGCCGGAACCGGAGTAGGGCATCAGGGCCCTGCGCTGCTGCGCATTTTTATGCGCCGCAAAGTTAGTAAGTGATAACTAGCAGTCCAGTTCTCACCTTCAGGGGGAAACCGTGAACGGCACGCAAGGCACCAGAGAGACCGTAGAGACCAGCGCGACCGTAGAGACCAGCGCGACCGGGGCGCATGGAGCGACCGGCGCGACGCGCGAAGCGCAGGGCGGTGCGCTGCGCGGGCCCGCCGTCTGGGCGCTCGTCCTCACCGGGGCCGCCAGCTTCATGGCCGCCCTCGACAACCTCGTCGTCACCACGGCCCTGCCCGCCATCCGCGAGGACCTCGGCGGCAAGCTGGAGGACCTGGAGTGGACGGTGAACGCCTACACGCTCACCTTCGCCGTCCTCCTCATGTTCGGCGCCGCCCTCGGCGACCGCTTCGGCCGTCGGCGGTTCTTCATCGGCGGTCTCGCCCTCTTCACCGGCGCCTCCGCCGTGGCCGCCCTCTCACCCGGCATCGACACGCTCATCGCCGCCCGCGCCGTCCAGGGCGTCGGCGCCGCGGTCATGATGCCGCTCACCCTCACCCTGCTCATGGCCGCCGTCCCGGCCGCCCGCCGCGGCATGGCGCTCGGGATCTACGGAGCCGTCACCGGCCTGGCCGTCGCCAGCGGCCCCCTGATCGGCGGCAGCCTCACCGAGCACATCTCCTGGCAGTGGATCTTCTGGCTGAACGTTCCGCTCGGCCTCGCGCTGATCCCGCTCTCCCGTCTGCGCCTCGCCGAGTCCACCGCCCCCGGCGCCCGTCTCGACGTCCCCGGCACCCTCCTGATCAGCGGCGGTCTCTTCGGCATCGTCTACGGCCTGGTCAACGCCAACTCCGACGGCTGGACCAGTACGACCGTCCTCGGCTCCCTGATCCTCGGCGGCCTGCTCGTCCTCGCCTTCGCCCGGCACGGCACCGTCAGTGCGAACCCGATGCTTCCCATGCGGCTCTTCCGCCACCGCGGCTTCCTCGGGATCAACGTGGCCAGCCTGCTGATGTACCTGGGCATGTTCGGCTCGATCTTCCTGCTCAGCCAGTTCCTCCAGGGCGTCGCCGGCTACTCGCCCACCGAGGCCGGGCTGCGCATGCTCCCCTGGACCGGCATGCCGATGATCGTCGCCCCCGTCGCCGGCATCCTCTCCGACCGGATCGGCGGCCGTCCCGTCGTCGCCGCCGGACTGGCGTTCCAGGCCCTCGGCCTCGGCTGGTTCGCGATGATCCTGGACGCGGACGTCTCGTACGCCGCCCAGCTGCCCGCGCTCATCCTCAGCGGCATCGGCATGGCCCTCTACTTCGCCCCCGCCGCCAACGTGCTGATGTCCACCGTCCGCCCCGCCGACCAGGGCAAGGCCTCCGGCGCCAACAACGCCCTGCGCGAGGTCGGCGGAGCCCTCGGAGTCGCCGTCCTGGCCTCGGTCTTCTCCGCCCAGGGCGGCTACGAGTCCCCGCAGGCCTTCACCGACGGGACCGTGCCCGCGCTGTGGATCGGCGCCGCCGCGGTGGCCGTGGCGGCCGCCTTCGCCCTCCTCGTGCCGGGCAGGCGGGCCGCCGGGGGCCCGGCACCCGCCCCCGCGGCCCCCGCCTCCGCCACTGCCGGCCCCGTCCTCGCCGACAGGGCCGCCGCACGCTGACCACCGACCGCCCCCGGCTCCGCGACACCCGCGGACGGCACCGCCCCCGGCCCCGCGACGCCGGCGGCGACCGCACCGCCACCCGGCTCCGCACACGAACGGAAGGGAACATCCGCCATGCCCGACGTCCCCTGGTCGACGCCCACCCCGCCCGCCCCCGGGTCCGAGGTCTACGTCATGGCCTCCCGCTTCGAGACCGAGACCCTCCTCGGAGCCTTCCGGTTCTTCCTCAGGGCCCCCGGCATCATCCGCCAGGTCCGCTCGGCGCCCGGCGCCCACGGCGTCGCCCTCCGGGCCCGGATCTTCCGCCGGACCTTCCTGACCCTCTCCGCCTGGCAGGACCGCGACGCGATGTACCGCTTCGCCGGCAGCGAGCCGCACCGCTCCAGCTCCCGCGCCGCCGCCGCGTTCATGCGGGAATCGGCCTTCACCTTCTGGACCGCCCCGGCCTCCGCGCTCCCGGTCGCCTGGGCCGAGGCCGAGCGCCGGCTGGCCGAACAGCAGGGTCGCCCGTGACGTACGGTCCGTGGCCCCGCAGGGATGCGAGGGGTACGGACCGTACTCTTGTCCACGTGCAGGAACTCCACGACGCCCCCCTCGCCCCCCTGACCACCTTCCGCCTCGGTGGCCCCGCCACCCGTCTGGTCACCGCGACCACCGACGCCGAGGTGGTCGAGGCCGTCCGCGCCGCGGACGAGAGCGGCACACCGCTCCTCGTCATCGGCGGCGGCAGCAACCTGGTCATCGGCGACCGCGGCTTTGAGGGCACCGCCCTGCGCATCGCGACCACCGGGTTCCACCTGGACGGCACCACCCTGGAGCTCGCCGCCGGCGAGAACTGGAGCGACGCCGTGGCCCGTACCGTCGAGGCGGGCCTGGCCGGCATCGAATGCCTCGCCGGAATTCCCGGCTCCGCCGGTGCCACCCCGATCCAGAACGTCGGGGCGTACGGCCAGGAGGTCTGCGACACCATCACCGAGGTCGTCGCGTACGACCGCACCCGGCGCGAGACGGTCACGCTGACCGCCGCCGAGTGCGCGTTCCGGTACCGCAACAGCACCTTCAAGGACCAGCCCGACCGCTACGTCGTCCTGCGCGTCCGCTTCGCCCTGGAGGACGCGGGCGGCCTGTCCGCGCCGCTCAAGTACCCCGAGACCGCCCGCGCCCTCGGCGTCGAGGCCGGCGACCGCGTCCCGGCCGCCGCCGCGCGCGAGACCGTGCTGCGCCTGCGCGCGGGCAAGGGCATGGTCCTCGACCCCGCCGACCACGACACCTGGTCCGCCGGCTCCTTCTTCCACAACCCGATCCTGAGCGACGAGGCGTACTCCGCCTTCCTCACCCGCGTCCAGGACCGCCTCGGCCCGGAGGCCGCCCCGCCCGCGTACCCCGCCGGTGACGGCCGTACGAAGACCAGCGCGGCGTGGCTGATCGACAAGGCCGGCTTCACCAAGGGCTACGGCACCGGTCCGGCCCGGATCTCCACCAAGCACACCCTCGCGCTGACCAACCGCGGCGAGGCCACCACCGAGGACCTCCTCGCCCTGGCCCGCGAGGTCGTCGCGGGCGTCCACGCGGCCTTCGGCGTCACCCTCGTCAACGAGCCGGTGACGGTCGGCGTCAGCATCTGAGGAGTCCCGGCCGCCATGCTCTGTCCACTGCACGGGGCCGGTACGGACCCCACCCGCCTGGTGGGACGCACGATCAGCAGGATCGTCGCGTCCTGGCACGTCTGCGACGGCGAACGCTCCGAGGCGCCCCTCGACGTCTGGCTGATCGACAGCGAGGGCGATTCCACCAGGATCAGCACCGGGTCCGACCGGTGCCTCATCGTCGAGTCCGCGCCGCCCCACGAGCCGTACGACATGGGGGAGTGGGGCCGGATCGAGGTCGGCGAGGACCTCGGCGACCACCCGTTCCTGCGCCACCTCGGGGACACCGTGGCGACCGTGGCCGAGTTCGCGGCACCGGAGACCGGGCGCACCCAGCTGGAGATCGGCTTCCCGGACGGCGACCGGGTCCGCGCCGACTGCTGGGAAGGCGACCTGCGGCTCACCCGCTGACCGCCCGAGGCCGACCGGTCAGGCGGCCAGCCAGTGGTCGATCCCGGCCAGCAGCTTGTCCTGTACGTCCCCCGGCGCCGCAGAACCGCGCACCGACTGCCGGGCCAGCTCGGCGAGCTCCGCGTCCGTGAAGGCGTGGTGGCGGCGGGCGATCTCGTACTGCGCCGCCAGCCGGGACCCGAACAGCAGCGGGTCGTCGGCGCCCAGCGCCATCGGCACCCCGGCCTCGAAGAGCGTGCGCAGCGGCACGTCCTCGGGCCGCTCGTAGACCCCGAGCGCGACGTTCGAGGCCGGGCACACCTCGCACGTGATCTGCCGGTCCGCGAGCCGCTGCAGCAGCCTTGGGTCCTCGGCGGCCCGGACCCCGTGGCCGATGCGGGAGGCGTGCAGGTCGTCCAGGCAGTCCCGGACCGAGGCGGGCCCGGTCAGCTCCCCGCCGTGCGGGGCCGCGAGCAGGCCGCCCTCACGGGCGATGGCGAAGGCCCGGTCGAAGTCGCGGGCCATGCCGCGGCGCTCGTCGTTGGAGAGCCCGAAGCCGACGATGCCGCGGTCGGCGTAGCGGACGGCGAGGCGGGCGAGGGTACGGGCGTCGAGCGGGTGCTTCATCCGGTTGGCGGCGATCAGGACCCGCATGCCGAGGCCGGTCTCACGCGACGCCGTGTCGACGGCGTCCAGGATGATCTCGACGGCGGGGATCATGCCGCCGAGCAGCGGGGCGTACGAGGTGGGATCGACCTGGATCTCCAGCCAGCCGCTGCCGTCCCGTACGTCCTCCTCGGCCGCCTCGCGGACCAGGCGCTGGATGTCCTCGGGCTCACGGAGGCAGGAGCGGGCGGCGTCGTACAGCCGCTGGAAGCGGAACCAGCCGCGCTCGTCGGTGGCGCGGAGCTTGGGCGGCTCCCCGGCGGTCAGCGCGTCGGGCAGGCGCACGCCGTACTTGTCGGCGAGCTCCAGCAGGGTCGACGGTCGCATCGAGCCTGTGAAGTGCAGGTGGAGATGGGCTTTCGGCAGAAGCGTGAGATCGCGTGGGTGCTCCATCTGGTGATCCTGCCAAACCGCCGCGCCCGGCGGGAGGGGGTTTTACCGATCGGGGGCTTGCGCGAAAGTTTGCACGGGGCGGACGGACCCGAAAACGCCGGAGCGGCGGCGCCCCCTCGGGGGTGCCGCCGCTCCGGGCCGGCGCAACCGCCGCAGGCCTAGGCCTTGGCCTCCGCGAGGAGCTTCTGGATGCGGGACACGCCCTCGACCAGGTCCGCGTCGCCCAGGGCGTACGACAGGCGCAGGTAACCGGGGGTGCCGAAGGCCTCGCCCGGGACGACCGCGACCTCGGCCTCGTCCAGGATCAGCGAGGCGAGCTCGCCGGAGGTCTGCGGGCGCTTGCCGCGGATCTCCTTGCCGAGCAGGTCCTTGACCGACGGGTACGCGTAGAACGCGCCCTCGGGCGTCGGGCAGAACACGCCGTCGATCTCGTTCAGCATCTTGACCATGGTCTGGCGACGGCGGTCGAACGCCTTGCGCATCTCGGCGACCGCGTCCAGGTTGCCCGAGACGGCGGCCAGCGCCGCGACCTGGGCCACGTTGGAGACGTTGGAGGTGGCGTGCGACTGCAGGTTGGTCGCCGCCTTGATGACGTCCTGCGGGGCGATGACCCAGCCCACGCGCCAGCCCGTCATCGCGTACGTCTTGGCGACGCCGTTGACGACGATGCACTTGTCGCGCAGCGCCGGGACCAGCACCGGCAGCGAGGTGAACTTCGCGTCGCCGTAGACCAGGTGCTCGTAGATCTCGTCCGTCAGCACCCACAGGCCGTGCTCGGCGGCCCACTCGCCGATCGCCTTCGCGTCGGCCTCGCTGTAGACGGCGCCGGTCGGGTTCGACGGGGAGACGAACAGGACGACCTTGGTGCGCTCGGTGCGGGCGGCCTCCAGCTGCTCGACGGACACGCGGTAGCCGGTGGTCTCGTCGGCGACGACCTCGACCGGGACACCGCCGGCGAGGCGGATCGACTCGGGGTAGGTGGTCCAGTACGGGGCCGGGACGATGACCTCGTCACCCGGGTCGAGGACGGCGGCGAACGCCTCGTAGATCGCCTGCTTGCCGCCGTTGGTGACCAGGACCTGCGACGCGTCGACCTCGTAGCCCGAGTCGCGCAGCGTCTTCGCGGCGATCGCCGTCTTCAGCTCGGGCAGACCCCCGGCGGGCGTGTAGCGGTGGTACTTCGGGTTGCGGCAGGCCTCGACCGCGGCCTCGACGATGTAGTCCGGGGTCGGGAAGTCGGGCTCGCCCGCACCGAAGCCGATCACCGGGCGCCCGGCGGCCTTGAGGGCCTTGGCCTTGGCGTCCACGGCGAGCGTGGCGGACTCGGAAATGGCGCCGATACGGGCGGACACCCGGCGCTCGGAGGAAGGCGTTGCAGAGGTCATGCGGCCAATCGTCCCAGACGCCCCAGAGGCGCCGCACACCGTTTCAGTCATCGGACGGACCAGCCGAAAATGCGCTCTGTTCGACGTCAGGGCCCGGACCACGTACACTCACCTGTCGTTGGACCCCGCCGGTCACTCCAGAGCGCGAGCACTCCGTGCACCCGTCTGGATGCGGTAGGTTGGGGACGCAACAAAGGGTCGTAGCTCAATTGGTAGAGCACTGGTCTCCAAAACCAGCGGTTGGGGGTTCGAGTCCCTCCGGCCCTGCTCCACACTCCTTCTCGGACGTGTGCGCAGGTACGTACTTCGATGCAACGCCGTGCGGCGCAACCGGGCGCGGCTACGGCCACGACCCGGATTCAGGTGAGAGACGTGACGGACGCCCTGGGCTCCATCGACATGCCTGACGCCGAGGACGACACCCGCGAGAAGAAGGCCCGCAAGGGCGGCAAGCGCGGGAAGAAGGGTCCTCTGGGCCGGCTCGCGCTGTTCTACCGCCAGATCATCGCGGAGCTCCGCAAGGTCGTCTGGCCGACGCGCAATCAGCTCACGACGTACACCACCGTGGTGATTGTCTTCGTCGTCATCATGATCGGTCTGGTGACCGTGATTGACTATGGATTCCAGGAAGCCATCAAGTTCGTCTTCGGCTGATCCCCGCGGAGGGCGGCGCCTTGATGGGTGCCGCCCGTTTTCGCATGTTCGACCACCTTTTGTATCCAGGAAGAAGCAGCCACCGTGTCTGACCCGAACCTGAACGCGAGCCCCGACTCCGTCGAGTCCGTCGAGGACGCGCTCGACATCGTCGAGGCGGCAGACGCTGTGGACCCCGACGAGGCCGAGCTCGCCGACGCCGAGGCGGGTGCCGCCGCCGAGGAGGCCGCGCTGCACGCCGAGGACGAGGCTGACGAGGTCGCGGACGACGAAGAGGCCGAGGAGGCCGACGCGGACGCCGCCGAGGCCGAGGCCGACGACGCCGAGGACGAGGCCGAGGTCGAGACCGCCGACGAGGACGCAGAGCCCGCCGAGCCGGTCGACCCCATCCAGGCCCTGCGCGACGAGCTGCGCGTCCTGCCCGGCGAGTGGTACGTGATCCACACCTACGCGGGCTACGAGAAGCGCGTGAAGGCCAACCTGGAGCAGCGCGCCGTCTCGCTGAACGTCGAGGAGTTCATCTACCAGGCCGAGGTGCCCGAGGAAGAGATCGTCCAGATCAAGAACGGCGAGCGCAAGAACGTCCGGCAGAACAAGCTGCCCGGTTACGTTCTCGTCCGCATGGATCTGACGAACGAGTCCTGGGGCGTCGTCCGCAACACGCCCGGTGTCACCGGCTTCGTCGGCAACGCGTACGACCCGTACCCGCTGACCCTGGACGAGATCGTCAAGATGCTCGCCCCGGAGGCGCAGGAGAAGGCCGCCAAGCAGGCCGCCGAGGAAGCCGGTCTGCCGGCCCCCGCGGTCAAGCGCACCATCGAGGTCCTGGACTTCGAGGTCGGCGACTCGGTCACCGTCACCGACGGCCCGTTCGCGACGCTGCAGGCGACCATCAACGAGATCAACCCCGACTCGAAGAAGGTCAAGGGCCTCGTCGAGATCTTCGGTCGCGAGACCCCGGTCGAGCTCAGCTTCGACCAGATCCAGAAGAACTGATCTTCTGAGACAACGCTTCCGGACAGGTCAGATCGCCCCGCAAAGGGTGGTCTGACCTGCTCGGTTTTCAGCCCCGCCCTGATACCCGTTATCGTGGTGCGGTATGCCTCCATCCGGATGACCGGATTGGCGGCGAAAAACTCTCACTAGGACCCGGAGAGAGCAATGCCTCCCAAGAAGAAGAAGGTCACGGGGCTTATCAAGCTCCAGATCAAGGCCGGTGCGGCCAACCCGGCTCCGCCGGTCGGCCCCGCGCTCGGTCAGCACGGCGTCAACATCATGGAGTTCTGCAAGGCCTACAACGCCGCGACCGAGTCGCAGCGTGGCATGGTCGTGCCGGTGGAGATCACGGTCTACGAGGACCGCACCTTCACCTTCATCACCAAGACTCCGCCGGCCGCGCGCCTCATCCTGAAGGCCGCGGGCATCGAGAAGGGCTCCGGCGAGCCCCACAAGACCAAGGTCGCCAAGCTCACCGGCGCCCAGGTCCGCGAGATCGCCGAGCTGAAGATGCCCGACCTCAACGCCAACGACGTCGACGCCGCGATGAAGATCATCGCCGGTACCGCGCGCTCGATGGGCGTCACGGTCGAGGGCTGATCCAGCCACCCCCCAGCACCACCAAGTGGTAGGGCCAAGCGCTGGTCCGCACCACGACTCCATGCCTGAAGCCAAAACACAGGAGCAGAAGTGAAGCGCAGCAAGACTCTCCGCGCTGCGGACGCCAAGGTCGACCGGGAGAAGCTGTACGCCCCGCTCGAGGCCGTCCGTCTCGCCAAGGAGACCTCCACGACCAAGTTCGACGCCACCGTCGAGGTCGCCTTCCGCCTGGGTGTCGACCCGCGCAAGGCCGACCAGATGGTCCGTGGCACCGTGAACCTCCCGCACGGCACCGGTAAGACCGCCCGGGTCCTGGTCTTCGCGACCGGTGACCGTGCTGCGGCCGCGGAAGCCGCCGGCGCCGACATCGTCGGCGACGACGAGCTGATCAACGAGATCGCCAAGGGCAACCGTCTGAACGAGTTCGACGCGGTTGTCGCCACCCCGGACCTCATGGGCAAGGTCGGCCGCCTCGGCCGCGTGCTCGGTCCGCGTGGTCTGATGCCGAACCCGAAGACCGGCACCGTCACCATGGACGTCGCCAAGGCTGTCACCGAGATCAAGGGTGGCAAGATCGAGTTCCGTGTCGACAAGCACTCGAACCTGCACTTCATCATCGGCAAGGTCTCCTTCACCGATGAGCAGCTCGTCGAGAACTACGGCGCGGCCCTGGACGAGATCCTTCGTCTGAAGCCGTCCGCCGCCAAGGGCCGCTACGTCAAGAAGGCCGCCCTGAGCACCACGATGGGCCCCGG
Organism: Streptomyces sp. NPDC086989; assembly: GCF_044745505.1. Lineage (NCBI taxonomy): Bacteria > Bacillati > Actinomycetota > Actinomycetes > Kitasatosporales > Streptomycetaceae > Streptomyces > Streptomyces sp. NPDC086989. Next base: position 166,574 of record NZ_JBIVAL010000006.1, read on the forward strand.
CATCCAGCTGGACTCGAACCGCACCCGGAACCTCCTCGTCGAGGAAGACCCGGCCGCTGTCTGAGCTCCGCTGAGCCCCCGGCTCACCTGAGTGGCTGAACGGGCCCCTCGCCCCCTTCACAGGGCGGCGAGGGGCCCGTTTTCCGTGTTTCGGACCACATGTGCCGTACTGAGCGGTAATCGGCGCGCGAACGCCCGGCGTACAAACGTAGGGTCGTGGGACATCGAGCGATCACACAGGGGCGGGGATCTCCATGTCTGCATACCGAAGGAAGGCCGCGGGCGCGGCGCTGGCCGCCGTACTGCTCGCGGGCGGGGCCACGGCGTGCGAGAACGGCAAGAAGGACGACTCCGGCAAGGCGGCCGGGGCGTCCGCGCAGCCCGGCGCGCCGGTGGCGGGCGGTTCCGCCACCGAGGCCCTCGCCGCGGCCTACAAGAAGACCTCGGCCGCCAAGTCGGCCAAGGTGCACATGACGATGAAGATGCCCGGCGCGCTCGGCGGCGAGAGCGTCGAGATGACCGGCGTGCAGGGGTGGGATCCGCAGGTCATGGACATCACCATGAAGGGCGGACTCGGCCGCACCGGTGCCGACTCCCTGCGCATGGTCATGTCCAACGACGTCATGTACATGGAGATGCCGGCCGACTCGCCGCTGTCCGCGGGCATGGACGGCAAGCGCTGGATGAAGCTCGACACGAAGGCCGCGGCCGAGGCCTCGGGAGACGCCGAGGTGCTGAAGAAACTCGGCGGCGCCGGCGGCATGGGCGGCATGACCGGGACGGACCGGAGCCAGGACCCCGCCAAGCAGCTGGCCCTGCTGCTCGCCTCGCCCAACGTGAAGCTCGTCGGCTCCGAGAGGGCCGGCGGCACCGACACCCGGCACTACAAGGGCACCCTGACGTTCGAGGAGATGCTCGCGGCGAAGGAGGGCTCCAAGGCGCTGCCCGAGGCCGACCGCGCGAAGCTCACCGAGGCCATGAGGAAGGCCGGCATCAAGGGCTACGACATGGACGTCTGGGTCGCCGAGGACGGCTACCCGGCCCGCATGAAGGTCGCCATCGGCACGCCCGAGGGCTCCCTCGACATGGAGGCCGTCTACTCGGACTACGCCACGACGGCGACCGTGCAGACCCCGCCCGAGAACGAGACCCTCGACCTCTTCGCGATGCTCAGGGACCTGGGCGCCAAGGGCGCCGCGGCGGGCGCCTGACCCGCCGCGAGGCCGTACGCAACATCAGAACCATCCATGGGGGGACACACGATGAACACGGCTGCACTGACCCGCGCCGCAGTCGCCGCGGCGGGGGCCGCGCTGCTCGTGGGCGGCCTGACCGCCTGCGGGACGGACGAGGCCGGGGGGAGGGCCGGCGGCCGGACGGCGGCCGGGACCAAGGCCGAGACGCCGGCGGACGCGGTGAAGGCGTCCTACGCGAAGACCGTCGCCGCCAGGTTCGCCACGTACCAGATGACCATCACCCCGGGCAGCGGCAAGGCCGAGCAGCTCACGGGGACCAAGGGCTGGTACCCGTCGAGCACCGGCATCGATGCCAAGGGCGGCGGCTCCGACAACCAGGTCATGATCGGCGACGTCATCTACACCCACTCGGACAAGCCCGTGGACGGCAAGTCCTGGATGAAGATGAACCTGAACAAGGACGGCAAGGCCCGCTCGCGGTTCAACGACGACCCGGCCGACTACCTCGCCGTCCTCCTGGGCCAGCAGAAGGTGACGCTGGTCGGCACTGAGCAGGCCGACGGCGGCGAGGCCCGGCACTTCAAGGGCAGCCTGACCAACGCCGACCTGATCGCGGCGGACGAGTCCACCAAGGTGATGGAGGCCGCGAACCGGCAGTACCTCCACGAGGCGCTGAAGGACTACCTCACCCTGGACGTGGACCTGTGGATCGGCAAGGACGGCTACCCCGTCCGCGTCGAATCCGTGCAGGGCACCAAGGACGGCACGACGAAGGTCTCGGCGAAGTTCTCCGGCTACGGCACGACCGCGCCCGTCACCGCGCCGCCCGCGGACCAGGTCGCCGACTTCGACGACGTGATGAAGGGCATCGACGACAAGCTCAAGGGCGTCGACGACACCCTGAAGCAGGCTGACCGCACCCTGAAGGACGCGGGGCTGGGCGGACTCGACGGCTCCTGAGCCCCTCCCGGGCCCCGGGGGAGCCCCGGCACCCCCGGGGCTCCCCGCCCCTCCCGAGGCGATTTGCCTTGCGTCGACCGGTTCACGTACTCTTCCGAGGAAGCCAAAGACCGCTGGTCGTTGCCGTGTCCGAAAGGGTGCGGTGGCCGAAGGATCCGCTGATTGCGGGCGACCCGCGTAGGTGACTGTGGAAGGTTCCCGGAACTCGTTCCGGTTGAGCCACGCCCTGGCGCCTGCGCCGGGGCGTTTCGTTTTTTCAGCCCCTTCTGAGCGGTCCTCATCACCCGGAAGGAGGCGAACGCACCATGCCGACGCCCAACAAGGCTGCATCGGTAGCCGAGCTCAAGGACGCGTTCCAGAGCTCGAACGCCGCCGTGCTGACCGAGTACCGGGGTCTCACCGTCGCGCAGCTCAAGACGCTGCGTCGCTCCCTCGGTGAGAACGCCCAGTACGCCGTGGTGAAGAACACGCTGACCAAGATTGCGGCCAACCAGGCCGGGATCACCGCGCTGGACGAGCACTTCGCTGGTCCGACCGCGGTCGCCTTCATCACCGGTGACCCGGTGGAGTCGGCGAAGAGCCTGCGTGACTTCGCCAAGGAGAACCCCAACCTGATCATCAAGGCGGGTGTCCTTGATGGTAAGGCGCTCTCCGCCGATGACATCAAGAAGCTTGCGGACCTCGAGTCCCGCGAGGTTCTGCTCAGCAAGCTGGCCGGCGCGTTCAAGGGCAAGCAGTCCCAGGCTGCCTCGCTCTTCCAGGCGCTGCCGTCGAAGTTCGTCCGCACTGCGGAAGCGCTTCGCGTCAAGCTCGCCGAGCAGGGCGGTGCCGAGTAATTCGGCTCGCGCACTGATCCACGCCGCCTAGTGCGTGGGTCGTAGCGGGCCGTTACGCCCGCCTCTATAGACATATCGGCACCTGCCGAATTAGTGGAAGGATCGCCCATCATGGCGAAGCTCTCTCAGGACGACCTCCTCGCCCAGTTCGAGGAGATGACCCTCATCGAGCTCTCCGAGTTCGTTAAGGCCTTCGAGGAGAAGTTCGACGTCACCGCCGCCGCGGCCGTCGCCGTTGCCGCCCCGGGTCAGGGTGGTGGCGACGCCGCCGCCGCCGAGGAGGAGAAGGACGAGTTCGACGTCATCCTCACCGGTGCCGGCGACAAGAAGATCCAGGTCATCAAGGTCGTGCGCGAGCTCACCTCCCTGGGCCTCAAGGAGGCCAAGGACCTCGTCGACGGTGCGCCGAAGCCCGTCCTCGAGAAGGTTGCCAAGGACGCCGCTGAGAAGGCCGCCGAGGCCCTCAAGGGCGCCGGTGCGGCCGTCGAGGTCAAGTAACACCTCCGGGGCCTCCTGAGGCCCCAACCAAGGGCGATCACCCGTAAGGGTGGTCGCCCTTTGGCGTACCCGCAGTGCCTGACTTGCCCTGGTCTCGTTGGGGAGTAGGGTGATCATCGTTGCCCCGAGGCCGGGTCCGGAGCTGATCCGCACGGAGCAGGGGGCCTTGACGAACGGCACGCGGCGCGCAATTCTCAGTCCCGTTGTGGGATCGATCGGTTCGATCGAAGATCCGAGGCTCGGATCGGGGATCCGAGGCATGGATCGACTACGAAGAGGGCAGTACTGATACGCGCTCCGTGTGCGAGAGCCACGGGATCCGCGTGTTGGACGCAGGGTCGCAGGGTTGGTTTAAACGACATGGGGAAGGCCTGTTGCCGGTTTCCGGAAACCTGGTCTGGACATCAGTGAGCCAAGTGGCTACACTGACCCTTTGCGCTGCCTGTTAGCTGCCCCCTGCCCGTCGCCAGGGGCATGCCCACGCTCGAGCACACTTGATAGATACGCCCTGACCAGGCCTTTCAGGCCGAATCAGGCGGGCCGTCTTCTGTGTCAGCTGGGACCGGTACGCGCGTAGTGAGTCCGAGCCCTCGGAAGGACCCCCTCTTGGCCGCCTCGCGCAACGCCTCGACCAATACGAACACCGGTGCCAGCACCGCCCCGCTGCGCATCTCCTTTGCAAAGATCAAGGAGCCCCTCGAGGTTCCGAACCTCCTGGCGCTGCAGACCGAGAGCTTTGACTGGCTGCTCGGCAATGCAGCCTGGAAGTCTCGCGTCGAGTCGGCGCTCGAGAGTGGACAGGACGTTCCCACCAAGTCCGGTCTGGAAGAGATCTTCGAGGAGATCTCGCCGATCGAGGACTTCTCCGGTTCCATGTCGCTGACGTTCCGCGACCACCGGTTCGAGCCGGCGAAGAACTCCGTCGACGAGTGCAAGGAGCGCGACTTCACGTACGCGGCGCCGCTCTTCGTCACGGCCGAGTTCACGAACAACGAGACCGGTGAGATCAAGTCTCAGACGGTCTTCATGGGCGACTTCCCGCTCATGACCAACAAGGGCACCTTCGTCATCAACGGCACCGAGCGTGTCGTGGTGTCGCAGCTCGTCCGTTCCCCCGGTGTCTACTTCGACTCCTCCATCGACAAGACGTCCGACAAGGACATCTTCTCCGCCAAGATCATCCCGTCCCGGGGTGCCTGGCTGGAGATGGAGGTCGACAAGCGCGACATGGTCGGTGTCCGCATCGACCGCAAGCGCAAGCAGTCCGTCACCGTCCTCCTGAAGGCTCTCGGCTGGACCACCGAGCAGATCCTCGAGGAGTTCGGCGAGTACGAGTCCATGCGCGCCACCCTGGAGAAGGACCACACCCAGGGCCAGGACGACGCGCTGCTCGACATCTACCGCAAGCTGCGCCCGGGCGAGCCGCCGACCCGCGAGGCCGCTCAGACGCTGCTCGAGAACCTCTACTTCAACCCGAAGCGCTACGACCTCGCCAAGGTCGGCCGCTACAAGGTGAACAAGAAGCTCGGCGCCGACGAGCCGCTCGACGCCGGTGTGCTCACCACCGACGACATCATCGCGACGATCAAGTACCTCGTGAAGCTCCACGCGGGCGAGACCGAGACCACCGGTGAGTCGGGCCGTTCGATCGTCGTCGAGACCGACGACATCGACCACTTCGGCAACCGTCGTCTGCGCAACGTCGGCGAGCTCATCCAGAACCAGGTCCGCACGGGTCTGGCTCGTATGGAGCGCGTCGTCCGCGAGCGCATGACCACGCAGGACGTCGAGGCGATCACGCCGCAGACCCTGATCAACATCCGGCCGGTCGTCGCCTCCATCAAGGAGTTCTTCGGCACCAGCCAGCTGTCGCAGTTCATGGACCAGAACAACCCGCTGTCGGGTCTGACGCACAAGCGTCGTCTCTCGGCCCTGGGTCCCGGTGGTCTGTCCCGTGAGCGGGCCGGCTTCGAGGTTCGTGACGTGCACCCGTCGCACTACGGCCGCATGTGCCCGATCGAGACCCCTGAAGGCCCGAACATCGGTCTGATCGGCTCGCTCGCCTCCTACGGCCGCGTCAACGCGTTCGGCTTCGTCGAGACCCCGTACCGCAAGGTCGTCGACGGTGTCGTCACCGACGAGGTCGACTACCTGACCGCCGACGAGGAAGACCGCTTCGTCATCGCGCAGGCGAACGCCGCGCTGAACGACGAGATGCGCTTCACCGAGAACCGCGTCCTGGTCCGCCGTCGTGGCGGCGAGATCGACTACATCGCCGGCGGCGACGTCGACTACATGGACGTCTCCCCGCGCCAGATGGTGTCCGTCGCGACCGCGATGATCCCCTTCCTGGAGCACGACGACGCCAACCGTGCCCTCATGGGCGCGAACATGATGCGCCAGGCCGTTCCGCTCATCAAGGCGGAGGCCCCGCTCGTCGGCACCGGCATGGAGTACCGCTGTGCGGTCGACGCCGGTGACTCGATCAAGGCGGAGAAGGACGGTGTCGTCCAGGAGGTCTCGGCCGACTACATCACCGTCGCCAACGACGACGGCACGTACACCACGTACCGCGTCGCCAAGTTCTCCCGCTCGAACCAGGGCACCTCGGTCAACCAGAAGGTGATCGTCAACGAGGGCGACCGGATCGTCGAGGCCCAGGTCCTCGCCGACGGCCCGGCCACCGAAGAGGGCGAGATGGCCCTCGGCAAGAACCTGCTCGTCGCGTTCATGCCGTGGGAAGGCCACAACTACGAGGACGCGATCATCCTGTCGCAGCGCCTCGTGCAGGACGACGTCCTCTCCTCGATCCACATCGAGGAGCACGAGGTCGACGCCCGTGACACCAAGCTGGGCCCCGAGGAGATCACCCGGGACATCCCGAACGTCTCCGAGGAGGTCCTCGCCGACCTCGACGAGCGCGGCATCATCCGCATCGGTGCGGACGTCGTCGCCGGCGACATCCTGGTCGGCAAGGTCACGCCCAAGGGTGAGACCGAGCTGACCCCGGAGGAGCGCCTGCTCCGCGCGATCTTCGGTGAGAAGGCCCGCGAGGTGCGTGACACCTCGCTCAAGGTCCCTCACGGTGAGATCGGCAAGGTCATCGGTGTCCGCGTCTTCGACCGCGAGGAGGGCGACGAGCTTCCTCCGGGCGTGAACCAGCTGGTCCGCGTCTACGTCGCCCAGAAGCGCAAGATCACCGACGGTGACAAGCTCGCCGGCCGCCACGGCAACAAGGGTGTCATCTCCAAGATCCTTCCGATCGAGGACATGCCCTTCCTGGAGGACGGCACCCCGGTCGACATCATCCTGAACCCGCTGGGTGTCCCGTCCCGAATGAACCCGGGACAGGTCCTGGAGATCCACCTCGGCTGGCTCGCCAGCCGCGGCTGGGACGTCTCCGGCCTGGCGGAGGAGTGGGCCGAGCGACTGAAGGCCATCGGCGCCGACCGCGTCGAGCCCGGCACCAACGTCGCCACCCCGGTGTTCGACGGCGCCCGCGAGGACGAGCTCGCCGGCCTGTTCGAGCACACCATCCCGAACCGCGACGGTGACCGCCTGGTCCTCCCGTCCGGCAAGGCGCGCCTGTTCGACGGCCGCTCCGGCGAGCCGTTCCCGGACCCGATCTCGGTCGGGTACATGTACATCCTCAAGCTCCACCACCTGGTCGACGACAAGCTCCACGCGCGGTCGACCGGTCCGTACTCGATGATCACGCAGCAGCCGCTGGGTGGTAAGGCGCAGTTCGGTGGCCAGCGCTTCGGTGAGATGGAGGTGTGGGCGCTCGAGGCTTATGGCGCCGCTTACGCCCTCCAGGAGCTGCTGACCATCAAGTCCGACGACGTCACCGGCCGCGTGAAGGTCTACGAGGCCATCGTCAAGGGCGAGAACATCCCCGAGCCGGGCATTCCCGAGTCCTTCAAGGTGCTCATCAAGGAAATGCAGTCGCTCTGCCTCAACGTGGAGGTGCTGTCCTCGGACGGCATGTCCATCGAGATGCGCGACACCGACGAGGACGTCTTCCGCGCGGCGGAGGAGCTCGGTATCGACCTGTCCCGGCGCGAGCCGAGCAGCGTCGAAGAGGTCTGACGGGCCTGACGGGGGGCTCGCTCAAGAGCCCCCCGTCATCCCCGGGACCGTTCAGACCATGATTGAGACTCGACCCCGAAAGAGGGATTGACGCACAGTGCTCGACGTCAACTTCTTCGACGAGCTGCGGATCGGCCTTGCCACCGCGGACGACATCCGAACCTGGTCGCACGGCGAGGTCAAGAAGCCGGAGACCATCAACTACCGCACCCTCAAGCCCGAGAAGGACGGACTCTTCTGCGAGAAGATCTTCGGTCCGACCCGGGACTGGGAGTGCTACTGCGGCAAGTACAAGCGTGTCCGCTTCAAGGGCATCATCTGTGAGCGCTGTGGCGTCGAGGTCACGCGCGCCAAGGTGCGTCGTGAGCGGATGGGCCACATCGAGCTCGCCGCTCCCGTCACCCACATCTGGTACTTCAAGGGCGTCCCGTCGCGCCTGGGCTACCTGCTGGACCTCGCGCCGAAGGACCTCGAGAAGGTCATCTACTTCGCCGCGTACATGATCACGTTCGTCGACGACGAGCGCCGCCAGCGCGACCTGCCGTCGCTGGAGGCCCACGTCTCCGTCGAGCGCCAGCAGATCGAGAACCGCCGTGACGCGGACCTCGAAGGCCGTGCCAAGAAGCTCGAGACCGACCTGGCCGAGCTCGAGGCCGAGGGTGCGAAGGCCGACGTGCGCCGCAAGGTGCGCGAGGGTGCCGAGCGCGAGATGAAGCAGCTCCGTGACCGCGCCCAGCGCGAGATCGACCGCCTCGACGAGGTGTGGAACCGCTTCAAGAACCTCAAGGTCCAGGACCTCGAGGGCGACGAGCTGCTCTACCGCGAGCTGCGCGACCGCTTCGGTACGTACTTCGACGGTTCGATGGGTGCCGCGGCGCTGCAGAAGCGCCTGGAGTCCTTCGACCTCGAGGAGGAGGCCGAGCGCCTCCGCGAGATCATCCGTACCGGCAAGGGCCAGAAGAAGACCCGTGCGCTCAAGCGCCTCAAGGTCGTCTCCGCGTTCCTGCAGACCAGCAACAGCCCCAAGGGCATGGTTCTGGACTGCGTGCCGGTCATCCCGCCGGACCTGCGTCCGATGGTGCAGCTGGACGGTGGCCGCTTCGCGACCTCCGACCTGAACGACCTGTACCGCCGCGTGATCAACCGCAACAACCGCCTGAAGCGCCTTCTCGACCTCGGTGCGCCCGAGATCATCGTGAACAACGAGAAGCGCATGCTCCAGGAGGCGGTCGACGCCCTCTTCGACAACGGCCGTCGCGGTCGCCCGGTGACGGGCCCCGGCAACCGTCCGCTGAAGTCCCTGAGCGACATGCTCAAGGGCAAGCAGGGTCGATTCCGTCAGAACCTCCTCGGCAAGCGTGTGGACTACTCCGCGCGTTCCGTGATCGTCGTCGGTCCGCAGTTGAAGCTGCACCAGTGCGGTCTGCCCAAGGCCATGGCGCTGGAGCTCTTCAAGCCGTTCGTGATGAAGCGCCTGGTCGACCTGAACCACGCGCAGAACATCAAGTCGGCGAAGCGCATGGTCGAGCGCGGCCGCACGGTCGTGTACGACGTGCTCGAAGAGGTCATCGCCGAGCACCCGGTCCTCCTGAACCGTGCGCCCACGCTGCACCGCCTCGGCATCCAGGCCTTCGAGCCCCAGCTGGTCGAAGGCAAGGCCATCCAGATCCACCCGCTCGTCTGCACCGCGTTCAACGCGGACTTCGACGGTGACCAGATGGCCGTGCACCTGCCGCTCTCCGCGGAGGCGCAGGCCGAGGCCCGCATCCTGATGCTGTCCTCGAACAACATCCTCAAGCCGGCCGACGGCCGTCCGGTCACGATGCCGACCCAGGACATGGTCCTCGGTCTGTTCTTCCTGACCACCGACGGTGAGCTCCGTGACACCAAGGGCGAGGGCCGCGCGTTCGGCTCCACGGCCGAGGCGATCATGGCGTTCGACGCCGGCGAGCTCGCGCTGCAGTCGTCCGTCGACATCCGCTTCCCGGTGGGCACCATCCCGCCGCGCGGCTGGGTGCCGCCGGTCGCCGAAGAGGGCGAGCAGGAGTTCCAGCCGGGCGACAGCTTCCGTCTGAAGACCTCGCTGGGCCGTGCGCTCTTCAACGAGCTGCTGCCCGAGGACTACCCGTTCGTCGACTACTCGGTGGGCAAGAAGCAGCTCTCCGAGATCGTCAACGACCTGGCGGAGCGCTACCCCAAGGTCATCGTGGCGGCGACGCTCGACAACCTGAAGGCGGCCGGCTTCCACTGGGCGACCCGTTCGGGCGTCACCGTGGCCATCTCCGACGTCGTCGTGCCCGAGGCCAAGAAGGCCATCGTCGCGGGCTACGAGGCGATGGACGAGAAGGTCCAGAAGCAGTACGAGCGCGGTCTGATCACCAAGGACGAGCGCACGCAGGAGCTCATCGCGATCTGGACCAAGGCGACCAACGAGGTTGCCGAGGCGATGAACGCGAACTTCCCCAAGACGAACCCCATCTTCATGATGGTTGACTCGGGTGCCCGAGGAAACATGATGCAGATGCGACAGATCGCCGGTATGCGTGGTCTGGTGTCGAACGCGAAGAACGAGACCATCCCGCGTCCGATCAAGGCGTCCTTCCGTGAGGGCCTCACCGTTCTGGAGTACTTCATCTCCACGCACGGTGCCCGTAAGGGTCTGGCGGACACCGCCCTGCGTACCGCCGACTCGGGTTACCTGACCCGTCGTCTGGTGGACGTCTCGCAGGACGTGATCATCCGCGAGGAGGACTGCGGCACCGAGCGCGGCCTGAAGCTGAAGATCGCCGTCCGCGGCGAGGACGGCGTGCTGCGCAAGGCCGACGACGTCGAGACGTCCGTCTACGCCCGCATGCTGGCCGAGGACGTCGTCATCGACGGCAAGGTCATCGCGCCGGCCAACGTCGACCTCGGTGACGTCCTGATCGACGCCCTGGTCGCCAACGGCGTCGAGGAGGTCAAGACCCGCTCGGTCCTGACCTGTGAGTCCGCGGTCGGCACCTGTGCCTTCTGCTACGGACGCTCGCTCGCCACCGGCAAGCTGGTCGACATCGGTGAGGCGGTCGGCATCATCGCCGCCCAGTCCATCGGTGAGCCCGGTACCCAGCTGACGATGCGTACCTTCCACACCGGTGGTGTGGCCGGTGACGACATCACGCAGGGTCTGCCGCGTGTCGTCGAGCTCTTCGAGGCCCGTACCCCGAAGGGTGTCGCCCCGATCTCCGAGGCCGCCGGCCGCGTGCGGATCGAGGAGACCGAGAAGACGAAGAAGATCGTCATCACGCCCGACGACGGCAGCGACGAGACGGCGTTCCCGATCTCGAAGCGCGCCAAGGTCATCGTGCACGAGGGCGACCACGTCGAGGTGGGCCAGAAGCTCACCGCGGGTGCCACCAACCCGCACGACGTGCTGCGCATCCTCGGCCAGCGTGCCGTCCAGGTCCACCTGGTCGGCGAAGTCCAGAAGGTCTACAACTCGCAGGGCGTGTCGATCCACGACAAGCACATCGAGATCATCATCCGGCAGATGCTGCGCCGCGTGACGATCATCGAGTCCGGCGACGCGGAGCTCCTGCCGGGCGAGCTCGTCGAGCGCTCGAAGTTCGAGACCGAGAACCGTCGTGTGGTCACCGAGGGCGGACACCCCGCCTCCGGCCGTCCGCAGCTGATGGGTATCACCAAGGCCTCGCTGGCGACGGAATCCTGGCTGTCGGCCGCCTCCTTCCAGGAGACGACCCGAGTCCTGACGGATGCGGCGATCAACGCCAAGTCCGACAGCCTCATCGGCCTCAAGGAGAACGTCATCATCGGTAAGCTCATCCCGGCCGGTACGGGCCTCGCCCGCTACCGCAACATCCGGGTCGAGCCCACCGAGGAGGCGAAGGCCGCGATGTACTCGGCCGTCGGCTACGACGACATCGACTACTCGCCCTTCGGCACCGGCTCCGGCCAGGCTGTCCCGCTGGAGGACTACGACTACGGCCCGTACAACGGCTAAGAGCTCGTAAGAAGAAGCCCCCCGCCGCTCCGAGAGGAGCGGCGGGGGGCTTCTTCGTTGCCCGGGACCGCAGGGCGGCAGGGCGGGCGGCAAGGCCGCCGGGCTGCGGCCTCCCCGGGGCAGAACCCCGGGGAGGCCGTCAGGCGCGGCGGCGGCGGAGGGTGGTGAGGGTTACCGACGTCAGGGTCAGGAGGGCCAGGGCGGCAGCTGCCAGGCCTGGGGTGAGGCCCTTGGGGGTGAAGGTGCAGGAGACCTTGTCGGCGCCCGGGGGGAGGTCCACGGAGACCAGGCCGTGGAAGTCGCGGATCGGGGCCGAGCACTGCCAGCCCGGGACGGCCGTCATCGCGAAGACCGCCGTGCCCGTGGCGCCCTTCGGGAGGGTGGCCTCGATGGAGTGGCCGCCCGCCGTGACCTTCGTGGCGCCGGTGGACCTCAGGGTGGTGATGGCGGTGTCCAGGGCGGCGCGGTCCAGGCAGCCGACGGGGTGTTCGCCGGCCGTGGCGTCCTTCGTGCCGGTGTTCACCGTGACCGAGACCGTGCCGTCCGCGGGGACCGGGCCGAGCTTGGCGACTCCGGTCATCCGGTCCTCCAGGGGGCGGGCCGAGCCGCCGGAGGTGAGGGTGCCGTAGAGCTCGGGGGAGAACCAGTACGCCTCGGAGCCCGGGGTGCAGCGGGCGGTGTACGTCTGCTCCGTGGTGCTGCCGGCGCGGGTAACCTGCGGGACCTGGTAGACGGTCGCGCCCAGGACGTTCTCCTGGCGGGCGTAGACGCTGCCGGCCGGGTTGGGCGAGGTGTAGCCGGAGCTGCGGACCGTGACCAGGGGAGGGGCCGCGAAGCGGGTCGCCGTCCAGCTGTCCGGGGCGCTCCCCGGGCGGACGCGGGCACCGATGGAGAAGATCGCGTCGAGCACCGGGCTGTCGGCGCCGAAGAAGGTCCGGCCGTCGTTCTTGAAGCCGTAGCCGAGGGGCTCCAAGGCCCGGTAGGTGGCCTCCGGCAGGTAGCTGCTGTAGTACTGCGGTCCCTCGGCGCGCAGGGCCAGGGCGTCGTTGTACGAGGTCTGCGGCGCGCCGGAGTCGGTCCGGTATGCGGGCCAGCCGTCCACCTGCCGGACGGCGTCGAAGTGCGCGTTGATCGAGCGGTTCGAGGTGGCGACCGGCTTGGCCCAGCGTTCGCGGCTGCGGCGGGCGTCCGCGTTGGCGGCGGCCACGGTGGATTCGGCGAGGACCACGCCGACCATGAGGACGGCGGCCACGGGGATCAGGTGCCGGCGCTTCTCGCCCAGGGCCAGGAGGACCAGGGCGAGCAGCGAGACGCCCCCGCCGACGAGCACCGCGGGCCAGGTCCAGCCGCCGAAGTCGTCGGTGTGCCGGAGCGCGAAGGTGGCGGCCACCAGCAGGGCGGCCGTCAGGGCCAGGTGGAGGGGGCGCGGGCGGTGGGCCAGGGCCAGCCAGGCCAGGATCACCACCATGCCGCTGAAGACGAAGGCCTCGCGGTACGGATTGCCGTTCGGCACCGCCAGGCCGTGCCATACGTACTGGGTGGGCGGGAACTGGAACGAGGCGGCGACCAGCAGCGTCGCCACCGCCCACACCAGGCGGGCCCTACGGCCGATGGCGGCGTTGAAGAGGAACGATCCGGCGAGGATCAGGCCCAGTGAGGCGACGTACAGCCGCGGCCGGCCGCCCCACAGGTGGGTGGCCGGGAGCATCCCGGCCAGGAAGAGCTCGATCCGTACGGGCTCGAACGCCCCGGCCCGGGTGGGCTGGGCGGAGCCGCTGGAGAGGAACGACGGCAGCAGGAGGGGGAGGGTGAGCAGGATGCCCGTCGCGGCGCCGGTCGACGCCCGCCACAGGGCGCGCAGCCTCCACCGGAGCACGTCCCTGGGGACCCCCGGCCGGCCGGTCGTGTCCCGGGTGATCAGGCGGATGGCGAGCAGGACGCAGGCGGCCATCGTGGCCATCATCGCGGTGTAGAAGTTGCCGAGCCAGGCGAGCGCGACGAACAGCGCCACCCCCGGCCAGCGGCGTTCCTCCAGGCACCACTCGACGGCGATGCCGAGGAGGGGCAGCGCGACCAGGCCCCACAGCCACATGGGGATGTACGAGGCGTCGCTGAGGGCCCAGCCGCACAGGCCGTAGCAGGCGCCGAGGACCCCGCGCTGCCACCACGGCCCGGGGTGGAGCTTGCCGAGGTAGACCGTCATGACGGCGGCGGCGGTGCCCATGGTGATCGGGGTGACCGCGAAGACGGCGAGGTCGACGTGGTTGCGGGGGACCACGACGGCCAGCCAGGAGAACGGGTTGCCGAGGTAGGTGTAGTAGTCGGACAGGAACTGCTGTCCGAAGCCGCCGCGCCAGGTGAACAGGACGTCGCCGGCGGACTGCCCGTGGACCAGGTCCCACAGCGCGCGGTGGAAGGGCACGTACTGGTTGGCCTGGTCGTTGAGGGCACGGCCGGTGGTGCCGAAGGGGAAGGTGCCGCGGGCCACCCAGGCCGAGCAGAACGCGGCCGAGGTGACGAGGAACGCCAGCAGGGGCCCGTACAGGCGGGCGAACCGCGGGCGCCGGGGGCGGGGCGGGGGGTGGACCGGGGTGACCGCCGCCGTCGGCTCCGGTGTGACCGTCCGCAATGTCCCGCTCCCTGATGGTCGTGGATGCTCGTGCCGTTTGGGGTGAATCGCTGAGGCAGTGTAGTTGGCGGGGCCGGACGCCCCGTCCGGCTCCGCTTAGCACGCCTTTACCACAGGCGCGAGTCGGCACGGCCGCACGGGGGCCTCGCCCAAGCGGCACATGACCGGCGGCGATGTCGAGGCCGTCCCGCCCGCGCCTTTGTTTTGACCGGATGGGATGCGGTCGGTACGCTCAGACCTTGTGCCTGGGGTGTGCCTGGGCTCCCGCGCGTGTCCATCAACCGCACGAGAGCCGGATCGGCCACCGCGATCCATGCGTTTCCGTGCTTGCGCGGAGCTGCGCCGGATCCGACACACCCGACCGCGTGGGTCGGCAAAGTTCCAGGTTAGCTTCACTACACGGCACACAGAAACCGGAGAAGTAGTGCCTACGATCCAGCAGCTGGTCCGTAAGGGCCGGCAGGACAAGGTCGAGAAGACGAAGACGCCCGCGCTTGAGGCTTCGCCCCAGCGCCGTGGCGTCTGCACGCGTGTGTTCACGACCACCCCGAAGAAGCCGAACTCGGCGCTCCGTAAGGTCGCGCGTGTGCGTCTGACCTCCGGCATCGAGGTCACCGCTTACATTCCGGGTGAGGGACACAACCTGCAGGAGCACTCGATCGTGCTCGTGCGTGGTGGCCGTGTGAAGGACCTGCCGGGTGTTCGTTACAAGATCATCCGCGGTGCGCTTGACACCCAGGCTGTCAAGAACCGCAAGCAGGCCCGCAGCCGCTACGGCGCCAAGAAGGAGAAGTAAGAATGCCTCGTAAGGGCCCCGCCCCGAAGCGCCCGGTCATCATCGACCCGGTCTACGCATCTCCTCTGGTGACCTCGCTCATCAACAAGATCCTCCTGAACGGCAAGCGCTCCACCGCCGAGCGCATCGTCTACGGTGCCATGGAAGGCCTCCGCGAGAAGACCGGCAACGACCCGGTCATCACGCTGAAGCGCGCGCTGGAGAACGTCAAGCCGTCCCTCGAGGTCAAGTCCCGCCGTGTCGGTGGCGCGACCTACCAGGTTCCGGTCGAGGTCAAGCCGGGCCGCCAGTCGACCCTCGCGCTGCGCTGGCTCGTGGGTTACTCCCGCGCCCGTCGCGAGAAGACCATGACCGAGCGCCTCATGAACGAGCTGCTCGACGCCTCCAACGGTCTTGGCGCTGCCGTCAAGAAGCGCGAGGACACGCACAAGATGGCCGAGTCCAACAAGGCCTTCGCGCACTACCGCTGGTAGTCCCACCCCACATCGAGACCGAGAGAAGACCGAAGCCTTATGGCTACCACTTCGCTTGACCTGGCCAAGGTGCGCAACATCGGCATCATGGCCCACATCGACGCGGGCAAGACGACCACCACCGAGCGCATCCTGTTCTACACCGGTGTGTCGTACAAGATCGGTGAGGTCCACGACGGCGCCGCCACGATGGACTGGATGGAGCAGGAGCAGGAGCGTGGTATCACCATCACGTCTGCCGCTACGACCTGCCACTGGCCGCTCGAAGATGTTGACCACACCATCAACATCATCGACACCCCGGGTCACGTCGACTTCACCGTCGAGGTGGAGCGTTCGCTCCGCGTCCTCGACGGCGCCGTCACCGTCTTCGACGGTGTCGCCGGTGTCGAGCCGCAGTCCGAGACCGTCTGGCGTCAGGCGGACCGCTACGGCGTGCCGCGCATCTGCTTCGTCAACAAGCTCGACCGCACCGGCGCCGAGTTCCACCGCTGCGTCGACATGATCAAGGACCGCCTCGGTGCGGTTCCGATCGTCATGCAGCTCCCCATCGGTGCCGAGGCCGACTTCCAGGGTGTCGTCGACCTCGTCACGATGAAGGCGTTCGTCTGGTCCGCCGAGGCGACCAAGGGCGAGATGTACGACATCGTCGACATCCCGGCCACGCACACCGAGGCTGCTGAAGAGTGGCGCGGCAAGCTGGTCGAGACCGTCGCCGAGAACGACGACGAGATCATGGAGCTCTTCCTGAACGGCGACGAGCCGTCCGTGGAGCAGCTGCACGCCGCCGTCCGTCGCATCATCCTCGGCTCCGGCAAGGGCAAGGGCGAGCCCACGATCACCGCGGTGTTCTGTGGCACGGCGTTCAAGAACAAGGGTGTTCAGCCCCTGCTCGACGCCGTCGTCCGTTACCTGCCGTCGCCGCTGGACATCGAGGCCATCGAGGGCCACGACGTCCGCGACGCCGAGGTCGTCGTGAAGCGCAAGCCGTCCGACGACGAGCCCCTCGCGGCGCTGGCGTTCAAGATCATGAGCGACCCGCACCTCGGCAAGCTCACCTTCGTCCGGGTTTACTCGGGCCGCCTGGAGGCCGGCACCTCGGTGCTGAACTCCGTCAAGGGCAAGAAGGAGCGCATCGGCAAGATCTACCGCATGCACGCCAACAAGCGTGAAGAGATCGACGCGGTGGGCGCCGGTGACATCGTCGCCGTCATGGGCCTGAAGCAGACCACCACCGGTGAGACGCTGTGTGACGACAAGCAGCCCGTGATCCTGGAGTCCATGGACTTCCCGGCTCCGGTCATCCAGGTCGCCATCGAGCCCAAGTCCAAGGGTGACCAGGAGAAGCTGGGTGTCGCCATCCAGCGCCTGGCGGAGGAGGACCCCTCCTTCCACGTTCACTCGGACGAGGAGACGGGCCAGACCATCCTCGGCGGTATGGGCGAGCTGCACCTCGAGGTGCTGGTCGACCGTATGAAGCGCGAGTTCAAGGTCGAGGCCAACGTCGGCAAGCCGCAGGTCGCGTACCGTGAGACGATCCGCGGCACCGTGGAGCGTCACGACTACACCCACAAGAAGCAGACCGGTGGTACCGGTCAGTTCGCCAAGGTGCAGATCGCGATCGAGCCCATCACCGAGGCCGACGGCCCGGCGTACGAGTTCGTGAACAAGGTCACCGGTGGCCGCGTGCCGAAGGAGTACATCCCTTCGGTCGACGCCGGTGCGCAGGAGGCCATGCAGTTCGGCATCCTCGCCGGCTACGAGATGACGGGCGTCCGCGTCACGCTTCTCGACGGTGGCTACCACGAGGTCGACTCCTCCGAGCTCGCCTTCAAGATTGCCGGTTCGCAGGCCTTCAAGGAGGCCGCGCGCAAGGCGTCCCCCGTGCTCATGGAGCCGATGATGGCCGTAGAGGTCACCACGCCCGAGGACTACATGGGTGACGTCATCGGCGACATCAACTCCCGCCGTGGCCAGATCCAGGCCATGGAGGAGCGTCACGGCGCTCGCGTCGTGAAGGGCCTCGTGCCGCTTTCGGAGATGTTCGGCTACGTCGGCGACCTCCGCAGCAAGACCTCGGGTCGCGCCAGCTACTCGATGCAGTTCGACTCCTACGCCGAGGTTCCCCGGAACGTCGCCGAGGAGATCATCGCGAAGGCCAAGGGCGAGTAACTCTTCCGAGTACACGCTTTAGGCTTGTCACCGGCAGCCTCTGGGGCAACAGGAGCAACACTCCCGTTGCCCCGGGGACCGGCCGGCTTTCCAGCAAAGATCACCTGGCGCCGATCTGTAAGGCGTACAGAACCACTCTCCAGGAGGACCCCCGTGGCGAAGGCGAAGTTCGAGCGGACTAAGCCGCACGTCAACATCGGCACCATCGGTCACATTGACCACGGTAAGACGACCCTCACGGCCGCCATTACCAAGGTGCTGCACGACGCGTACCCGGACCTGAACGAGGCCTCGGCCTTCGACCAGATCGACAAGGCTCCTGAGGAGCGCCAGCGCGGTATCACCATCTCCATCGCGCACGTCGAGTACCAGACCGAGGCGCGTCACTACGCCCACGTCGACTGCCCGGGTCACGCGGACTACATCAAGAACATGATCACCGGTGCCGCGCAGATGGACGGCGCGATCCTCGTGGTCGCCGCCACCGACGGCCCGATGCCGCAGACCAAGGAGCACGTGCTCCTGGCCCGCCAGGTCGGCGTCCCCTACATCGTCGTCGCCCTCAACAAGGCCGACATGGTGGACGACGAGGAGATCCTGGAGCTCGTCGAGCTCGAGGTCCGTGAGCTGCTCTCCGAGTACGAGTTCCCGGGCGACGACCTGCCGGTCGTCCGCGTCTCCGCGCTGAAGGCCCTCGAGGGCGACAAGGAGTGGGGCGAGAAGCTCCTCGGCCTCATGTCCGCCGTCGACGAGGCCATCCCGACCCCGCCGCGTGACACCGAGAAGCCGTTCCTCATGCCCGTCGAGGACGTCTTCACGATCACCGGTCGCGGTACGGTCGTCACCGGCCGTATCGAGCGTGGTGTCCTGAAGGTCAACGAGACCGTCGACATCATCGGTATCAAGGAAGAGAAGACCACCACCACGGTCACCGGTATCGAGATGTTCCGCAAGCTGCTCGACGAGGGCCAGGCCGGTGAGAACGTCGGTCTGCTCCTCCGTGGCATCAAGCGCGAGGACGTCGAGCGCGGCCAGGTCATCATCAAGCCCGGTTCGGTCACGCCGCACACCGAGTTCGAGGCCCAGGCCTACATCCTGTCGAAGGACGAGGGTGGCCGTCACACCCCGTTCTTCAACAACTACCGCCCGCAGTTCTACTTCCGTACCACGGACGTGACCGGCGTCGTGACCCTCCCGCAGGGCACCGAGATGGTCATGCCGGGCGACAACACCGAGATGTCGGTCGCGCTGATCCAGCCGGTCGCCATGGAGGAGGGCCTGAAGTTCGCCATCCGTGAGGGTGGTCGCACCGTCGGCGCCGGCCAGGTCACCAAGATCACGAAGTAATTCGTGTTCTGACCTGGTAGCTCGCGCGAGCGGGCACCATGTTTGACCGAAGGGCCCCTTCCCTTCCGCTTCGGCGGCGGGGGAGGGGCCCTTCGTCGTACGGGCGTGACGCCGCGGGGGTGCGCGTCAGCCGGTCGTCAGCCGGTCACGCGCAGGGACTCGGTGAACTCCCTGCAGGCGGCGTAGGCCGGCAGGAGGCCCGAGGCCTGCGCGTAGGCCAGCGAGGGCGCCGCCCTGTCACGGGCGGACAGCAGCGGTACGCCGGCCGGCCACTCGATGCCCAGATCCGCGTCGAGCGGGTGAACCGCGTGCTCGCCGGTCGGGTTGTACGTCTCCGAGCAGAGGTACGAAAGCGTGGCGTCGTCGCTCAGGGCGCAGAAGCCGTGGCCCATGCCCTCCGGGAGGTAGACCGCACGGCGGTCCACGTCGTCGAGGCGGACGCCCTCCCAGCGCCCGAAGGTCGGGGAGCCGACCCGCAGGTCGACGACGACGTCGAGCACGGCGCCGCGCACGCAGGTCACGTACTTGGCCTGGCCGCGCGGTACGTCGGCGAAGTGGATGCCGCGGACCACGCCGCGCGAGGACACCGAGAGGTTCGCCTGCGCCAGGTTCAGCGGGTGGCCGACGACCTCGGACAGCTTGTCGAAGCGGTACCACTCGGTGAACAGGCCCCGCGGGTCGCCGTGCAGCTGCGGGGTGATCTCGTATGCGCCCTCGAGGGAGAGCTCGCGGAACTTCACCGGGAGCCCTCCTCGTCGAGGAGGCCGATCAGGTAGTCGCCGTAACCGCTCTTGAGCAGCGGCTGGGCCAGTTCGTGCAGCTGGACGGAGTCGATCAGGCCGGCCCGCCAGGCCGCCTCCTCGATACAGCCGATCTTGAAGCCCTGGCGTTCCTCGATCACGCGGACGAACTCCGAGGCCCGGACCATGGACTCGAACGTCCCGGTGTCCAGCCAGGCGGTGCCGCGGTCGAGGACGGTCACGTTCAGCTCGCCGGCCTGCAGGTACGCGTCGTTGACCGCGGTTATCTCCAGTTCGCCGCGCGCGCTGGGCACCAGGTTGCGGGCTATCTCGACGACGCGGTTGTCGTAGAAGTACAGACCGGGGACCGCGTAGCGGGACTTGGGCTTGTCCGGCTTCTCCTCGATGGAGACGGCCTGGCCGTTCTCGTCGAACTCGACCACGCCGTACGCCGTCGGGTCGGCCACCGGATACGCGAAGACCCGGCCGCCCCTGGAACCGGCGTGCGCGGCCAGGCGGGTGCCGAGGCCGCTGCCGTGGAAGATGTTGTCGCCGAGGATCAGGGCGACGGAGTCCTCGCCGATGAAGTCGGCGCCCAGCACGAGCGCCTGGGCGATGCCCTCGGGGCGCTCCTGCACCGCGTACTCCAGCCGGATGCCGAACTGGGAGCCGTCGCCGAGCAGCCGCTCGAACTGCTCACGGTCCTCCGGCGTCGTGATGACGAGGATCTCGCTGATCCCGGCCATGACCAGGGTGGAGAGCGGATAGTAGATCATCGGCTTGTCGAAGACGGGCAGCAGCTGCTTCGAGACGGCGCGGGTCAGCGGCCAGAGACGGGATCCGGTCCCACCGGATAAGAGGATTCCTCGCATGGGCGCCACCGTATGCGAGAGCGTGGAAGGGGCGGTGCGATTCGGCCCTGAACGGTCGTGCACCAGCGGCTAGACTCCCCGTTCCATGCGCATCCTCGTCACCGGCGGTGCCGGTTTCATAGGTTCGGAATTCGTTCGCCAACAGCTCCTCTTAGACCCGTCGGCCCGGCTCACGGTCTTCGACAAGCTGACCTACTCCGGTGTCGAGGCCAACCTCGCCCCGGTCGCACGGCACCCCGGCTATGCGTTCGTACGGGGCGACATCTGCGATGCCGAGGCCGTCGACCGGGTCATGCCCGGACACGACGTCGTGGTGCACTTCGCCGCCGAGTCCCACGTGGACCGCTCGATCGCCGGGGCCGGGCCGTTCGTGATGACCAACGTCGTCGGCACGCAGGTCCTGTTGGACGCCGCCCGCAAGCACGGCGTCGGCCGCTTCGTCCACATCTCCACCGACGAGGTGTACGGCTCGATCAGCGAGGGCTCCTGGACCGAGGAGTGGCCGCTGGCCCCGAACTCCCCGTACTCCGCGTCCAAGGCCTCCTCCGATCTGCTGGCCCTGGCCTACGCCCGGACGCACGGCATGGACGTCGTCGTCACGCGCTGCTCCAACAACTACGGGCACCACCAGTTCCCGGAGAAGGTCATCCCGCTGTTCGTCACGAACCTGATGGACGGCAGGAAGGTCCCGCTGTACGGCAACGGCGGCAACGTCCGCGACTGGCTGCACGTCTCCGACCACTGCCGCGGCATCGACCTGGTGATGCGGGGCGGCCGCGCCGGCGAGGTCTACAACATCGGCGGCGGCACCGAGCTCACCAACAAGGAGCTCACCGGCGTGCTCCTCGAAGCGGCCGGCCTCGGCTGGGACATGGTCGAGCAGGTCGAAGACCGCAAGGGCCACGACCTGCGCTACTCCATCGACATCGGCAAGATCGGAGCCGAACTCGGCTACGTCCCGCAGGTCACCTTCGAGGAGGGCATCGCCGCCACGATCGCGTGGTACCGCGAGAACCGCGCCTGGTGGGAGCCGCTGAAGGCGAAGGCGGCCCTGCGGAAGTGAGGACCTACTCGTTCGCCGGCCGCTGGCTCGTCACCGGCGCCGGCGGCATGCTCGGCCAGGACGTCCTGGCCGCCCTGAAGGCCTCCCGGATCGAGGCCGTGGGCCTGCGCCGCGCAGACCTGGACATCACCGACCCGGTCGCGGTGCGCGCGGCGGTCGAGGGCGTCACCGTGGTCGTGAACTGCGCTGCCTGGACCGACGTGGACGGCGCCGAGACCGCCGAGGAGGCCGCGACCGCCGTCAACGGCACGGGTGTACGCGTCCTCGCCGAGGCGTGCGCCGCGGCGCACGTACGCCTGCTGCACGTCTCCACCGACTACGTGCTCCCCGGCGATGCCACCGAGCCGTACCCCGAGGACGCCGAGACCGGTCCGCTCAACGCGTACGGGCGCTCCAAGCTGCTCGGCGAGCAGGCCGTCGCAGAACTGCTGCCGCAGGACGGCTACATCGTGCGGACCGCCTGGCTGTACGGCGAGCACGGCCCGAACTTCGTCGCCACCATGCTGGAACTGGCGGCCCGGCGCGAGAGCCTCGACGTCGTCGACGACCAGCACGGCCAGCCCACGTGGTCCCGCGCACTGGCCCGCCGGCTGGTCGAGCTCGGCCTGGCCGCGCTGAAGGGCTGGGCCATGGGCGGCATTTACCACGGCACCGCGAGCGGGCGGACCACCTGGAGGGGGCTGGCGCGCGAGACGTACCGGCTGAGCGGCCTGGACCCCGAGCGGATCCGGCCGACCACCTCCGCCGCGTTCGTCCGCCCGGCCGCCCGCCCCGCGTTCAGCGTGCTCGGGCACGAGGCCTGGGAGGAGGAGGCGGGCCTGCCGCCGCTCGCCGACTGGCGCGAGCAGCTCGCCGAGGCGCTGGCCACCCCCGGGTTCGCCGCGCTCGCGGCCAAGGCCAGGAGGGGCGGTACGGGATGAGTGCGCCCCCCTTCCCGGCCGGCTCCACCCGCCGAACCGGTCGGTAAGATCCGTTCGACATCGGTGCCGCCGCGGTACGCGGCAGCGGGGGACGGGCCGGGGAGCCCGTCCCGATCCATCGGGCGGCCCGGAGCCTGCCGGACCTCGGTCCCGCAGGCTCCGGACTTCCAGGGGCGGGGCATGGGGAAGAACGAGAACGACGACATACCGGCCGTCTCCGACGAGGAGTGGGCCCGGTTCATGGAGCAGGCCGAGGCGGGTGCGGGCCAGGCTCCCCGTGAGCCGTCCGCCCGGGCGCGGATGGTCGCCGCGCGGCTGCGCGAGGACTCCGCCGGGCCGGCTGGCTGGCGCACCGGTCCGGCCTGGCAGGAGAGGGAAGGGCGGGGGAGGCGCAAGCGGCGCCTCAAGGCCGCGGCGGCCGTCGTCCTCATCGCCGCCCTCGCGCTGATCGCCGTCCGCCCGGAGCTGGTCATCGACCGGATCACCGGCAAGGCCGCACAGAAGGACGGGGCCCGCGCCCCGCTGCCGGCCGAGACCGCCCGGCCCAGCGCCCCGCCCTCGGCCCTGTATCCGGACGAGCCCACCCTGAAGGAGCCCTTCAAGGGCTCCCCGGCGCTGCAGTGGGCCGACGGGGCGGCCGGGATCGAGGTCCCCGAGGCCGAGGCCGTGGGCGGGATGAGCAAGGAGCAGGTCGCCGACGCGCTGGAGAAGGTCAGGCAGTTCCTGATCACGGCCAACCTGGACCCCGCGACCCTGCGCGGTGAGCGGCCCGGAGCCGCTCTGGCGCTGCTCGACCCGAAGCCCGCGGAGCAGCTCAGCCGCGTGGAGCGGTCGCTGACGGCTCCGACGAAGGAGAACGACCCGCTGCACCTGTTCACTCGGGCCAGGCCGACCGAGCTGAAGCCCGTGGGCGACGTGGTCAAGGTCCGCGGCCGGATGTGGGTGGAACCCGGGAAGGAGCCCGGCCGGGCCGACGTGCTCGTCGACTACACCTTCGTCCACCCGTTCGTGAAGGCGAGGCCGGGCGCCGAGCAGGTCAAGCGCACCATCGTGCGGCGGGAGATGACCTTCTCGATCGCCGACCCGCGCAGGTGGGAGGCCACCGCGGGCAGGCTCTGGCTGGAGAGGACCGACGTCAACCTCGGCAACAGCGCCTGCGACGTCCACGACGGCTTCCTGCATCCCGTGTTCGACGAGGACGCGCCGGCCGGGCCCACCCCCTCCGGGACGCCCGTGGACCCCTACGACCGCAGCAAGACCATCGCCACCCAGGGGCAGGAGGGCTGCGGCAGTCTCTCGCGGTCCTGAGCGGGGAGCCCGCCGCGGAGCCGCGGAAAGGCCGTCGCGGGTCCGGGGGCGGGCCGGGGCGGATCCCAAGGGGGGCCCGGGCCGCCCCGCTGCGCGGCGCGGTTTGACCACACACCGTGGAGGGGTATTCTCTTCGGCCCGATTGGCGCAGTACGTGTCTTGTATGGCAGACTAATCAAGTTGCTCGGCTGAGTGCCGATGCTGCGCGCCTCCCGCCGGGAGGACCGGAAGCGAGTCCCACAGTACTCGTCGCCTTCATCTGCCTCTCGGGGCAGCAATGGGGCGGACGTACGGGAATCTTCTGGGAAGCGTCAGCACGGTGCCTGCCAGGCGCTCGGTGGGTGTTTCTCCCCCGAACCGCGGTCTTGGGACCGCACCCCCTTGGACGAGGGAATTTCCGTATGGGAATTTTCTGTAGAGGGAGTGCGACACGCCCGACCGCGTGGGTCGGAGAGAAGCGGTGGAGGGATCCACAGCCGACCGAGGGCCAGAGCGTTTCCACAACAGACAGGACTACGGAGTAGCCATGGCGGGACAGAAGATCCGCATCCGGCTCAAGGCCTACGACCACGAGGTCATCGACTCCTCGGCGAAGAAGATCGTCGAGACGGTGACCCGCACTGGTGCGTCGGTCGCAGGCCCGGTGCCGCTGCCCACTGAGAAGAACGTGTACTGCGTCATCAAGTCGCCGCACAAGTACAAGGACTCGCGCGAGCACTTCGAGATGCGCACGCACAAGCGCCTGATCGACATCCTCGACCCGACGCCCAAGACCGTTGACTCGCTGATGCGCCTGGACCTTCCGGCCGGCGTTGACATCGAGATCAAGCTCTGAGAGGCGTCGAGAAGATGGCAAAGCAGATCAAGGGCGTCCTGGGCGAGAAGCTCGGCATGACCCAGGTCTGGGACGAGAACAACCGTGTCGTCCCGGTGACCGTCGTCAAGGCCGGGCCCTGCGTCGTTACCCAGGTCCGTACGAACGACATCGACGGCTACGAGTCGGTCCAGATCGCCTTCGGCGAGATCGACCCGCGCAAGGTGAACAAGCCCCTCAAGGGCCACTTCGCCAAGGCCGACGTGACCCCCCGCCGCCACCTGGTGGAGCTCCGCACCTCCGACGCCAGCGAGTACACGCTCGGCCAGGAGATCACTGCCGAGGTGTTCGAGTCCGGCGTCAAGGTTGACGTCACGGGCAACAGCAAGGGCAAGGGCTTCGCCGGTGTCATGAAGCGGCACAACTTCCGGGGCCTCGGCGCCGGTCACGGTGTGCAGCGCAAGCACCGCTCCCCCGGTTCGATCGGTGGCTGCGCCACCCCTGGGCGTGTCTTCAAGGGCATGCGCATGGCTGGTCGTATGGGCAACGAGCGCGTCACCACCCAGAACCTGACCATCCACGCGGTAGACGCGGAGAAGGGTCTGCTGCTCATCAAGGGCGCAGTCCCCGGTCCGAACGGCGGCCTCGTCCTGGTCCGTACCGCGGCCAAGGGGGCTTGAGGTTAATGAGCACCATTGACATCCTTTCGCCGGCAGGCGACAAGGCCGGTACCGTCGAGCTCCCCGCGGAGATCTTCGACGCGAAGACCAGCGTTCCGCTGATCCACCAGGTCGTCGTCGCTCAGCTGGCCGCTGCCCGTCAGGGCACGCACAAGACGAAGACCCGTGGCGAAGTCCGTGGTGGTGGCAAGAAGCCTTACCGCCAGAAGGGCACCGGCCGCGCCCGTCAGGGTTCGACCCGCGCTCCGCAGTTCGCCGGCGGTGGCGTCGTCCACGGCCCGCAGCCGCGTGACTACTCGCAGCGGACCCCCAAGAAGATGAAGGTCGCCGCCCTCCGCGGTGCCCTGTCGGACCGTGCGCGTCACTCCCGCATCCACGTCGTCACCGGCGTGGTCGAGGGTGCCGCCTCCACGAAGGCCGCCAAGACGCTGTTCGGCAAGATCTCGGAGCGCAAGAACCTGCTCCTGGTCGTCGAGCGTGCCGACGAGGCCGCGTGGCTGTCCGCCCGCAACCTGCCCCAGGTTCACATCCTGGAGCCGGGCCAGCTGAACACGTACGACGTGATCGTCTCTGACGACGTGGTCTTCACCCAGGCCGCGCTGGAGTCCTTCGTGTCTGGCCCCAAGGCCGACGAGACCGAAGGGAGCGACGCCTGATGTCTGAGGCGACCGTTACCAGCAAGACCTTCACTGACCCGCGCGACCTGCTGATCAAGCCGGTTGTCTCGGAGAAGAGCTACGCGCTGCTGGACGAGAACAAGTACACGTTCATCGTCGCGCCCGGCGCCAACAAGACCCAGATCAAGCAGGCCGTCGAGGCGGTCTTCTCGGTCAAGGTCACCGGGGTCAACACGATCAACCGTCAGGGTAAGCGCAAGCGCACCAAGACCGGTTTCGGCAAGCGTGCTGACACCAAGCGCGCCATCGTGACCCTCGCTGAGGGCGACCGTATCGACATCTTCGGCGGCCAGGCCTCCTAACGGAGTCCTGAGTCGTCCGGAATCGGACGAGGACTGAGAAATGGGTATCCGCAAGTACAAGCCGACGACCCCGGGCCGTCGTGGCTCCAGCGTCGCCGACTTTGTCGAGATCACGCGGTCCACGCCGGAGAAGTCGCTGGTTCGCCCGCTGCACAGCAAGGGCGGCCGTAACAACACCGGTCGGATCACCGTTCGCCACCAGGGTGGTGGACACAAGCGCGCCTACCGCGTGATCGACTTCCGTCGTCACGACAAGGACGGCGTGCCGGCCAAGGTCGCGCACATCGAGTACGACCCCAACCGCACTGCGCGCATCGCGCTCCTGCACTACGCGGACGGCGAGAAGCGCTACATCATCGCTCCCCGCGGTCTGAACCAGGGCGACCGGATCGAGAACGGCCCCACGGCCGACATCAAGCCCGGTAACAACCTGGCCCTGCGCAACATCCCGGTCGGTACCACGATCCACGCGATCGAGCTCCGTCCCGGCGGTGGCGCCAAGTTCGCCCGTTCCGCGGGTGCCTCCGTGCAGCTGCTGGCGAAGGAGGGCACCATGGCCCACCTTCGTATGCCGTCCGGTGAGATCCGCCTGGTCGACGCGCGCTGCCGCGCGACGGTCGGCGAGGTCGGCAACGCCGAGCAGTCGAACATCAACTGGGGCAAGGCCGGCCGCATGCGCTGGAAGGGCGTTCGCCCGTCCGTCCGCGGTGTCGCGATGAACCCGGTTGACCACCCGCACGGTGGTGGTGAGGGCAAGACCAGCGGTGGTCGCCACCCGGTCTCCCCGTGGGGTCAGAAGGAGGGTCGTACTCGCTCGCCGAAGAAGGCTTCGAGCAAGTACATCGTCCGCCGCCG
Organism: Streptomyces sp. NPDC086989; assembly: GCF_044745505.1. Lineage (NCBI taxonomy): Bacteria > Bacillati > Actinomycetota > Actinomycetes > Kitasatosporales > Streptomycetaceae > Streptomyces > Streptomyces sp. NPDC086989. The sequence continues at coordinate 193,798 of NZ_JBIVAL010000006.1, forward strand.
CAAGACGAACAAGAAGCGCTAGGAGCGGGTTTAGATGCCGCGCAGTCTCAAGAAGGGACCCTTCGTCGACGGACACCTCATCAAGAAGGTGGACGCTCAGAACGAAGCTGGTACCAAGAACGTCATCAAGACCTGGTCCCGTCGCTCGATGATCATCCCGGCCATGCTGGGTCACACCATCGCGGTGCACAACGGCAAGACCCACGTCCCGGTGTTCGTCACCGAGTCGATGGTCGGCCACAAGCTCGGCGAGTTCTCGCCGACTCGCACCTTCCGCGGCCACGTCAAGGACGACCGGAAGTCGAAGCGCCGCTAATCGCGGGGTGGTTACGACTATGACTAACACCGAAGGGACAACCATGGAAGCCAGGGCCCAGGCGCGGTACATCCGCGTCACGCCCATGAAGGCCCGCCGCGTGGTGGACCTCATCCGTGGCATGGATGCCACGGAGGCTCAGGCGGTCCTGCGTTTCGCCCCGCAGGCCGCGAGCGTGCCGGTTGGCAAGGTGCTGGACAGCGCCATTGCCAACGCCGCACACAACTACAACCACCCGGACGCCTCCACGCTGGTCATCAGCGAGGCGTACGTGGACGAGGGCCCGACCCTGAAGCGGTTCCGTCCGCGTGCCCAGGGCCGTGCCTACCGGATCCGCAAGCGGACCAGCCACATCACCGTGGTCGTCAGCAGCAAGGAAGGTTCCCGGTAATGGGCCAGAAGGTAAACCCGCACGGGTTCCGGCTCGGCATCACCACCGACTTCAAGTCGCGTTGGTACGCCGACAAGCTGTACAAGGACTACGTCAAGGAAGACGTCGCCATCCGTCGGATGATGACGTCCGGCATGGAGCGCGCCGGCATCTCGAAGGTTGAGATCGAGCGCACCCGTGACCGCGTGCGTGTGGACATCCACACCGCTCGTCCGGGCATCGTCATCGGCCGTCGTGGCGCCGAGGCCGACCGCATCCGCGGCGACCTCGAGAAGCTCACGGGCAAGCAGGTCCAGCTGAACATCCTCGAGGTCAAGAACCCCGAGCTCGACGCTCAGCTGGTTGCTCAGGCCGTTGCCGAGCAGCTCTCCTCCCGCGTCTCCTTCCGTCGTGCCATGCGCAAGAGCATGCAGGGCACCATGAAGGCCGGCGCCAAGGGCATCAAGATCCAGTGCGGTGGCCGCCTCGGCGGCGCCGAGATGTCCCGCTCCGAGTTCTACCGCGAGGGTCGTGTGCCGCTGCACACGCTGCGCGCGAACGTGGACTACGGCTTCTTCGAGGCCAAGACCACCTTCGGCCGGATCGGCGTGAAGGTCTGGATCTACAAGGGCGACGTCAAGAACATCGCCGAGGTTCGCGCCGAGAACGCTGCGGCCCGTGCGGGTAACCGCCCGGCCCGTGGTGCCGGCGCTGGCGACCGTCCCGCCGGCCGTGGTGGCCGTGGTGGCGAGCGCGGCGGCCGTGGTGGCCGCAAGCCGCAGCAGGCTGCTGGTGCCGAGGCCCCCAAGGCCGACGCCCCCGCCGCCGCTCCGGCTGAGAGCACCGGAACGGAGGCCTGACCGACATGCTGATCCCTCGTAGGGTCAAGCACCGCAAGCAGCACCACCCGAAGCGCCGCGGTATGGCCAAGGGCGGTACTGAGGTCTCGTTCGGCGAGTACGGCATCCAGGCGCTCACCCCCGCCTACGTGACGAACCGCCAGATCGAGGCGGCTCGTATCGCGATGACCCGCCACATCAAGCGTGGCGGCAAGGTCTGGATCAACATCTACCCGGACCGTCCGCTGACGAAGAAGCCGGCCGAAACCCGCATGGGTTCCGGTAAGGGTTCTCCCGAGTGGTGGATCGCGAACGTGCACCCGGGCCGGGTCATGTTCGAGCTGTCCTACCCGAACGAGAAGATTGCTCGTGAGGCGCTCACCCGCGCTGCTCACAAGCTTCCGATGAAGTGCCGGATTGTTCGGCGCGAGGCAGGTGAGTCGTGATGGCGACGGGAACCAAGGCGTCCGAGCTGCGTGAGCTCGGCAACGAGGAGCTCGTTGGCAAGCTGCGCGAGGCCAAGGAGGAGCTGTTCAAGCTCCGCTTCCAGGCGGCCACGGGTCAGCTGGAGAACAACGGCCGGCTCAAGTCCGTCCGTAAGGACATCGCTCGCATCTACACCCTGATGCACGAGCGTGAGCTCGGTATCGAGACGGTGGAGAACGCCTGATGAGCGAGAACAACGTGACTGAGACGAACGAGCGCGGTTTCCGCAAGACCCGTGAGGGTCTCGTCGTCAGCGACAAGATGGACAAGACCGTCGTCGTCGCTGTCGAGGACCGCGTGAAGCACGCGCTGTACGGCAAGGTCATCCGCCGTACGAACAAGCTCAAGGCTCACGACGAGCAGAACGCTGCCGGCGTCGGCGACCGCGTCCTCATCATGGAGACGCGTCCGCTGTCGGCGAGCAAGCGCTGGCGCATCGTCGAGATCCTCGAGAAGGCCAAGTAATTACCTGAGGGGTTTCCCTTAGGTTCGTTCCGCCAGGCTCGGTGGGGGCCGCCGCTCTCCGGAGTGAGAGGCCCCCGCCGGGAACCGGCAGACAAATCAGGAGATAGACGTGATCCAGCAGGAGTCGCGACTGCGTGTCGCCGACAACACTGGTGCCAAGGAGATCCTTTGCATCCGTGTTCTCGGTGGCTCCGGTCGCCGCTACGCGGGCATCGGTGACGTCATCGTCGCCACCGTCAAGGATGCGATCCCCGGTGGCAACGTGAAGAAGGGTGACGTCGTCAAGGCGGTCATCGTTCGCACCGTCAAGGAGCGCCGCCGCCAGGACGGCTCGTACATCCGCTTCGACGAGAACGCCGCTGTCATTCTCAAGAACGACGGCGACCCTCGCGGCACCCGTATCTTCGGCCCCGTGGGCCGTGAGCTGCGCGAGAAGAAGTTCATGAAGATCATCTCGCTCGCGCCGGAGGTGCTGTAAGCATGAAGATCAAGAAGGGCGACCTGGTTCAGGTCATCACCGGTAAGGACAAGGGCAAGCAGGGCAAGGTCATCCAGGCCATCCCCGCTGAGAACCGTGTCCTCGTCGAGGGTGTCAACCGGGTCAAGAAGCACACCAAGGCCGGTCAGACCGCTGGTGGCTCGCAGGCCGGTGGCATCGTGATCACCGAGGCTCCGATCCACGTCAGCAACGTTCAGCTGGTTGTGGAGAAGGACGGCCAGAAGGTCGTTACCCGCGTCGGTTTCCGCTTCGACGACGAGGGCAACAAGATCCGCGTTGCCAAGCGGACGGGTGAGGACATCTGATGGCTACCACTCCGCGTCTCAAGACGAAGTACCGCGAGGACATCGCGGGCAAGCTGCGTGAGGAGTTCTCGTACGAGAACGTCATGCAGATCCCCGGTCTCGTGAAGATCGTGGTCAACATGGGTGTGGGCGACGCCGCCCGCGACTCCAAGCTGATCGACGGCGCCATCCGCGACCTGACGACGATCACCGGTCAGAAGCCGGCCGTCACGAAGGCCCGCAAGTCCATCGCGCAGTTCAAGCTGCGTGAGGGTCAGCCGATCGGCTGCCACGTCACCCTCCGTGGTGACCGCATGTGGGAGTTCCTGGACCGTACGCTGTCGCTCGCGCTGCCGCGTATCCGTGACTTCCGTGGTCTGTCGCCGAAGCAGTTCGACGGCCGTGGCAACTACACCTTCGGTCTCACGGAGCAGGTCATGTTCCACGAGATCGACCAGGACAAGATCGACCGTACCCGGGGTATGGACATCACCGTGGTCACCACGGCGACCAACGACGCTGAGGGCCGCGCGCTCCTTCGTCACCTCGGCTTCCCCTTCAAGGAGGCGTAAGCGAGATGGCGAAGAAGGCTCTCATCGCGAAGGCTGCCCGCAAGCCCAAGTTCGGTGTGCGTGCGTACACCCGCTGCCAGCGCTGCGGTCGTCCCCACTCCGTGTACCGCAAGTTCGGCCTGTGCCGCGTCTGCCTTCGTGAGATGGCTCACCGTGGCGAGCTGCCGGGCGTGACCAAGAGCTCCTGGTAATTCGCCCTCGTCCGCAAGGACTTGGGAAGTTCCAGAGACTCTCGGTAAGCATCTGGTCGGTGGGTGCCCTGCTCCGCATGCCGTAGGCTTGTGGGGTTGGGCGTCCGCCGTCCATAACGACTTACTACGCCGTAGGTCCCCGCACCGCACCCGTCCCGCCACTGAGTGGGGAGAGGGATGGCGCATACAGGAAACCCCGGCGAGAGAGGCCGAAGGCCACTTCATGACCATGACTGACCCGATCGCAGACATGCTGACCCGTCTGCGTAACGCTAACTCGGCGTACCACGACACTGTCGTGATGCCGCACAGCAAGATCAAGTCGCACATCGCGGAGATCCTCAAGCAGGAGGGTTTCATCACCGGCTGGAAGGTCGAGGACGCCGAGGTCGGCAAGAACCTCGTCCTCGAGCTGAAGTTCGGGCCGAACCGTGAGCGCTCCATCGCGGGCATCAAGCGGATCTCGAAGCCCGGTCTGCGCGTGTACGCAAAGTCCACCAACCTGCCGAAGGTGCTCGGCGGCCTGGGCGTGGCGATCATCTCCACGTCCCACGGTCTCCTCACCGGCCAGCAGGCAGGCAAGAAGGGCGTAGGTGGGGAAGTCCTCGCCTACGTCTGGTAGTCGGGAACGGAGGAAAAGCAATGTCGCGAATCGGCAAGCTCCCCATCCAGGTTCCCGCCGGTGTGGACGTCACCATCGATGGCCGCACGGTCGCGGTGAAGGGCCCCAAGGGTCTCCTCTCGCACACCGTCGCCGCGCCGATCGAGATCGTCAAGGGTGAGGACGGCGTTCTGAACGTCACCCGCCCCAACGACGAGCGTCAGAACAAGGCCCTGCACGGCCTGTCCCGCACGCTGGTGGCGAACATGATCACCGGTGTGACCACGGGGTACGTCAAGGCTCTCGAGATCAGCGGTGTCGGTTACCGCGTCGCCGCGAAGGGCTCCGCTCTGGAGTTCCAGCTTGGTTACAGCCACCCGATCCTGATCGAGGCGCCCGAGGGCATCTCGTTCAAGGTCGAGTCGCCCACCAAGTTCTCGGTCGAGGGCATCGACAAGCAGAAGGTCGGCGAGGTCGCCGCCAACATCCGCAAGCTGCGGAAGCCCGACCCGTACAAGGCCAAGGGTGTCAAGTACGCCGGCGAGGTCATCCGCCGCAAGGTCGGAAAGGCTGGTAAGTAGCCATGGCATACGGTGTGAAGATCGCCAAGGGCGACGCGTACAAGCGCGCTGCCAAGGCTCGCCGCCACATCCGCATCCGCAAGAACGTCTCGGGTACGGCGGAGCGTCCGCGCCTCGTCGTGACGCGTTCCAACCGCAACATCGTTGCTCAGGTCATCGACGACCTCCAGGGACACACCCTGGCGTCCGCGTCGACCCTGGACGCTTCGATCCGCGGTGGCGAAGGCGACAAGAGCTCGCAGGCCCAGGCTGTCGGCGCGCTCGTCGCCGAGCGTGCCAAGGCCGCGGGTGTCGAGACCGTCGTGTTCGACCGCGGTGGCAACCGATACGCCGGGCGCATTGCCGCTCTGGCTGACGCCGCCCGCGAAGCCGGGCTGAAGTTCTAAGCCCCGGTTCCGGGACTCACGGACGTAACAGAGAGAGGTAATCCAATGGCTGGACCCCAGCGCCGCGGAAGCGGTGCCGGTGGCGGCGAGCGGCGGGACCGGAAGGGTCGCGACGGTGGCCCTGCCGCCGAGAAGACCGCTTACGTTGAGCGCGTTGTCGCGATCAACCGCGTCGCCAAGGTTGTCAAGGGTGGTCGCCGCTTCAGCTTCACCGCGCTGGTCGTGGTGGGCGACGGTGACGGCACCGTAGGTGTCGGTTACGGCAAGGCCAAGGAAGTTCCCGCGGCCATTGCCAAGGGTGTCGAGGAAGCCAAGAAGAACTTCTTCAAGGTTCCGCGCATCCAGGGCACCATCCCGCACCCGATCCAGGGCGAGAAGGCGGCCGGCGTTGTCCTGCTGAAGCCTGCTTCCCCCGGTACCGGTGTTATCGCCGGTGGCCCGGTGCGCGCCGTTCTGGAGTGCGCCGGCGTTCACGACATCCTGTCGAAGTCGCTCGGCTCCGACAACGCGATCAACATCGTGCACGCGACCGTGGAGGCCCTCAAGGGCCTGCAGCGTCCCGAGGAGATCGCGGCCCGCCGCGGTCTGCCCCTCGAGGACGTCGCCCCCGCGGCTCTGCTTCGTGCGCGTGCTGGGGCGGGTGCGTAATGGCTCGCCTCAAGATCACGCAGACGAAGTCGTACATCGGCAGCAAGCAGAACCACCGCGACACTCTGCGTTCGCTCGGGCTCAAGCGCCTGAACGACGTGGTCGTCAAGGAGGACCGCCCCGAGTTCCGCGGAATGGTGCACACCGTCCGCCACCTCGTGACGGTTGAGGAGGTTGACTAATCATGGCTGAGAACAGCCCGCTGAAGGCCCACAACCTCCGTCCCGCCCCCGGCGCCAAGACCGCGAAGACCCGTGTCGGTCGTGGTGAGGCGTCGAAGGGTAAGACGGCCGGTCGTGGTACGAAGGGCCAGAAGGCCCGTTACCAGATCCCGCAGCGCTTCGAGGGTGGGCAGATGCCCCTCCACATGCGCCTGCCGAAGCTCAAGGGCTTCAAGAACCCGTTCCGCACCGAGTTCCAGGTTGTCAACCTGGACAAGCTCGGCGCTCTCTACCCCGAGGGTGGAGAGGTCACGGTGGCCGACCTGGTCGCCAAGGGCGCGGTGCGCAAGAACAGCCTCGTCAAGGTCCTGGGCCAGGGCGAGATCTCCGTGGCGCTGACGGTTTCGGTTGACGCCGTCTCCGCCTCCGCCAAGGAGAAGATCGCCGCTGCCGGCGGCACCGTCACCGAGCTCGTCTAAGACGAACTTTGTGACAAATAGCGAGTAAAACCCGACCGGGGATGCCTCACATATGGGGCATCCCCGGTTGGTCGTTCCACGGGGGGCGCAGTCGCCGGTAAGGTGGCCTGCACCTTTGCTTGTACGTATTCGTCGATCCCTCAGACCGTCACCTCTGACGCAGTAGCGCGGGGGTCGCAGGAGGCACCGTGCTCACCGCGTTCGCCCGGGCGTTCAAGACGCCCGACCTGCGCAAGAAGCTGCTCTTCACGCTCGGCATCATCGTGCTGTTCCGGCTCGGGTCCCACATCCCGGTACCCGGCGTGAGCTACAAGAACGTTCAGATCTGTGTCGACCAGGCCGGGAGCAGCAACAGCCTCTTCGGTCTCGTCAACATGTTCAGCGGCGGTGCGCTGCTGCAGATCACGATCTTCGCGCTCGGCATCATGCCGTACATCACGGCGAGCATCATCCTGCAGCTGCTGACCGTGGTCATTCCGAAGCTGGAGAACCTCAAGAAAGAGGGTCAGTCCGGCACCGCGAAGATCACGCAGTACACGCGCTATCTGACGGTCGCACTCGCGATCCTGCAGGGCACCGGCCTCGTCGCCACTGCCCGCACTGGTGCCCTGTTCCAGGGCTGCCAGGTCGCCAGCCAGATCGTCCCGAACCGGTCGATCTTCACCACCATCGTCATGGTCGTCACCATGACCGCGGGTACCTGCGTCGTCATGTGGCTCGGTGAGCTCGTGACCGACCGCGGCATCGGCAACGGCATGTCGATCCTGATGTTCATCTCGATCGCCGCCGGCTTCATCGGCGCGCTGTGGCAGATCAAGCTCCAGGGCAAGATCGCCGACGGCTGGGTCGAGTTCGGCGTGGTGATCCTCGTCGGCCTGGCGATGGTCGCCCTGGTGGTCTTCGTCGAGCAGGCGCAGCGGCGGATTCCGGTCCAGTACGCGAAGCGCATGATCGGCCGCCGTGCGTACGGGGGCACCTCGACGTACATCCCGCTCAAGGTGAACCAGGCCGGTGTCATCCCGGTCATCTTCGCCTCGTCGCTGCTGTACATCCCCGCACTGATCGTGCAGTTCAGCGGCTCGACCGCGGGCTGGGCCACCTGGATCCAGAAGCACTTCGTCAAGGGCGACCACCCGTACTACATCGCCGCCTACTTCCTCCTGATCGTCTTCTTCGCGTTCTTCTACGTGGCGATTTCTTTCAACCCCGAGGAAGTTGCAGACAACATGAAGAAGTATGGTGGGTTCATCCCGGGTATCCGTGCCGGTCGACCCACCGCCGAGTACCTGAGCTACGTGCTCAACCGGATCACCTGGCCGGGGTCGCTGTACCTGGGTCTCATCGCTCTTGTGCCGACGATGGCGTTGGCCGGCTTCGGAGCGAACCAGAACTTCCCGTTCGGCGGGACGAGCATCCTCATCATCGTGGGTGTGGGTCTGGAAACCGTGAAGCAGATCGAGAGCCAGCTCCAGCAGCGCAATTACGAAGGGTTCCTCCGCTGATGCGAATCGTCCTCGTCGGACCGCCCGGTGCGGGCAAGGGAACGCAGGCCGCGTTCCTTGCGAAGAACCTGTCGATCCCGCACATCTCCACGGGCGACCTCTTCCGGGCCAACATCAGCCAGAACACCGAGCTGGGTCAGCGCGCGAAGGCGTTCATGGACGCCGGTGACCTCGTCCCCGACGAGATCACCATCGGCATGGCCAAGGACCGGATGGAGCAGCCGGACGCCGTGAACGGCTTCCTGCTGGACGGCTTCCCGCGCAACGTCTCGCAGGCCGAGGCGCTGGACGTGATGCTGCAGACCGCGGGCATGAAGCTCGACGCCGTCCTCGACCTGGAGGTCGAGGAGGACGAGGTGGTCAAGCGCATCGCCGGCCGCCGGATCTGCCGCAACGACTCCGCGCACGTCTTCCACGTCGTGTACGCCGCCCCGAAGACCGAGGGCGTCTGCGACACCTGCGGCGGCGAGCTGTACCAGCGTGACGACGACTCCGAGGCGACCGTCCGCAACCGGCTCGAGGTCTACCACACGCAGACCGAGCCGATCATCGACTACTACAAGGCCCAGGGCCTGCTGGTGACGATCCCGGCCCTCGGTGAGGTCGCGGACGTCACGCAGCGCGCGATGGACGCCCTCAAGAAGTAGTACCCCTGTTCGAGCAGTACGGCCGCGGTGTCCCCAGGACCCCGCGGCCGTACTGTTGAGACGACCTGATTACGCAGATCCGAAGGTGGAAGGCACTTCCCATGGTCCAGATCAAGACCCCCGAGCAGATCGCGAAGATGCGCGAGGCAGGGCTGGTCGTCGCCGCGATCCACGCGGCGACCCGTGAGGCGGCCGTGCCGGGCGCCACGACGCGGGATCTGGACATGGTGGCCCGCAAGGTCATCGCGGATGCCGGGGCGAAGTCGAACTTCCTCGGCTACGGCGGCTTCCCCGCGACGATCTGCACCTCGGTGAACGAGGTCGTCGTCCACGGCATCCCGGACGACAAGACGGTGCTCAAGGACGGCGACATCATCTCGATCGACGCCGGTGCGATCGTCGACGGCTGGCACGGCGACGCCGCCTACACGGCGTTCGTGGGCACCGGACACGCTCCGGAGCTCCTGGAGCTCTCCCGGGTGACCGAGGAGTCGATGTGGGCCGGCATCGCCGCCATGAAGCTCGGCAACCGCCTCGTGGACATCTCCAAGGCGATCGAGGGCTACATCCGCCGCCAGCCGCGGCCCGCGACGGGCAAGTACGGGATCATCGAGGACTACGGCGGCCACGGCATCGGTTCCGAGATGCACATGGACCCGCACCTGCTGAACTACGTCTCGCGCAAGCGGGGCAAGGGCATCAAGCTGGTTCCGGGCGTCTGCCTGGCGATCGAGCCGATGGTCTCCCTGGGCACCCCCCAGACGGAGGTCCTGGCGGACGACTGGACGGTCATCACGACGGACGGCACGTGGTCCTCGCACTGGGAGCACTCGATCGCCCTGACGGAGGCCGGCCCGATCGTCCTGACCAGTCCGGACTGCGGCAAGGCGAAGCTGGCGGAATACGGCGTGACGACGGCCCCGGACCCGCTGGGCTGACCTGGCGGGTGTGCCGGGGCCGGGTCGACGGACGACACCGGTTAATGATCTAGGGTGATGGGCAAACTTTCCGGATTCGTCTTTCTGGGTGCCCTGACGTAGACTGACTCGTCGGCTCCTTTGCACCCGCATGTCCTCATGCGAAGCAGGGAGCTGATCAAGGTAGCCGATTCGAAGGGCGAAGCGTGGCCAAGAAGCAAGGTGCCATCGAGATCGAGGGCACCGTGATCGAGTCCCTCCCGAACGCGATGTTCAAGGTGGAACTGCAGAACGGTCACAAGGTCCTCGCGCACATCAGCGGCAAGATGCGTATGCACTACATCCGCATCCTCCCGGATGACCGGGTCGTTGTGGAGCTGTCTCCGTACGACCTGACGCGTGGCCGGATCGTCTACCGATACAAGTAGATCTTGTCCTCACTCCTGCCTGGGCGGACGTCCCGGTGCGGGTGGTGGCACTGACCCGGAGAACCTCACCAACATGAAGGTCAAGCCGAGCGTCAAGAAGATCTGCGACAAGTGCAAGGTGATCCGCCGTCACGGTCGGGTCATGGTCATCTGCGACAACCTGCGCCACAAGCAGCGCCAGGGCTGACGCACGCCGACCGACCTGCCTTCCGCAGTTCTTCGCGCGACGTAAGAAAACGTACATACGCAGAACCCGCCCAGCCCCACGGGGCCGGCGGCACCTCCGGCGGGGGCCGGGGACCCGGACGTACCACCTCCCATCTCGGGCGGTCGGCGGTCGGGAGTGGTTCTGCGGAAGACCCCCGAACACACAGGAGCCATTGAATGGCACGCGTTTCCGGTGTTGACATCCCGCGCGAAAAGCGTGTGGAGATCGCACTCACCTACGTCTTCGGTATCGGGCGCACCCGGTCCAAGGAGATCCTCGCCTCCACCGGCGTGAACCCGAACACCCGCGTTCGTGACCTGGCCGAAGAGGACCTCGTCAAGATCCGCGAGTACGTGGACGCCAACCTCCGTACCGAGGGTGACCTCCGCCGCGAGATCCAGGGCGACATCCGCCGCAAGATCGAGATCCAGTGCTACCAGGGCATCCGCCACCGTCGTGGCCTGCCGGTGCACGGTCAGCGCACCAGCACGAACGCGCGTACCCGCAAGGGCCCGCGTCGCGCGATCGCCGGTAAGAAGAAGCCGGGCAAGAAGTAGTCCTGTTCAGCGGTCTTGCGCTGTAGGACCGACCACCTCCCGTAGGAGATTTAGATGCCCCCCAAGGGTCGTCAGGGCGCTGCCAAGAAGGTGCGCCGCAAGGAAAAGAAGAACGTCGCTCACGGGCACGCCCACATCAAGAGCACGTTCAACAACACCATCGTTTCGATCACCGACCCCTCGGGCAACGTGATCTCCTGGGCCTCCGCCGGCCACGTCGGCTTCAAGGGCTCGCGCAAGTCCACCCCCTTCGCCGCGCAGATGGCCGCCGAGTCGGCCGCCCGCCGCGCGCAGGAGCACGGCATGCGCAAGGTTGACGTCTTCGTCAAGGGTCCGGGCTCCGGCCGCGAGACCGCGATCCGCTCCCTCCAGGCCACCGGCCTCGAGGTCGGCTCGATCCAGGACGTCACCCCCACCCCGCACAACGGCTGCCGCCCGCCGAAGCGCCGCCGCGTCTGACGCAGCGGACGCACCTGTGCGTCTTTGAGTGTCCGGGCGGTACGAACCCCTTCGGGGGGACGTGCCGCCCGTACCCTTGCAGTACCTGGCTTTTCCCGTCGGGCGTCAAATAGTGGGCGTCCACGACTGAAGGAACACACATGCTTATCGCTCAGCGTCCTTCGCTGACCGAAGAGGTCGTCGACGAGTACCGCTCGCGGTTCGTGATCGAGCCGCTGGAGCCGGGCTTCGGCTACACCCTCGGCAACTCGCTGCGCCGCACGCTCCTGTCCTCGATCCCGGGTGCCGCTGTCACCAGCATCCGCGTGGACGGCGTCCTGCACGAGTTCACCACCGTGCCCGGTGTCAAGGAAGACGTCACCGACATCATCCTCAACATCAAGCAGCTGGTCGTCTCCTCGGAGCACGACGAGCCGGTCGTGATGTACCTGCGCAAGCAGGGTCCCGGCCTGGTCACCGCTGCCGACATCGCGCCCCCGGCCGGTGTCGAGGTGCACAACCCGGACCTGGTCCTCGCCACGCTCAACGGCAAGGGCAAGCTGGAGATGGAGCTGACCGTCGAGCGCGGTCGCGGCTACGTCTCCGCCGTCCAGAACAAGCAGCTGGGCCAGGAGATCGGCCGCATCCCGGTCGACTCCATCTACAGCCCGGTCCTCAAGGTCACCTACAAGGTCGAGGCGACCCGAGTCGAGCAGCGCACCGACTTCGACAAGCTGATCGTCGACGTCGAGACCAAGCAGGCCATGCGCCCGCGCGACGCCATGGCGTCCGCCGGCAAGACCCTGGTCGAGCTGTTCGGTCTGGCGCGCGAGCTCAACATCGACGCCGAGGGCATCGACATGGGCCCGTCCCCGACGGACGCCGCCCTGGCCGCCGACCTGGCGCTGCCGATCGAGGAGCTCGAGCTCACCGTCCGGTCGTACAACTGCCTCAAGCGCGAGGGCATCCACTCCGTGGGTGAGCTCGTCGCCCGCTCCGAGGCCGACCTGCTCGACATCCGCAACTTCGGTGCGAAGTCGATCGACGAGGTCAAGGCGAAGCTGGCCGGCATGGGCCTGGCCCTCAAGGACAGCCCGCCCGGATTCGACCCGACCGCCGCCGCCGACGCCTTCGGCGCCGACGACGACGCGGACGCCGGTTTCGTCGAGACCGAGCAGTACTGAGAAGAGACTTTCCCGGGGCGGCCGCCCCGGGGGAACTGACACCGGTACCTGACACGGCCGGTGCAGATATGAAGGAGTAACACCATGCCGCGTCCCGCAAAGGGTGCCCGTCTGGGCGGCTCCGCCGCGCACGAGAAGCACCTTCTCGCGAACCTCGCGAAGGCGCTCTTCGAGCACGGCCGCATCACCACCACCGAGGCCAAGGCCCGCCGCCTGCGTCCCTACGCCGAGCGTCTGGTCACCAAGGCCAAGAAGGGCGACATCCACAACCGTCGCCTGGTGCTGCAGACGATCACGGACAAGAGCATCGTGCACACGCTGTTCACCGAGATCGCCCCGCGCTACGAGAACCGCCCCGGTGGTTACACGCGCATCACCAAGATCGGCAACCGTCGTGGCGACAACGCCCCGATGGCCGTGATCGAGCTGGTCGAGGCCCTCACGGTCGCCCAGCAGGCCACTGGTGAGGCCGAGGCCGCCACCAAGCGCGCCGCCAAGGACGCCGAGGCCGTGGCCGAGGCTCCCGCCGCCGAGGAGACCAAGGAGGCCTGATCCCGCTCCGGGATCGAGCTTGCTTGATCGGCTCTGAACGGGCCCGCCCCTTCCCGGGGCGGGCCCGTTCTGCATTCGTTCAAAAGACGCAGCTGAGAGGATCTGTCACGTGAGTGACGAGGTGGAGCCCGGGCACGTCCGGGTACGGCTGGACCTGTCGTACGACGGCAAGGACTTCTCCGGCTGGGCGAAGCAGCGGACGCTGCGGACCGTGCAGGGCGAGCTGGAGTCCGCCCTGCAGACCGTGATGCGCCTGCCGTACCCGGTCGAGCTGACCGTCGCAGGGCGGACCGACGCGGGCGTGCACGCCCGCGGGCAGGTCGCCCAGTTCGACATCGCCGAGGAGGTGTGGGCCGAGCACCACGACAAGCTGCTGCGCCGCCTCGCCGGGCGCCTCCCGCACGACGTCCGCGTGTGGAGGGCCGCCGAGGCCCCGGAGGGTTTCAACGCCCGCTTCTCCGCCGTCTGGCGCCGCTACGCCTACCGCGTCGGCGACCACCAGGGCGGCGTCGACCCGCTGCGCCGCGGGCACGTGCTGTGGCACCAGTGGCCGCTGGACGTGGACGCCATGAACGAGGCCGCCGCCCCGCTGCTCGGCGAGCACGACTTCGCCGCGTACTGCAAGAAGCGCGAGGGCGCCACGACCATCCGCACCCTCCAGCAGCTCAGCTGGGAGCGCGCCGAGGACGGGATCGTGACCGCCACCGTCCGGGCCGACGCCTTCTGCCACAACATGGTCCGGTCGTTGGTCGGCGCCCTGCTCCACGTCGGCGACGGCCACCGGCCCACCGACTGGCCGGGGAAGGTCCTGCGGGCCGCCGTACGGGACTCCTCGGTGCACGTCGTGAAGCCGCACGGGCTCACCCTGGAGGAGGTCGGCTACCCGGCGGACGAGCTGCTGGCCGCCCGCAGCAAGGAGGCGCGGAACATGCGCACCCTGCCCGGCAAGGGCTGCTGCTGACCGCGCGCTAATCCGTTTGGGCCGACGGGCGCCGGGCCTGGACAATGCCCGGCATGGGACATCTCGAAGCCAGCCACCTGGAGTACTACCTTCCCGACGGGCGGGTCCTGCTCCCCGACGTCTCCTTCCGCGTGGGGGAGGGGTCGGTCGTCGCCCTGGTCGGGGCGAACGGGGCCGGCAAGACCACGTTGCTGAAGCTGATCTCCGGCGAGCTCCAGCCGCACGGCGGCTCGGTCGCCGTCAGCGGCGGCCTCGGCGTGATGTCGCAGTTCGTGGGCTCCGTACGGGACGAGACCACGGTCCGGGACCTGCTGGTGTCCGTGGCCCAGCCGCGGATCCGGGAGGCCGCCAAGGCCGTCGACCACGCCGAGCACCTGATCATGACGGTGGACGACGAGGCCGCGCAGATGGCGTACGCGCAGGCGCTCAGCGACTGGGCGGACGTCCAGGGGTACGAGGCGGAGACCCTGTGGGACGTCTGCACCATGGCCGCGCTGGCCATCCCGTACGACAAGGCGCAGTTCCGCGAGGTGCGCACGCTCTCCGGCGGTGAGCAGAAGCGGCTCGTCCTGGAGGCGCTGCTGCGCGGGCCGGACGAGGTGCTGCTGCTCGACGAGCCCGACAACTACCTGGACGTCCCCGGCAAGCGGTGGCTGGAGGAGCAGCTGCGGGCAACCCGCAAGACGGTGTTGTTCATCAGCCACGACCGGGAGCTGCTGTCGCGGGCCGCGCAGAAGATCGTGGCGGTGGAACCCGGCCCGGACGGCTCCGACGTCTGGGTGCACGGCGGTGGCTTCGACACCTTCCACGAGGCCCGGCGCGAGCGCTTCGCCCGCTTCGAGGAGCTGAAGAAGCGCTGGGAGGAGAAGCACGCCCAGCTGAAGAAGCTGGTCGTCACGCTGCGGCAGGCGGCCGCGGTCAGCCACGAGATGGCCTCCCGGTACGCGGCCGCGCAGACCCGGCTGAGGAAGTTCGAGGAGGCCGGCCCGCCGCCGGAGCCGCCGCGCGAGCAGGAGATCCGGATGCGGCTCAAGGGCGGGCGGACCGGCGTGCGGGCGCTGACCGTGGAGAACCTGGAGCTGACCGGCCTGATGAAGCCGTTCTCCCTGGAGGTCTTCTACGGGGAGCGGGTCGGCGTCCTCGGTTCCAACGGCTCCGGGAAGTCGCACTTCCTGCGGCTGCTGGCCGGTGAGGACGTCAAGCACACGGGCACCTGGAAGCTGGGCGCGCGCGTGGTCCCCGGCCACTTCGCGCAGACCCACGCCCACCCGGAACTGTTCGGGCGGACCCTCGTCGACATCCTGTGGTCCGAGTGCGCAAAGGACCGGGGCGCGGCGATGTCCGTGCTGCGCCGCTACGAGCTGGAGCGCCAGGGCGACCAGCCGTTCGAGAAGCTGTCGGGCGGCCAGCAGGCGCGGTTCCAGATCCTGCTGCTGGAGCTGGCCGGCACCACGGCGCTGCTGCTGGACGAGCCGACGGACAACCTGGACCTGGAGTCCGCGGAGGCGCTCCAGGAGGGCCTGGAGTCGTACGAGGGCACTGTGCTGTGCGTCACGCACGACCGGTGGTTCGCGCGGACATTTGACCGTTTCCTGGTCTTCGGCTCGGACGGTGTCGTACGAGAGACTCAGGAACCCGTGTGGGACGAACGCAGGGTCGAGCGGAAGCGCTGAGCGGGCTTCGGCCCTCGGTCGTAGGGTCGAGCGGAAGCGCTGGGGGGAGTGCCCCCGAGCGGTGATCGGGAGGCGTTGTGCGGCTGCGGCCTGGTGACTGGCTCAGGGGACGGGACACCGTACGGGGTCCCTCGGCCGGGCACCGGCCGGTGGACTGGCTGCTGCGGCCCGCGTCCGGGCCCTGGCACGCGGTGGCGCTGGCCGTGGTGCTCGGCATCGCGGTCTCCACCAGCCTGCGGGAGAACTGGGGCTCGGACAACGCCTTCGTGGTCAAGGCCGCACAGACGCTGCTGGAGGGCGGGTCCCCGTACGAGGACAAGCGGTTCCTCTACCTGCCGAGCGCCGTGATCATGGCCGTGCCCGAGGCGCTGCTGCCGCAGCCGGTGCTGCGCTGGGTGCTCCCCCTGGCGATGTCCGCCCTGCTGGCCGTCGGCTGGTGGGCCGCGCTGCGGCTGTTCTCGGTGCCGGCGCGCTCCCGGTTCGCGGTCGGCGGGTTCGCCGCGCTGGCCCTGGCCTACAAGCCGTACGTGAACCTCGTGCTGATCGGCAACTGGACCGCCATCTCGGCGGCCGCGCTGCCCGTGGCGCTGCTGTTCGCGCACCGGCGGTCCTGGGTCGCGGCGGGGCTGGTGGTGGGGCTGGCCATCGCCTGCAAGCCCATGCTGGTGCCGATCGGGCTGCTCTTCGTACTGGCCCGGCGGTGGCGCGGACTGGCCGTGGCCGTGCTGGTGCCGCTCGGCCTCTCCCTGCTCGGGGCGCTGATGATGCCGAGCCCGACGCTGTTCGTCACCAAGACGCTGCCGTTCCTGCTCCAGGGGCAGGACGCGTACGCGCTGCCCTGGGACGCCTCGCCGATCGCGGTGCTGCCGCGGCTGGGGGTGCCGGAGCCCGTCGCGGTGCTGCTCGCGGGGGCGGGGGCGCTGGGCGGACTGGTCGCGGCGTGGCGGCGGTGGCGGCGTACGGACGGCCCGGGGGACGGGGACGGGGGAGAGCTGCGGCTCGCGGAGACCGCCTGCATGGTGATGCTCGCCGCATTCCTGGTCTCGCGGCCGTCCTTCGACCACTACCTGCTGGTGGTGCTTCCGCTGCTGCTGGCCTCGGCGGTGCGGCCGGGCTCGATGCCCCGCTCGCCCTGGTTCTGGCTGGCCCTGACGCCCCAGGTGGCGCTGGTGCCGTGGCCCTCCGAGCTGGCCCACAAGCGGCGCGCCTTCAAGGACTGCGCCACCCTGTGCGGACTGGCGATCATGCTGGCGCGTCGTGCACTGCGCTCCGGTCGGGTTATTCTGGAGCCCGTAACAACTGCGGGGTCCCCACCCAGGACCGAACCGGAGTGCGCCGCGACGCCAGCAGAATCGGCATCGCGGACCGCGTTTTGACCCGTACGGGTCTGCTTGGGTATCCTGCTGGTTTGTTATGCGTATTGGCTTTCTCATTCTCACGTGAAAGGGCCTTACGCCGGTCCACCGGACCGATGACCAGCGGTTCACACGGGTTGCGTCCCCGATGTGAACGAGGGCTGTCGTGATCGTCCGTGGTGACCCTGTCAGGACCTTCCCGTGGGGCTTGCGCCCCTGGGATACCACCACTGAAGAAGCGAAGGCATACGCGTGCGTACGTTCAGCCCCAAGCCCGGCGACATCTCGCGCCAGTGGCTCGTCATCGACGCCCAGGACGTAGTCCTCGGCCGTCTGGCGACCCAGGCCGCTGCCCTCCTGCGGGGCAAGCACAAGCCGACCTATGCGCCCCACATGGACATGGGTGACTTCGTCGTCATCATCAACGCCGACAAGGTGCACCTGTCGGGCAACAAGGCGTCCCAGAAGATGGCGTACCGCCACTCCGGCTTCCCGGGCGGTCTCCGCTCCGTGCGCTACGACGACCTCCTGGCGAACAACCCGGAGAAGGCCGTCGAGAAGGCCGTCAAGGGCATGCTCCCCAAGAACACCCTGGGCCGTCAGATGCTCTCGAAGCTGAAGGTCTACTCGGGCGACCAGCACCCCCACGCTGCCCAGCAGCCGGTGCCGTTCGAGATCACCCAGGTCGCGCAGTAGTTCCGGCCACCCCCTAAGACGTAGAAAATTCTGAGGAGCATCGTGGCCGAGACCACCGCCGAGACCCCCGTCGAAGAGTTCGAGGGCGTCGAGGAGTACACCACCGAGTCTGAGGTCGTCGTCGAGGGCGACTACACCTCCGAGTCCCTTGCCGGCCGCTTCGGCGACCCGCAGCCGGCCGCCGGCCTGGGCCGTCGCAAGAACGCCATCGCCCGCGTCCGGATCGTTCCGGGTACCGGCAAGTGGAAGATCAACGGTCGCACCCTTGAGGACTACTTCCCCAACAAGGTGCACCAGCAGGAAGTCAACGAGCCGTTCAAGCTCCTCGAGCTCGACGGTCGCTACGACATCATCGCCCGCATCGCGGGTGGCGGCGTCTCCGGTCAGGCCGGCGCCCTGCGCCTCGGCGTGGCCCGTGCCCTGAACGAGGCCGACGTCGACAACAACCGCCCGGCGCTGAAGAAGGCCGGCTTCCTTTCCCGCGACGACCGTGCGGTCGAGCGCAAGAAGGCCGGTCTCAAGAAGGCCCGTAAGGCTCCGCAGTACAGCAAGCGTTAATCTGCGCCTGCTGTTCAGCAACAAACCGCCCCGGCAGCACTCTCCGTGCTGCCGGGGCGGTTCGTTTACCGCCACAAGCGGCAAATACATGTCACAAGCGGTCACAAACGAAGCGTGAACTCGGGAGGACAACGGTGGGACAACTCTTCGGGACGGACGGTGTACGCGGCGTCGCCAATGCGGATCTGACGGCTGAGCTCGCGCTCGGTCTCTCCGTGGCGGCCGCCCACGTACTCGCGGAGGCGGGCACCTTCGCGGGCCACCGGGCGACCGCGGTCGTCGGGCGCGACCCCCGTGCCTCCGGCGAATTCCTGGAGGCCGCAGTCGTCGCGGGCCTCGCGAGCGCGGGGGTGGACGTCCTGCGCGTCGGTGTGCTGCCCACCCCGGCGGTGGCGTATCTCACCGGTGCGCTGGGCGCCGACCTCGGCGTGATGCTCTCGGCCAGCCACAATGCGATGCCGGACAACGGGATCAAGTTCTTCGCCCGGGGCGGCCACAAGCTCGCCGACGAGCTCGAGGACCGCATCGAGGCCGTCTACGACGAGCACCGCACCGGCGCCCCCTGGGACCGCCCGACCGGCGCCGGCGTCGGCCGCGTCTCCGACTACGACGAGGGCTTCGACAAGTACGTCGCCCACCTCATCGGGGTCCTCCCCAACCGCCTCGACGGGCTCAAGATCGTCTTGGATGAGGCGCACGGAGCGGCCGCCCGCGTCTCGCCCGAGGCCTTCACCCGGGCGGGTGCCGAGGTCGTCACCATCGGCGCCGAGCCGGACGGCCTCAACATCAACGACGGCTGCGGCTCCACGCACCTGGGTCTCCTCAAGCAGGCCGTCGTCGAGCACGGCGCCGACCTCGGCATCGCGCACGACGGCGACGCGGACCGCTGCCTCGCGGTGGACGCCTCGGGCGCCGAGGTCGACGGCGACCAGATCCTGGCTGTGCTGGCCCTGGCCATGCGCGAGGCGGGCTCCCTGCGCGGCAACACCGTCGTCGGCACCGTGATGTCCAACCTCGGCTTCAAGCTGGCCATGGAGGGCGAGGGCATCGAGGTCGTGCAGACCGGCGTCGGCGACCGGTACGTCCTGGAGTCGATGAAGGAGCACGGCTACGCGCTCGGCGGCGAGCAGTCCGGGCACGTGATCATCCTCGACCACGCCACCACCGGCGACGGCACGCTCACCGGCCTGATGCTGGGGGCGCGCGTCGCGGCGACCGGCCGCTCGCTGGCCGAGCTCGCGGGTGTCATGCAGCGGCTGCCGCAGGTGCTGGTCAACGTCCCCGACGTGGACAAGTCCCGGGTCAAGACCTCCGCGGAGCTGGCCGCGGCCGTCGCCGATGCCGAGCGCGAGCTGGGCACCACCGGCCGGGTACTGCTCCGTCCGTCCGGTACCGAGCCGCTCGTACGGGTGATGGTCGAGGCCGCCGACATCGAGCAGGCCCGCGCGGTCGCGGGGCGTCTCGCGGACGTCGTGAAGTCGGCCCTCGGCTGAGACCGGGCCCCGGCCCCGGACCGCGTACGGCCCCGCCCCCCCGCTGCCCGGGGAGGACGGGGCCGGCGCGTTTCCGGGGGCCGCGCCCGGGCTGCGCGGGGCCGCGCCCGGGCTGCGTCCGGGGTCGTGCCGGGGCTGCGTCCGGGACGGCGACAGGTCGATGTTCTCGACGGCGATCGGGCCGTCCCGCTCGACGCCCAGCTCCCGGAGCGCGTGCAGCAGCTCGTCCCCGGCCTCCCGGGCCACGTCACACAGCACGAGGTCGCCGCGCGGTTCGCGGGCGGCCCGCGGCAGTACGACCGGATGGGTGGTGCCGACCGTCGATTCGATGGCCGAGACCACGGCTTCGGTCCGGTCGGCCGGGGTGATCAGCCGGAGGTGCAGCAGGGCCGCACCCTGGCCGCGAGGGGATCAGAGCTTGCGCAGGCTGAGCTTCTGCACCTTGTGGTCCGGGCCCTTGCGCACGACGAGCGTCGCGCGGCCGCGCGTGGGGGCGACGTTCTCCAGGAGGTTGGGCTTGTTGATCGTGCGCCACATGGTCTGCGCGTACTCCATGGCCTCCTCCTCGGAGACCTGGGTGTACTTGCGGAAGTAGGAGAAAGGATTCTGGAAGGCGGTCTCGCGCAGCTTCCGGAACCGGTTGAGGTACCAGCGCTCGATGTCCTCGGGCCGGGCGTCCACGTACACGCTGAAGTCGAAGTAGTCGGCGAGCGCGACGCGCGTACGGCCGTCCTTGCCGGGCAGGGCCGGCTGGAGCACGTTGAGCCCCTCGACGATCAGGATGTCCGGGCGGCGTACGACGAGCTTCTCGCCGGGGACGATGTCGTAGATCAGGTGCGAGTAGACAGGGGCGCTGACCTCGTCCTTGCCCGCCTTGATGTCCGCGACGAAGCGGGTGAGCGCGCGCCGGTCGTACGACTCGGGGAAGCCTTTGCGGGAGGTCAGCCCGCGCCGCTGGAGCTCCTTCATCGGGTAGAGGAAGCCGTCGGTGGTGACCAGCTCCACCCGCGGGTGCTCCGGCCAGCGGGCCAGCAGCGCCTGGAGCAGTCGGGCCACGGTGGACTTGCCGACGGCGACGGACCCGGCGACCCCTATGACGAAGGGGGTGCCCTGCTGGGCGCCGTGTCCGTTGCCGGCGTCGCCGAGGAAGGTGTTGAGGGTGCCGCGCAGGTTGCTGGTGGCGCCGACGTAGAGGTTGAGGAGGCGGGAGAGCGGGAGGTAGACGTCCCGGACCTCGTCGAGGTCGATGACGTCGCCGAGACCGCGCAGCCGCTCGACCTCGTCGGCCGTCAGGGGGAGCGGGGTGCGCTCGCGCAGCGCGCTCCACTCGGCGCGGGTGAGGTCGACGTACGGGGAGACCTCGGCCCGGCGGTGGGGTCGCTCGGGCCGGTCGGGGCGCTCCATCGCGCTGTCCGGCGTGCTTCGTGGCGGCGAAGTGATCACAGGGCCATTGTCGTGGCTCGGCGGCGGTTGTGGGTGGTGTGGTCGGTCACGTGCGGGGGCCGTCACACCCGCTGCGTACTGTGGGGAGCACCGCGGCGCCCGCGGGGGCACCCTGCAGGTGTCGCGCGCGCCGCCTTTCACACGCTCATTTCCTGTGGGGGGAAAACACCGTGCGCGCTGCGCTGCTCCGTCGTACCGTCCTGACCGCCTCGGCCGCGTCCCTGGCCCTGCTCGCAGGTGCCTGCGGGCCGGACGCGGGCGGGTCCGACACTGGTGGCACGGCCGGGGCCGGGCCGTCCGCGGCCGCGTCGACTCCGGCGGCCCCGCCGGCCAAGGGGAAGACGGACGCCGAGCTCTCCGCCCTCCTCGTCACGCAGGCGGACCTGCCCGATCTCACGGTCACGCCCGTGGCTGCCGACGCCGCCAAAGCGGCGGCGGGGGCCGCGGCGAAGCTCGTCAGCGACGTGTCCGAGTGCCTCCCGGGGCTCCGGGCGATGGTGGGGGCGCCGATCGGCACGCCCACGGGCACGGCCGTCACCACGACCCTCAGCAAGGCGAGGCCCGCGTACTCGGGCGCCACGGAGGAGGAGAAGGAGCTGGCGGCCCTGAACGTGACGCAGACGGAGGTGTCCCTGTACTCGTACGACGGCGAGGGCGCGCGGGAGGCCTTCCGGTCCTTCGAACGCGCGGGCCTCGCCTGCAGGCAGGGCTTCACACCCTCGGGCTTCGAGGGGCTCGGGCTGAACCTCGGGTACACGCAGGTGAAGGGCAGCGCGAAGGTCGCGGCGGGGGACGAATCGCAGTCGCACCTGCTGGTGATGGAGACGGAGGGGGCCGCGCCGGGCCGGATGACACTGGAGCTCGTCGTCGTGCGCCGGGCCAACACCCTCGCGGTCTTCGTCGGAGAGAGCCCGAGCACCACGGCCGAGCAGCCGAAGGAGGTCGTGGCGGCGCAGGCCGGGAAGCTCGGCTGACGCCTCCGGGCGGCCTGCGCGCCGGACGGGCCGGCCCGGGTGGATCTCACCCCGGTCACGATCGGGGGCGCGCGGGGGAAATGGTTCGGGCTTGATCGGTTCGGACCGTAGATTTGCCGGTCGAGGCGGCTCGGCGGGGACCGGCGCCGCCGTTTTCGTTCGTCGTGTTTTTCGGGGGAGACCTTTCGTGCGCAGCACCCTTGTCCGCCGTACCGTCCTGACCGCTTCCGCGGCGTCCCTGGCCCTGCTGGCCACCGCCTGCGGCTCCGACAAGGCGGACGACAAGAAGGCCGACGCCAAGCCGTCCGCCGCCGCCTCCGCCCCGGCCGCACCCGCGGCCAAGGGCACGACGGATGCCGAGGTCACGGCCCTGGTCGTCACCCAGGCGGACCTGTCGGACCAGATCGTCTCCGCCGAGGGCGTCGCCAAGGCCGCCCAGGCCGGGGTCACGGTCGACAAGGCCGAGTGCACGCCGCTGATGCAGGCCCAGTCGGGCCAGAAGGTGGGCGCCGCGACCGGCATCGGCCGTACGACGACCAAGGCCAAGCCGAAGGAGGCGGCCGCCGACGCCTCGCCCGAGGACAAGCTGAAGGCGGGCCTGGAAGCGCTCGGCTCCACGCAGACGCTGGTCAGCGTCGAGTCGTACGACGCGAAGGGCGCCGAGGAGGCCTTCGCCTCCCTCAAGACCGCGGCCGCGGCCTGCTCCGGCGGCTTCACGGTCACCGAGGGCGGCGAGAAGGTCAAGTACCTCGACGTCAAGCCGGGCGCCGCCGTCACCGCCGGGGACGAGGCCGCGGCCTTCACCCTGACCATGGACCTGGACGACGGCGAGAAGTCCGTCAACCACTCGTCATGGCGCGCAAGGGCAACGTCCTGGCCACCTTCTACGCCTTCGGCGTGACGGCCGAGCAGCCCAAGACCGTGATCGACGCCCAGGTCAAGAAGCTCGGCTGAGTCCGGCCGGATAGGCCGTCAACCCCGCTCCGGCACATGCGCCGGGGCGGGGTTTCGTCTTGTTCACGTACCGGACTGACGGCCCATCACGGCGTACGCTGCGCCGTATGTGCGGAATTGTGGGTTACGTGGGAGCGCAGTCAGCGCTCGATGTGGTCATCGCCGGACTCAAGCGGCTGGAGTACCGCGGCTACGACTCGGCGGGGGTCGCCGTGCTCGCCGACGGGGAGCTCGCCGCCACCAAGAAGGCCGGAAAACTGGTCAATCTGGAGAAGGAGCTGGTCGGGCATCCGCTGCCGGCCGGTTCCACCGGGCTCGGGCACACCCGCTGGGCGACCCACGGCGGGCCCACCGACGTCAACGCCCACCCGCACCTCGACAACGCGGGCCGGGTGGCCGTCGTGCACAACGGCATCATCGAGAACTTCGCCGCGCTGCGCGCCGAACTGGCCGAGCGCGGGCACCGGTTGGAGTCCGAGACGGACACCGAGGTCGTCGCCCACCTGCTGGCCGAGCGTTTCGACGCGTGCGGGGACCTCGCGGAGGCCATGCGGCAGGTGTGCCGCCGCCTGGAGGGGGCGTTCACCCTGGTCGCGGTGCACGCGGACGCGCCGGACGTCGTGGTCGGCGCCCGCCGGAACTCCCCGCTGGTCGTGGGTGTCGGGGAGGGGGAGAACTTCCTCGCCTCGGACGTGGCCGCGTTCATCGCCCACACCCGGTCCGCGATCGAGCTGGGGCAGGACCAGGTCGTCGAGCTGCGCCGGGACGGGGTCACGGTGACCGACTTCGGCGGTGCGCCCGCGACCGTGCGGGCGTACCACGTGGACTGGGACGCCTCGGCAGCCGAGAAGGGGGGGTACGACTACTTCATGCTCAAGGAGATCGCCGAGCAGCCGAAGGCTGTCGCGGACACCCTCCTGGGCAGGATCGACGCGAGCGGCTCGCTGTCCCTGGACGAGGTGCGCATCCCCGTCTCGGTGCTCAGGGAGGTCGACAAGGTCGTGGTCGTGGCGTGCGGTACGGCGTACCACGCGGGCATGATCGCGAAACTGGCCATCGAGCACTGGACCCGCATCCCGTGCGAGACGGAGCTGGCGAGCGAGTTCCGCTACCGCGACCCGATCCTGGACCAGCGGACGCTGGTGGTCGCGATCTCGCAGTCCGGCGAGACCATGGACACCCTGATGGCGCTGCGCCACGCACGCGAGCAGGGCGCCAGGGTGCTGGCCATCTGCAACACGAACGGGTCGACGATCCCGCGCGAATCGGACGCGGTGCTGTACACGCACGCCGGTCCGGAGGTCGCCGTCGCCTCGACCAAGGCGTTCCTGACGCAGCTGGTGGCCTGCTACCTGGTCGCCCTGTACCTCGGGCAGGTCCGCGGCACCAAGTGGGGCGACGAGATCCAGGCGGTGATCCGCGAGCTGTCGGACATCGCCGCGGCCGTGGACACCGTCCTGGAGACGATGGAGCCGGTACGCGCACTCGCGCGCTCCCTCGCCGAGAAGAACACCGTGCTGTTCCTCGGACGGCACGTGGGCTACCCGGTGGCGCTGGAGGGCGCGCTCAAGCTCAAGGAGCTGGCGTACATGCACGCCGAGGGCTTCGCCGCGGGCGAGCTCAAGCACGGCCCGATCGCCCTGATCGAGAAGGACCTGCCGGTGGTGGTGGTCGTGCCGTCGCCGCGCGGGCGCTCCGTGCTGCACGACAAGATCGTGTCGAACATCCAGGAGATCCGGGCGCGCGGGGCGCGGACCATCGTGATCGCGGAGGAGGGCGACGAGGCGGTCGTCCCGTACGCCGACCACCTGATCCGGATCCCGGCGACCCCGACGCTGCTCCAGCCGCTGGTGGCGACCGTGCCGCTGCAGGTCTTCGCGTGCGAGCTGGCGACCGCGCGCGGGAACGAGGTGGACCAACCGCGTAACCTCGCGAAGTCGGTGACCGTGGAGTAGCGAAGCGAGTTGGCGTTGTGATTATCGGTGTGGGGATCGATGTTGCCGAGATCGAGCGGTTCGGGGCGTCGCTGGCGCGTACGCCGCAACTGGCCGAGCGGCTGTTCGTCGACTCCGAACTGACGCTGCCGAGCGGCGAGCGGCGCGGAACCGCCTCGCTCGCCGCCCGGTTCGCGGCCAAGGAGGCCCTCGCCAAGGCGCTGGGCGCGCCCGGCGGCATGCTGTGGACGGACGCCGAGGTGTACGTCGAGGAGACCGGTCAGCCGCGGGTGCGGGTGTCGGGGACGGTCGCGGCCAGGGCGCAGGCGCTGGGCGTGAAGTCCTGGCACGTCTCGCTGAGCCACGACGCGGGCATCGCCTCCGCCGTGGTGATCGCCGAGGGATAGGCCGCCTCCGCGGGGTTTTCGGGCAGGCTGGTGCCATGCGTACTGCTTACAGCGTGGAGACCGTACGGGCCGCCGAGCGGGAGCTGATGGCCCGGCTGCCGGAGGGCGCCCTGATGCAGCGGGCGGCGGCGGGGCTGGCCGCCGTCTGCGCGGGGCTGCTGCGCCGGGTGTACGGGGCGCGCGTGGTGCTGCTCGTCGGGCCCGGGGACAACGGCGGCGACGCGCTGTACGCGGGGGCCCGGCTGGCCCGGCGCGGCGCCGGGGTGACGGCGGTGCCGATGGATCCGGAGCGGGTGCACACGGGCGGGCTGCGGGCGCTGCTGGCCGCCGGGGGCCGCGTGGAGCAGGGCGTTCCCGGCCGGGCCGACCTCGTACTGGACGGACTCGTCGGCATCGGCGGGCGCGGCGGGCTGCGGCCGGCCGCGGCGGCGCTGGTGGAGCGGATCCCGGCCGGCGCCGTCGTCGTCGCGGTGGACCTGCCGAGCGGGGTCGACGCCGACACCGGCGAGGTGGCCGGGGCCGCGGTGCGGGCCGACGTCACGGTGACGTTCGGGGCGTACAAGCCGGGGCTGCTGATCGACCCGGGGGCCTCGCGCACGGGCGCGCTGCGCCTGGTGGACATCGGCCTGTCGCTGCCGGAGCCGGACGCGGAGGCGCTGCAGCACGCCGACGTCGCGGCCCTGCTACCGGAGCCGGAGGCGTCGAGCGACAAGTACCGGCGGGGCGTGGTCGGCGTCGTCGCCGGCTCGGTGCAGTACCCGGGCGCGGCGGTGCTCGCCGTCGCGGGGGCGCTGCGCGGCGGCGCCGGGGCGGTGCGTTACGTCGGGCCCGCGGCGGACGCGGTGCTGGCGCGGTTCCCCGAGACGCTGATCGGGCGGGGCCGGGTGCAGGCGTGGGTGGTCGGTCCGGGGCTGGGGGAGGGCCGGGCGGCGGAGGTCGGGCAGGCCCTGGCGGACCCGGTGCCGGTGCTGGTGGACGCGGACGGGCTGCGCGGGCTGGACCCGCGGGTGCTGCGGGCCCGGCCGGCCGAGACCCTGCTCACCCCGCACGCGGGGGAGGCGGCGGCGCTGTTGGGCGTGGACCGGCAGTCGGTGGAGTCGGCCCGGCTGTCGTCCGTACGGTCCCTGGCGGCGCAGTACGGGGCGACGGCCCTGCTGAAGGGCTCGACGACGCTGGTGTCGCACGGCGGCGGCCCCGTCCGGGTCAACCCGACGGGAACCCCGTGGCTGGCGACGGCGGGCAGTGGTGACGTCCTGTCGGGCCTGGCGGGCTCCCTGCTGGCCTCCGGCCTGCCGGCGCGCGACGCCGCCTCGGCCGCGGCGTACCTGCACGGTCTGGCGGGGCGCCGGGCGGCCTCCGGGGCACCGCTGCTCGCCCAGCAGATCGCGGAGTCCCTGCCGGAGGCGTGGCGCGGTATCCGCCGTCCCTGAGGTGACATTGATATGCCATCAGGGGTAAATAGTCCGGTATGCCCCGTGTGGGCGACGGTCGCGCAGGCCGCGCGGCCCGGCTCTGAGAGACTGGGGGCGATGAACGAGACACCGACGCGCGTGTACGCCGAGATCGATCTTGACGCCGTACGGGCGAACGTACGCGCACTGCGCGCGCGGGCGCCCCGTGCCGAGCTGATGGCCGTCGTCAAGGCGGACGGCTATGGCCACGGTGCGGTCCCCTGCGCCCGCGCGGCGCAGGACGCCGGTGCCACCTGGCTCGGAACCGCCACCCCCGAAGAGGCGCTCGCCCTGCGCGCCGCCGGGATCGGCGGCCGGATCATGTGCTGGCTGTGGACCCCCGGCGGGCCCTGGCAGGCGGCCGTCGAGGCCGACCTGGACATCTCCGTCAGCGCGATGTGGGCCCTCGACGAGGTCCGCAAGGCCGCGCACGCCGCCGGCCGCCCGGCCAGGATCCAGCTCAAGGCCGACACCGGCCTGGGACGGGCCGGCTGCCAGCCCGCCGACTGGGCCGAGCTCGTCGGCGCGGCCGTCGCCGCCCAGGCCGAGGGCACCGTCCGGATCACCGGCCTGTGGTCCCACTTCGCCTGCGCCGACGAGCCGGGCCACCCCTCCGTCCCGCTCCAGCTGGCCGCCTTCCGCGACATGCTGGCGTACGCCGAGAAGGAGGGCGTGGAGCCCGAGGTCCGGCACATCGCCAACTCGCCCGCGACCCTGACCCTGCCGGAGAGCCACTACGACCTCGTGCGCTGCGGCCTCGCCCTCTACGGCGTGTCCCCGGCCCCCGAGCTCGGCACCTCCGAGGAGCTCGGCCTGCGGCCCGCGATGACCCTCAAGGCGTCCGTCGCCCTGGTCAAGACCGTGCCCCCGGGCCACGGGGTGAGCTACGGACACCACTACGTCACCGAGGCCGAGACGAACCTCGCCCTCATCCCCGCCGGGTACGCCGACGGCATCCCCCGGCACGCCTCCGGCCGCGGCCCCGTCAGCATCGGCGGCAAGGTCCGCCGGGTCGCCGGCCGCGTCGCCATGGACCAGTTCGTCGTCGACCTCGGCGACGACCTGGTGCGGGCCGGCGACGAGGCCGTCCTCTTCGGCCCCGGCGAACACGGCGAGCCCACCGCCGAGGACTGGGCTCAAGCGGCACACACCATCGCCTATGAGATCGTCACCCGTATCGGGGTGCGCGTTCCTCGGGTCTACCGCAACGGCTGAGGGCTGAGTGAGGACGGCGTGAGCGAGAACTGGCGCAAAGCCGGCTGGGCCGGCGCCGCGATCGGCGTGATAGCCGCAGGCGCGGCCGCCGGCGTCGCGGTCGAACGGATCACCGTCGGGCGCGGCGTGCGCCGCAAGGCGCGCCTCGCGCTCGACGCCACCGGGGACTACGGCTCGCTGCGCGGGACCGCGGGCGCCTGCTACGCCGAGGACGGCACCGAGCTCTACTACGAGGTCGACGAGCCGCCCGAGGGCCCGAAGAAGCGGGCCCGGCTGCGCCGCAAGGACCCGGCCGCACCGACCGTCGTGTTCTGCCACGGCTACTGCCTCGCCCAGGACTCCTGGCACTTCCAGCGCGCCGCCCTGCGCGGACTGGTCCGCTCCGTGTACTGGGACCAGCGCAGCCACGGCCGCAGCGCACGCGGATTCGCCCAGGCCGACGGCGAGCGCGTGACCATCGACCAGCTCGGCCGCGACCTGAAGACCGTCATCGACGCCGCCGCACCCGAGGGTCCGCTGGTCCTGGTGGGCCACTCCATGGGCGGCATGACGATCATGGCGCTGGCCGAGCAGTTCCCCGAGCTGATCGGCGACCGGGTGGTCGGCGTCGCCCTGGTCGGCACCTCCAGCGGCCACCTCGACCAGGTCACGTACGGGCTGCCCTCCGTCGGCATGGGGGCCGTCCGCCGGATCCTGCCGCCCGTGCTCAAGGCGCTCGGCTCACAGGTGGAACTCGTGGAGAAGGGCCGCCGGGCCACCGCCGACCTCTTCGCCGGCATGATCAAGATGTACTCGTTCGGTGCCCCCCGCGAGGTCGACCCGGGCGTCGCCCGCTTCGCCGAACGGCTCATCGAGGCCACCCCGATCGACGTGGTCGCCGAGTTCTACCCGGCCTTCCAGATCCACGACAAGAGCGCCGCCCTCCAGCGGTTCGCCGACATCCCCGTCACCGTCATCGGCGGCGACCGCGACATGGTCACGCCGGCCGCGCACAGCCAGGCCATCAAGGACGCGCTGCCGGCCGCCGAGCTCGTGGTCCTGGAATCCGCCGGGCACCTGATGATGCTGGAGTACCCCGACACGGTGACCGCCCTGCTGACCGAGCTGCTGGCGCGCACCGGGGCGGTGCCCGCAGCGACTAACGTTGGCGGGCATGGAAGAAGTACCGCTGGAAGCGCCGCGAGCACCACACCGTCAGGCACCGCGGCAGGCAACTGAGCCGGCCGACGCCGAGGCGCGCATCACCGTCGACTCGCCCGAGGCCATGCAGGAGCTGGGCCGCACCCTCGCCGGCCTGCTCCGCCCCGGCGACCTCGTCCTGCTGACGGGCGAGCTCGGCGCGGGCAAGACCACGCTGAC
Organism: Streptomyces sp. NPDC086989; assembly: GCF_044745505.1. Lineage (NCBI taxonomy): Bacteria > Bacillati > Actinomycetota > Actinomycetes > Kitasatosporales > Streptomycetaceae > Streptomyces > Streptomyces sp. NPDC086989. The sequence continues at coordinate 223,582 of NZ_JBIVAL010000006.1, forward strand.
CCGGGGCCTGGGCGAGGGGCTGGGCGTACGGGGCGCCGTGACCTCGCCGACCTTCGTGATCGCCCGGGTCCACCCCTCGCTGCGCGGCGGGCCGGCACTGGTCCACGTCGACGCGTACCGGCTCGGCGGCGGGCTGGACGAGATGGAGGACCTGGACCTCGACGTCTCGCTGCCCGAGTCCGTGGTCGTCGTGGAATGGGGCGACGGCAAGGTCGAGGAGCTCTCCGACGACCGGCTGCACGTGGTGATCGCGCGGGCGGTCGGCCACGAAGAGGTCCTGGACGACGTACGGGAGGTCTCCGTGCGCGGGATCGGGGCGCGCTGGTCGGCGCCGGACGCCCTGGCCGCGCTGTCCGCGTCCCCGGCGCGCTAGGCCCTGTCGTCAAACTGCCGTCTGCCCCGCGACGCCTGGCACGCGCTCTCGCCGCACCGGGCGAAAGCCAAGTACGTCCAGTACGCGACAGGGCCTAGCCGCGGGGGAGCGGCGCGTCCGCGGCTAGCCACGGGAAGACGTACCGACAACTCGTCGGCAAGATATTGCGCCGATGGAGTCGCACGTGGTCACATGGTACCGAGGGCTGGTTAGGCCTACCTAAGTACGGGCCGGCCCGAGCCAGGAGGCAGCCATGTCCGCAGCAGGAGTGCAGCGTGACCCCCGCCCGTCCGTGGTGTCCGTGGGGGCGCTGCTCGCCGCGGGCGCAGCCGCCACGGCCGTCTCGACGCCGCCGGTGCGCGAACACGCCCCGGACGCCTCCCGGGCCCCGGGGCCCGACGTACGCGAACAGGCCGCCCCGGAGTGCGAGGCGGCCTGAGGGCCCGGACGTGCCGTAGTCCGTACGGGTGAATCCGCGGGAGGCGCCGACCGGCGGCGCGCCACGAGGTCAGGGGACGACGACGACCTTGGAGTTGATCGTCGCGAAGGCCCACATCGCATCGCCGTCGGCCCGCGTCATGCGGATGCCGCCGGTCTTCTTGTTCGCGTCGGGCTCCGGCATCTGGCCGTCCACCCGGGCGCTGAACCCGACCACGACACCGTCCGCGGTGGCGAAGCGCACGACGTGCTCGATCGGCACCCCGTCCGAGCCGGTGACCGCGCCCGAGCGCGAGTTCACCAGGTACGTGCCCGGCTTCGGGTGCGCCGTGCTGGGCTTGACCGCGAAGGACTTCGGCTCCTGCCCGCCCTCGCCGACCAGCCACACCCGCTTCAGGCTCACCGAGTACACGACCCGCGAGCCGGTGCCCGACGCGTTCGGCACCGCCACGGGCTTCGCCTCGTCGCCCGCGTGCGCGGACGGGACGGGGGAGGGGGCCGCCGCCGGCGGCGGGGCCGCCTTGGCGGGGTGCGCGGGCGCGGACGCGGAGGCCTGGTACCCGAGGAAGCCGACGACGGCGAGCGCCGCCACGGTGAGCCCGGCCACGATTCCCGAGCTGCTGCGTGCCACCTTGCTCCACCTCTCCCGTGCTTCCCCGGTGCCGGAGCGCCGCCCGGGCAGCCTGCCCCGGCCCGGACCCCGGCCCATACCTGGGTCGAAGGTAGCAGCCGGGCCGCCCCGCGACCGGCCGCGAGGGCCCGGGCCACCGGAGTCGTAGGCTGTTCGCGTGCTCTTGCTCGCTGTAGATACCGCCACCCCCGCCGTCACCGTCGCCCTGCACGACGGCGAGTCCGTCCTCGCCGAGTCGAACCAGGTCGACGCCCGCCGCCACGGGGAGTTGCTGCTGCCCTCCGTCGACAAGGTCCTGGCCGAGGCCGGGCTGAAGCTCGACGCCCTCACCGGCATCGTCGTCGGCGTCGGCCCCGGCCCCTACACCGGGCTGCGCGTCGGCCTCGTCACCGCCTCCACCTTCGCCACGGTGCTCGGCATCCCCGTGCACGGCCTGTGCACCCTCGACGGCCTCGCGTACGCCGCGGAGGCCGCCGGGATCGAGGGCCCCTTCACCGTCGCCACCGACGCACGGCGCAAGGAGGTCTACTGGGCCCGGTACGAGGACCCGCGCACACGCGTCGGCGAGCCCGCCGTGGACCGCCCGGCCGACATCGCCGAGCAGGTCGCCGGCCTGCCCGCCGTGGGCCAGGGCGCGCTCCTGTACCCGGACGTCTTCACCGACGCGCGGGCCCCGGAGCACCAGAGCGCCGCCGCCCTCGCCTCCCTGGCCGTGGAACGGCTCGCGGCCGGACAGGAGTTCCTGCCCCCGACGCCGCTCTACCTGCGCCGGCCCGACGCGCAGGTGCCCAAGAACTACAAGGTGGTCACCCCGCAGTGACCTCAGCGACCGCAGTGCTCCGCGAGATGCGCTGGTGGGACATCGAGCCCGTGCTGGAACTGGAGCACGAGCTGTTCCCCGAGGACGCCTGGTCCGCGGGCATGTTCTGGTCCGAGCTCGCCCACGCCCGCGGCCCGCACGCCACCCGCCGCTACGTCGTCGCCGAGGAGCCCGGGAGCGGCCGCATCGTCGGCTACGCCGGGCTGGCCGCCGCCGGCGACCTGGCCGACGTACAGACCATCGCGTCCGCGCGCGACCAGTGGGGGACCGGGCTCGGTGCCCGGCTCCTGACCGACCTGCTGCGCGCCGCCACCGCCTTCGAGTGCGCCGAGGTGCTCCTGGAGGTCCGGGTGGACAACACCCGCGCCCAGAAGCTCTACGAGCGCTTCGGCTTCGAGCCGATCGGCTTCCGGCGGGGCTACTACCAGCCCGGCAACGTCGACGCGCTCGTGATGCGCCTTTCCGATCCCGCTAGCTCCGTCACCGCAGACGGACCCGTACAAGGTGAGACCCATGGCTGACGAACCCCTCGTCCTCGGCATCGAGACCTCCTGCGACGAGACCGGCGTCGGCGTGGTCCGCGGCACGACCCTGCTGGCGGACGCGATCGCCTCCAGCGTCGACGAGCACGCCCGCTTCGGCGGCGTCGTGCCCGAGGTCGCCTCCCGCGCGCACCTGGAGGCGATGGTCCCGACCATCGACCGCGCCCTGAAGGAGGCCGGCGTCAGCGCCCGCGACCTCGACGGCATCGCCGTCACGGCGGGCCCCGGCCTCGCGGGGGCCCTGCTGGTGGGCGTCTCGGCGGCCAAGGCGTACGCGTACGCCCTCGGCAAGCCGCTGTACGGGGTCAACCACCTGGCCTCCCACATCTGCGTGGACCAGCTGGAACACGGCCCGCTGCCGGAACCGACCATGGCGCTGCTGGTGTCCGGCGGTCACTCCTCGCTGCTGCTCGCCCCGGACATCACCTCCGACGTACGGCCGCTCGGCGCGACCATCGACGACGCGGCGGGCGAGGCCTTCGACAAGATCGCGCGCGTGCTCCAGCTGGGCTTCCCCGGCGGCCCGGTCATCGACCGGCTCGCGAAGGAGGGCGACCCCAGGGCGATCAACTTCCCGCGCGGACTGACCGGCCCGCGGGACGCGGCGTACGACTTCTCCTTCTCCGGCCTCAAGACGGCCGTCGCCCGCTGGATCGAGGCGAAGCGGAACGCGGGCGAGGAGGTGCCGGTGCGCGACGTCGCGGCGTCCTTCCAGGAGGCCGTGGTCGACGTGCTGACGCGCAAGGCGATCCGGGCGTGCAAGGACGAGGGCGTCGACCACCTGATGATCGGCGGCGGCGTGGCGGCCAACTCCCGGCTGCGCTCGCTGGCGCAGGAGCGGTGCGACGACGCGGGGATCGTCCTGCGGGTGCCGCGGCCGAAGCTGTGCACGGACAACGGCGCGATGGTCGCGGCGCTGGGCGCCGAGATGGTCAGGCGGAACCGGCCGGCCTCGGACTGGGACCTGTCGGCGGACTCCTCGCTGCCGGTGACGGACCCGCACGTGCCGGGCACCGCCCACGCCCACGCCCACGGCCACGCACACGGTCACGACCACGACCACGTGCACGAGCTGAGCAAGGACAACCTGTACTGATGAGCACCGTCGCACTGATGTGGGAGGCCCGGGCCGCCGAGGGCCGGGGCAACGAGCTGCTGGAGTGGGCCCGTTCGCAGGTGCTGGCGCGCGAGCCCGTGCGCCGCGAACTGCTGCGGGCCCCGCAGGACCGGGTGCTGGTCGTCACCTGGTGGGAGGCGGCCGAGGGCGTGGCGGCCGAACTGCCCGAACTCCCCGAGCCGGCCGCCGACCTGATCACCCGTCCGGTGCACCGCTGGCGGTTCGAGTCCGTGGAGACCAGCGGGAGTTGACGCACGAGGCCCGCTCCAGCCCCTCCGGAGCGGGCCTGTGGCCGCAGGCGGATATCGTCATGTGCATGCCTCGCCGCGACCTGCCGCCCCCGCCGCCCCCAGCCGACATGCGCGCCTGGCTGGACGAGAGCGCCGTACGGGCCGACCGCGCACGCTTCCTGGACGACCTGGGCCGACGCAGCCTGGGCCTGGGGCGGCTGCTGCTGCTCTGGGCCGTCGCCGCGGTCTTCGCGCTCGGCTGGTCCTTCGTCGGCATGGCCCTCATGTCCTTCGAGACCCCGGGCGACCCGTTCGCGTACGTCTTCGGCCTGATCTTCGCCCTGCTCGGCGCGGGCGTGCTCGTGCCGGCCGGGTTCTGGTTCGCCCGGGGCGCCGAGCGCGACCGGCTGGTGCGCGGGCTGCTGTGCGCCTGGGCCGAGTCCGGCCGCGATCCGGCCGCCGACGCCCGGGTCCGCGCCCCCGGCCGGAGCCTGACCTGGCTGCTGGCCTCCTTCGCGGTGGGCGCGTTCGGGCTGTACGTGACCTTCGGGTCCGCGGCGTCGGCCCGCCCGGGTGCGACCACGTACGGCGAGGTCACGTACTACATGGGGCTCGGCATGATCCTGTGGATCACCGGCCTGCTGGGCCTCGGCAAGGCCGGCGCGCACTACCGGTGGGCGGTGCGCGCCTTCCGCGGCGGCCCTACGGCGCGCTGACGGGCGAGCCGATCAGCATCGACGGGGCGCCCGCGACCCGGGTCAGGAAGACGGTCGCCGCATGCGGCCCCTGCGGCTTGACCTTCTTGCGCAGCTCCTCGGGCTCGACGGCCGAACCGCGCTTCTTGACGGTCAGGATGCCCACCTCGCGCTCGCGCAGCAGCGCCTTGAGCTTCTTCAGGCCGAACGGCAGCACATCGGTGATCTCGTACGCGGTGGCGTACGGCGTCGCGCGCAGCTCGTCGGAGGTGACGTACGCGATGGTCGGGTCGATGAGCCGGCCGGACAGTTGCTCGGCGACCTCGGCGACGAGGTGGGCGCGGATCACGGCCCCGTCCGGCTCGTAGAGGTAGCGGCCGACCGCACCGGCCGCGGGATCGGGCAGCGGATCGGCGGTGTGCAGGCTCCGAGGGCCGGGCAGCAGCGTGGCGCGGACGGTGCCGGGCGCGGTCCCGAACCACAGCACGGCCTCCTTCACGTCGCCCTGGTCAGAGATCCACTCGGCCTCCGCCTCCGGTGGCACGGCCTCGTGCGGGATCCCGGGGGCGATCTTGATGGCGGCGTACCGGGCCGTACGGGCGGCCCCGACGGCCCAGGACAGCGGCGGCGAGTAGCTCTCCGGGTCGAAGATCCGGCCGCGCCCGCCCCGGCGGGCGGGGTCGAGGAAGACGGCGTCGTACCCGGAGGTGTCCACGTCGGTCACATCCGCCTCGCGGACCTCGATCAGCCCCTCCAGCCCCAGCGCCGCGGCGTTGGCGCGGGCGACGGCGACGGTCAGCGGATCGTTGTCGACGGCCAGGACGCGGATGCCGAGCCGGGCCAGGGCCAGCGCGTCCCCGCCGATGCCGCAGCACAGGTCGGCGACGCTGCGCACACCGAGCGCCGCGAGCCGCCCGGCGCGGTACGAGGCCACCGGGGCGCGGGTGGCCATCTCGCCGCCGCCGGGCGTGAAGTACATCCGGAACGCGTCCTCGGCACCGAACTTCGCCACCGCGCGCTGCCGCAGCCGGGCCTGCCCGAGCGCGGCGGAGACCAGCGGGGCGGGGTGATCGCGGCGGAGCCGGGTGGCGACGGCGATCTCCCGGGCCGGGTCGTGGTCGCGGAGCGAGTCGAGGAGGGCGCGGCCCTCGGGGGTGAGGAGCGCGGCGAAGTCTTCGGGGGTCACGCCTCCATTGTCGGCTCCGTCGGCCGACGGCCGTGCGTGTGGGCCGGCCGGAGGAACGTGGCAGCGCGGCGCGCGGTGTCGTCCGGGGAGCGGGCGTGGCGGGTGCCAGGATGCGCTGCTATGCAGCTAGTCGGACAAAAGGAACATAAGAAGCTTCATGGTCACCGGTCCGCGGCGGGTCCGCGCGGCCGCGTCGGGGTGGCACTGGCCGCGCTGCTGGTCGCCGCCCTCGCAACGGCATGCGGCTCCGCCGCCGACACCGCTCCCGCCCGCAAGGGCGGCAAGGGCGCGGACACCCCCGCGGGCGCCGCGGGTGCGGTCGCGAACCCGGCCGAGCAGCAGAAGACCGCCCAGCAGGCCCTGGTCGCCGCGGCCAAGAGGTGGAAGCTGGCCAGGCCTCCGCTGACCGCGCCGCCCGCACCGAAGACCAAGCCCGAGATCAGCACCCGCGACGGCTTCGAGGTCGAGGGCCAGGAGGACCTCCCGCCCGTCTTCACCACCGTCCCCACCGAGGACAAGGTCGTCTTCCTGACGATCGACGACGGTGCGGAGAAGGACCCCGAGTTCCTGAAGATGATGAAGGAGCTGAAGATCCCGTACACGGCGTTCCTCAGCGACTACCTCGTCCGCGACAACTACCCCTACTTCAAGGAGATGCAGGCCGCCGGCGTCACCCTGAACAACCACACGCTCAACCACCGCTACCTGCCGGCCCTCTCCTACGAGGAGCAGCACGAGGAGATCTGCGGCCAGCAGGACACCATGCAGAAGCAGTTCGGCAAGCGGCCGACGCTGTTCCGGCCGCCGTACGGCAACTACAACCAGGACACGCTCCGCGCGGCGAAGTCCTGCGGCATCAAGGCCGTCCCGCTGTGGAACGCGGAGGCCTTCGTGAACCGCATGGACTGGCGGGAATGGGACCGTGACCTCCACCCTGGAGACATCATCCTGACTCATTTCCGAGGGCGGGAGGACTGGAAGGGGACGATGCCTGACATGATCCGTCATGTCATGAAGACCGTCACGGACAAGGGGTACGCCGTGGCCCGCCTGGAGGACTACTTGTGAGGTACGCGCGCCGGTTGACAGCCGGATCGCTGGCGGCCGGCGCGCTCGCGCTGTCCCTGGCCGGATGCGGGAACAGCGTGGACCCGATCGAACGACTGGGCCGCAAGACGACGCAGGCGCAGCAGTCGCCGACGGCGAGCCCGTCCCAGTCGTCGGCCGCTGCCGCGCCGGGGGACGACGCGTACAAGAAGTGGGGCCTGTCGGCCCCGCTCCGCTTCGCCCCGAAGCCGGCCCAGAAGCCCTCCCTCGCCCCGGCGGCCCCGGGCAAGGCGCAGGTGGTGGACCGAATACCCGTCCCGGCCGACGACAAGGTCGTCTTCCTGACCTTCGACGACGGCGCGGAGAAGGACCCCGAGTTCCTGAAGATGGCGGCCGACCTCAAGCTGCCGATCAGCATGTTCCTGACGGACAACATCGCCTCGTCGGACTACGGGCACTTCGAGAAGCTCCGCGACAACGGCTCCGGCAGCACGATCAACAACCACACGCTGACGCACCCGAACCTCCGGACCCTGCCCTTCGCGGCGCAGAAGAAGGAGATATGCGGGCAGCAGGAACACCTGGAGAAGCGTTTCGGCGCCAAGCCGACCCGCTTCCGCCCGCCGTACGGCAACTACAACGACGACACCCTCAAGGCCGCCTCCGAGTGCGGCATCTCGCAGGTCATCCTGTGGCGCGTGTCGATGCAGATCAACAACTTCCAGTACGCCGAGGGCTCAGCCCTCAAGCCGGGCGACATCATCCTGGCCCACTTCCGCGGCCCGTCCGAGCTCAAGGGCGCCACGGAGATCCAGATGACGACCCGCATGCTCCAGCGCATCCAGGAGCAGGGCTACCAGATAGGCCGTCTGGAGGACTACCTCTAGAGCGCGCGCCGGCAGCCGGCCAGGGGACCGGAGCCGGTTCGGGACCTATGCGCTCCGCGCCTCAGCGGCCGTCACCACCGGCGTGATCGTCGTTTCCACCGGTCCGCGGGCGTCCGCCTCCCGCTGGCGCTCCGCGCTGTCGCTGATGCGCAGGAGCAGGGCGATCATGATCCAGTTGGCCAGCAGGGACGAGCCGCCCTTCGCCAGGAACGGCAGCGCCTTGCCGGTCAGCGGGATCAGGCCCGTCACCCCGCCCGCCACCACGAAGACCTGCAGCGCCAGCGCCGCCGACAGCCCCACCGCCAGCAGCTTCCCGAACGGGTCGCGCGCGCCCAGCGCCATCCGCAGCCCCCGCTGGACCAGCAGCGCGTACAGGACCAGCACCGCCATGACCCCGGCCAGGCCGAGCTCCTCACCCACCGTGGTCAGGATGAAGTCGCTGCGCCCCGCGAAGCCGATCAGCTCCGGATGGCCCATCCCCAGCCCGGTGCCCGACATGCCGCCCGTGCCGAAGCTGAACAGCGCCTGCGCGGACTGGTCCGAGACGACCCCCGGCGGCCGTTCCTTCCAGTAGTACGACAGCGGCTCCAGCCAGGCGGCCACGCGCCCCTTCACGTGCGGCTCCGTCGAGCCCACCACGAAGGCGCCGACGCCCGCCATGAGCAGGCCCGTCACGATCCAGCTGGTGCGCTCGGTGGCGACGTACAGCATCACCACGAACACGCCGAAGAAGATCAGCGACGTCCCGAGGTCGCGTTCGAAGACCAGCACCAGCAGCGACACGATCCACACCGTGATGATCGGCCCGAGCTGCCGCATCGGGGGCAGCCGCACGCCGAGGAACCTGCGGCCCGTCAGGGCCAGCGAGTCCCTGTGGATGACCAGGTACCCCGCGAAGAAGACCGAAATCATGATCTTGACGAACTCGCCCGGCTGGAGCGAGAACCCGAAGAGGATGATCCACCGCTTCGCGCCGTACGTGTCCGCGCCGAAGAACGCCGGCGCGATCAGCAGGACCAGCGCCACGGCCATCGTGATGTAGATGAACCGCTGGAGCAGCCGGTGGTCGCGCAGCAGCGCCACGACCGCGAGGCAGGCGGCCACGCCGATGACCGTCCACATCAGCTGCCCGGGCGCGTTCGCGTCGCCGCCGTAGCGCGCGATGTACGACTGGTCGAGCCGGTGCAGCAGCACCAGCCCCAGCCCCGACAGCAGCATCGCGAGCGGCAGGATCAGCGGATCCGCGTACGCCGCGAACCGGCGCACGCCCAGGTGCCCGACCAGCGCCAGCAGCGACATGCTGATCGTGAAACCGGTGAGGTTGGCGGGCAGCTCGCCGTTCATCGCCAGACCGGCACTCGCGTGCCCGAAGACGGTGAGGGCGACGACGAAGACGAGGAGCAGCGCCTCGGTGCGGCGGCGCGCGCCCGCCGTGGTCAGCGGCCTCAGTCCACGCACGGGATGCCGCCACCGTCGATGGCGGGGCCGCCGTCCGCGCCCGCTGCGGGGTCGGCGCCTCCCGGTGGCGTCCCCGGTGCGTCGCTCGCACCCGGAGCGGTCGCGGTCGCGGAGGCGGAGGCCTGCGGTCCGATCTGCTCGGCAATGAGGCGCTTTATCTTCATATCGTCTACGACGTTTATGTCCTCTCCATGGTTCCTTCCGAACCGCTCCACGGGCAGTGTCGTGAAGGCCACCTTGCCGCCCGACAGGTTCTTCGCCTGCTTCACGAACGACAGCAGGTCCCAGCCCCGGTCCGTCACCAGGTCCTGTTTCGCGGTGTCGACCAGCTTCATCAGCTTGACCGGATCGGTGAAGGTCCCGGCCGAATCCAGCTTCTGCGTGGCCCCCGCCAGGAAGGCCTGCTGCCGCTTCGTCCGGTCCAGATCGCCCCTGTCCAGACCGTGCCGCTGCCGTACGAAGGCCAGGGACTGCCGGCCGTTCAGGGTCTGCCGGCCCGCCGGGAAGTCGGCGCCCGAGAACGTGTCCCGCACCGGCCTCCTCAGGCACACCGGTACACCGCCCAGCGCGTCCGCCAGATGGTGGAAACCGGCCAGGTTGAGTTCGGCGAAATGGTCGATCGGGACGCCCAGGAAGTTCCGTACCGTCTCGATCTGCGCCTTGCGGCCGGCCTCCCGTCCCGCGCGCTCCAGTTCCCGCCGGTCGTCGACGCCGCGGGCCGTCAGCCTTTCCTCCTCGGCCGCCTTCGCCAGCCCGTACGCCTTCTTGATCTTGTCCTTCCCCAGGCCGCCCGCCAGCTCGACGAAGTCGTCGCGCGGGATCGAGAAGGCCTTCGCCCGGCTGCCGTCGCCGGGAACGTGGAGCAGGATCAGCGTGTTGGCGTTGTAGCCGCCGATGTCGGAGCTGCCCGCGTGCAGTGCGTCGAGGACCGCCTCGGGCAGCTTCTCGCCGTTCTGGTCGCGGCGGCTGTCCAGGCCCATCAGCAGGATGTTGGTGTCCCCGTGGCGCGACTTCTCGGCGCCGTCGAGGGCCTTGGAGCTGCCGATGCTGCCGGCGAGGTCCCGGTACGCGCACCAGACGCCCGCGGCGGCCGTGACGGCCACCGCGCAGCCGGTGACGAGCAGGGTGCGGGCGATGCGGCCCCGCCGACGCCGGCGGGGGCGGCGGGCGGGGTGGCTGGTCTTCCTCCGGTGGGCACTCATGCCAGTCGATGGTGGGGGAGGGCCGCTGAAGGAGTCCTGAGAGTTCTGAAGGCGCGTTCAGGACTCCCGGAAGGGGCGTTCAGGACCCCCGGACCGCAGCGCCGCCGGCTGCCGCCCCGGGCCCGGCCCGGGCGCCGGCAGGCGCAGAACCAGGCGGATGCCGGAGCCGGCGCCCGCGCGGGGCGGCAGGGCGTGGGCGTCGCCGCCGTGGGCGCGGGCGATCTCGCGGACGATGGCCAGGCCGAGGCCGGTGCCGCCACCGGTGCGGCCCCGGTCCGCGTCGAGCCGTACGAACCGCTCGAAGACCCGGTCCCGGTCCGGCTCCGGGATGCCGGGGCCGTCGTCCTCGACCTCCAGGACCACGCAGGGGCCGCGCTCCGCGGACGGCTCGGCGGCCGCCCGTACGACGACCCCCGTACGGGCGTGCCGCAGCGCGTTGTCCACCAGGTTGGCCAGCGCCCGCTCCAGCCGCGCCGGGTCCCCGGCCGCCGGTACGGGCGCCGGCGCGTCCAGCCGCAGCGGGACCCGTGGGTCCGGGCGCCGGGCCAGGTCCTCGGCCGCCAGCAGGGCCAGGTCCACCGGCTCGGCCCGCGGCGCCGGGCCGCCGTCGAGGCGGGCCAGCAGCAGCAGGTCCGCGGCGATGCGCTGGAGCCGCTCGGTGTCGGCCAGCGCGGCGGCGACGGACTCCCGGTCGGGGCGGTCCGCGGCCAGCGCCACCTCCAGCCGGGACCGGACCGCGGCGAGCGGATTGCGCAGCTCGTGCGAGGCGTCGGCGGTGAACTGCCGCTGCCGGGCGTCGGACCGCTCCAGCCGGTCGAGGGTGGCGTTGACGGTCCGGGCCAGCCGGGCGATCTCGTCCGCCCCGCCCGGATCCGGGACCCGCCGGTCCAGCTCGCTGGCGGTGACCGCCGCCAGCCCGGTCCGGATCGCGGTGACCGGGCGCAGCGCGTGCCCCGTCACCCACCAGGCCAGGGCCGCCGCGAAGCCGATCAGCGGGGGCGCCCCGGCCAGCAGGCCGAGCGCGATGGCCCGGGTCGCGTCGTCGACGTCGCCGAGCACGGTGACGGCGTACACCTCGTGCGCTCCCGGCGCCCCGACCACCACCACCGCGCGCCGTTCCGCGCCGGGGTGCGCGGGAGGGAGGACCGCCGAACGGGAGTCCTCCCCGGCGTCGCCGGGCGCGGGCGGCCGCAGACCGCCGAGGTCGGGGGCGTCCCCGAGGTCGCCGGTGGAGGCGACGGTCCGGCCCTGCGCGTCCCGTACGAGGACCAGGTCCACCCCGCTCTCCGGCGCGGGCAGCCGGCCGCCGGGCGGCAGGGCGCGGTTGTCGAGCTGGGCGGCGACCTTGCGGGCGGCGAGCTCGGTGCGGTTGGTGGTGTTGTCGAGGAGGTTGGCCCGCAGCAGGGTGTAAAGCCACAGGCCGCCGCCGGCCAGGACGGCGGCCATCGCGAGCGCGGCGGCGACGGCCGCACGGCGCCGGAGCGGGCTAGCCACCGTCCTGGGCCATCCGGTAGCCGATGCCGTGGACGGTGAGGATCGAGCGGCGGCCGAAGGGGGCGTCGATCTTCTTGCGCAGCGAGGAGACGTACACCTCGACGATGTTCGGGTCGATGGCGTGCGGGGTGTCCCAGACCTGGTCCAGGATGTCCTGCTTGGCGACGGCCCGGCCGGGCTGCTCCATCAGGCAGGCGAGTACCCCCAGCTCGCGGGCGGTGAGCTCGATGTCGTGGGTGCCGCGACGGCAGCGGCGGGCGGCGGGGTCCAGGAGGAGGTCGCCGGCCTGGAGTGCCCCGGGGTCCTTGGCGGTGGCGGCCGCGCGGCGGGCGAGGGCGCGCAGGCGGGCGGCCAGGACGACGAACGAGAACGGCTTGGTGAGGTAGTCGTCGGCGCCGGAGTCGAGGCCCTCGGCCTCGTCGTACTCGCCGTCCTTGGCGGTCAGCATGAGCACGGGCGTCGGGTCGCCGTCGGCGCGCATGCGGGCGCAGATCTCGTAGCCGCTGAGGCCGGGCAGCATCAGGTCGAGGAGGACGGCGTCGTACGAACCGGTGCGGACGAGCTCCAGGCCGCGGTGGCCGTCGTGGGCGACGTCGACCCAGTGGCCGTCGGCGCAGAGGCCGCGCCGCAGGGAATCGGCGAGGCCCTCTTCGTCTTCGACCACGAGAATGCGCACCCCACCAACTGTCACACACCCCTGATCCCGGCCCGGGCGGAGTGGTGGGGGACGCTGCCGGGGCCCGGAACACGGCAACCCGAGCGGAGCGTGTTGGCACTCCGCTTGACCGAGTGCTAATCGCCGGAATAGTCTCGCACCTGGCACTCGCCACCGGTGAGTGCCAACACAGCGACGGGCAGGTCCGGCACCCGCGACGACGGATCCACCTGGTCGCCACCTCAGACAGTTAGCCCCGTGAGATCTCCGAAGGGGGAGGTCGGATCGTGACGACCACCAGCTCCAAGGTTGCCATCAAGCCGCTCGAGGACCGCATCGTGGTCCAGCCGCTCGACGCCGAGCAGACCACGGCTTCCGGCCTGGTCATCCCGGACACCGCGAAGGAGAAGCCCCAGGAGGGCGTCGTCCTCGCCGTGGGCCCGGGCCGCTTCGAGGACGGCCAGCGTCTTCCGCTGGACGTCAGCGTCGGCGACATCGTGCTGTACAGCAAGTACGGCGGCACCGAAGTGAAGTACAGCGGCGAGGAGTACCTCGTCCTCTCGGCTCGCGACGTTCTCGCGATCATCGAGAAGTAATTCACCGAAGCATTGCTTTGAGCTGCGCCCCTGGTCACCCCGCTGATTGCCGGGCGGCAAGGGGCGCAGTTCGTTAACCCGAGTTTTCGAGAGGGCTGAACCGCTCCCATGGCGAAGATCCTGAAGTTCGACGAGGACGCCCGTCGCGCCCTCGAGCGCGGCGTCAACAAGCTTGCCGACACGGTCAAGGTGACGATCGGCCCCAAGGGCCGCAACGTCGTCATCGACAAGAAGTTCGGCGCCCCCACCATCACCAACGACGGTGTCACCATCGCCCGCGAGGTCGAGCTGGACGACCCGTACGAGAACCTGGGCGCGCAGCTCGTGAAGGAGGTGGCGACCAAGACCAACGACATCGCGGGTGACGGCACCACCACCGCCACCGTGCTGGCTCAGGCGCTGGTCCGCGAGGGTCTGCGCAACGTCGCCGCGGGTGCTTCCCCGGCCGCCCTGAAGAAGGGCATCGACGCCGCGGTCAAGGCCGTGTCCGAGGAGCTCCTCGCGACCGCCCGCCCGATCGAGGACAAGTCCGACATCGCCGCCGTGGCCGCGCTCTCCGCGCAGGACCAGCAGGTCGGCGAGCTCATCGCCGAGGCGATGGACAAGGTCGGCAAGGACGGTGTCATCACCGTCGAGGAGTCCAACACCTTCGGCCTGGAGCTGGAGTTCACCGAGGGCATGGCCTTCGACAAGGGCTACCTCTCGCCGTACATGGTCACCGACCAGGAGCGTATGGAGGCCGTCCTCGACGACCCGTACATCCTGATCAACCAGGGCAAGATCTCCTCCATCCAGGACCTGCTGCCCCTGCTGGAGAAGGTCATCCAGGCCGGCGGCTCCCGCCCGCTGCTGATCATCGCCGAGGACGTCGAGGGCGAGGCGCTCTCCACCCTCGTCGTCAACAAGATCCGCGGCACCTTCAACGCGGTGGCCGTCAAGGCCCCCGGCTTCGGTGACCGCCGCAAGGCGATGCTCCAGGACATGGCCACCCTCACCGGTGCCACCGTCATCGCCGAGGAGGTCGGCCTCAAGCTCGACCAGGCCGGTCTGGACGTACTCGGTTCCGCGCGCCGCGTGACCATCTCCAAGGACGACACCACGATCGTCGACGGTGCCGGCAGCTCCGACGAGGTCCTCGGCCGCGTCAACCAGATCAAGGCCGAGATCGAGTCCACGGACTCGGACTGGGACCGCGAGAAGCTGCAGGAGCGCCTGGCGAAGCTCGCCGGCGGCGTCTGCGTCATCAAGGTCGGCGCCGCCACCGAGGTGGAGCTCAAGGAGAAGAAGCACCGCCTCGAGGACGCCATCTCGGCGACCCGCGCCGCGGTCGAGGAGGGCATCGTCTCCGGCGGTGGCTCCGCGCTCGTCCACGCCGTGAAGGTGCTCGAGGGCAACCTGGGCCTGTCCGGCGACGAGGGCACGGGTGTCGCGGTCGTCCGCCGCGCCGCCGTCGAGCCGCTGCGCTGGATCGCCGAGAACGCCGGCCTCGAGGGCTACGTCATCACCTCGAAGGTGGCGGAGCTGGACAAGGGCAACGGCTTCAACGCCGCCACCGGCGAGTACGGCGACCTGGTCAAGGCCGGCGTCATCGACCCGGTCAAGGTCACCCGTTCCGCGCTGGAGAACGCCGCTTCCATCGCCTCGCTGCTGCTCACGACCGAGACCCTGGTCGTCGAGAAGCCGGCCGAGGAAGAGGCCGACGCCCACGGTCACGGCCACGGTCACGGCCACAGCCACTGATCGCGCCCCACGCAGAGAAGGCCCCGTTCCGCATCGGCGGAACGGGGCCTTCCCCGTGGGCGGGGTGCCGTCACATGGCGCCGATCTCCCTCATCAGGCGCATGGCGTCGTAGTGCCACCAGCCTTCCTTGATCATTCCGTCCTCGCAGCGGAAGACCGTCGTGCCGGTCATCGTGCAGTCCTTGCCGGTCGGCGCGACCCCCATGAACTCGCCCTTGTGCCTGCCGTTGAAGGTCCACATCGTGGTGACGTAGTCGTCCTGCGCCATCTGGGCGTCCCGCGTGAAGGTGATGTCGAAGGCGTTGCGCCACATCCGGACGTCCTCGCGGATGCCGTCGCGGCCGACCTTGACCTCGGGGCGGCTGATGTCGTGGTCCCGGTAGTCCGCCGCGAAGATCTCGTCCACGACGGACATGTCGCCCTTCATCGCGACCTCTTCGAACATGCGGTCGGCGAGCAGCGCGTTGAGGTGCTCGTCGCGTACGACGTCCAGGTTGGTGAACCGTGGCATCCCGTCGCAGAGGGCCATCATCTCCTGGAACATCCTGTCCGTCTCGGGGAGGTGAGAGTTCTTCATGGCCGCTTCGTACGAGGGGAATTCGACGACGTCGACGAAGTGCGTGTCGGCCTCGCGGTCCCTGCCCACCACGGTGTGGGACACGGTGCGCCGGCCCTTCGTCTTCGCCAGGTACCGGTCGATGACCTCGTTGACGGCATCGGGCTTGCTGGTCTCGTAATCGACTATTTGTACGAATGTCATGGCGCACTCCCGGGCTGGATGGGACACGTCCAGTTTAGGGAGATTTCACCCCGTCGGCCGATTCAGCCGGCCGACCGGTTCACTGGGGCCCGTACTTGCGGCCCGTGCGCGAGGACACCCCGCCCAGCAGCCCGCGCGGCGTCAGCTTCACCACGCCCATCAGCGCCTTGTACCGGGGGTCCGGGATCGAGACCGTCCTGCCGCGCGCCAGGTCGGCCAGGGCCGCCGCCACCAGCTTGTCCGCGTCCAGCCACATCCAGTTGGGGATGTTGTCCGTGCCCATGCCGGCGCGCTGGTGGAACTCGGTCCGCACGAAGCCGGGGCACAGCGCCATCAGCCGTACGCCCGAGCCGCCCAGGTCCTTCGCCGCGCCCTGGGTGAACTGCACGACCCAGGCCTTGCTCGCCCCGTACGTGCCGCGCGGCACGAACGCCGCCACCGAGGCCACGTTGATGACGCCGCCGCGGCCGCGCGAGCGCATCGACGCGGTGGCCGCCGAGGTCAGCCGCAGGACGGCCTCGACGTGCACCTTCAGCATGGTCAGCTCGTCGGCCATGGAGACTTCGAGGTACCTGCCCTTGTTGCCGAATCCCGCGTTGTTGACCAGCAGGTCCACCGGGTGCGTCCGGTCGCCGAGGCGCTGCTCGACCGCCGCGATGCCCTCGTCGGTGGACAGGTCGGCGGTCAGCACCTCGGCCTCGATGCCGTGGCGGTCGTGCAGCTCGGTCGCCTGCTCGCCGAGCCGCTTCGTGTCGCGGGCCACCAGCACGAGGTTGTGGCCCTGGGCGGCGAGCCGCCGGGCGAAGGCGGCGCCGATGCCCGCCGTGGATCCCGTAATCAACGCAGTCGTCATAGGCGCAACCTAGCCGCCCTTCGCGACAGCTCAAGGGGAGCCCGCCGGGCGGTACCCCTTCGTGACGGTTCGCGCCGCGGACCGTCGCCCGCCGCTGCGGAACCGCTACTTCCGGCTACACCCGGGGGGTTCCGGCCGACCCGGCGTCTACTCCCGGGCCGGCTCCGGCACTTCCCCACGCGCCTGCTTCACTTCCCGTACTTCTCCAGGTACGCGCGGACCGTCTCGTGCCCCTGCGGTTCCATCGCCGCGCCCGCCGCCAGTGTCCGCGGGAGGAGTGAGCGGTCGGTGGTGAACGCCCGGAACCAGAGTTCCACCGTCACGTCGTGGTCCGGGCGGTGCACGATCTCGACGCGGTCGCCGGGGGAGACCGCGCCCTCCTGGATCACGCGCAGGTACGCACCCGGCCGCGCGGCCCGCGTGTACCGCTTGACCCAGGCCTTCTCGCCGAGGGCGCCCTGGAAGGTGCGGCAGGGGATGCGGGCCGAGGCCACCTCGAGGACCGGGCCCGAGCCGATCCGCCAGCGTTCGCCGAGCAGGGCGCCGGTCAGGTCGAGGCCGGTGGTGGTGAGGTTCTCGCCGAAGAGCCCGGCGGGCAGTTCGCGGCCCAGCTCGGCCTCCCACCAGTCGAGGTCCTCGCGTGCGTAGGCGTAGACGGCCTGGTGGTCCCCGCCGTGGTGGCGCAGGTCGCAGACGGCGTCGCCGGCGAGCCCGCTCGCGCCGACACCCTTGGGTCCGGGGGCGGACACGCGCACCGGGCCGGGGACCGGGCGCTTGCCGATGCCGGTCACCCCGCCCTCCGCGTCGGTGTAGTCGACGGCCTTCGCGCGGCCGATGTTCACGGAGAGGACGCGCCGGGACGTGACGCGGGCGGTGACGTCGGCGGCGGTGACGTCGGCGGCGGTGGCGGCGGTGGCGCCCGCGGGAGCGCCGGCGGGGGCGGTGGGAGGCATGCGGAACACGCTAGCCCAGCTCCCTCAAAGGGTCACGGGAGTATTCGCGCGGAGCTCAAAGCGGGGCTTATGCTCGAAGGATGATCGAGGCACGTCATCTCCGGGTGCTGCGCGCCGTGGCCGGCACCGGGTCCTTCTCCGCCGCCGCCCGCGAGCTCGGCTGCACCCAGCCCGCCGTCTCCCAGCAGATGAAGGCGCTGGAGCAGTCGGCCGGTACTCCGCTGCTCGTCCGGGCCGGCCGCGAGATGCGGCTGACCCAGGCCGGTACGGCGCTGGTCCGGCACGCCGCCGGGATCCTCGCCGGGCTGACCGCCGCCGAGGAGGAGGTCGCGGCCATCGCCGGGCTGCGCGCGGGCCGGGTCAGGCTGGTGTCCTTCCCCAGCGGCAGCTCCACGCTGGTGCCGACCGCGCTGGCCGCGATGCGCGCCGGACATCCCGGCACCCGTATCTCGCTGGTCGAGGCGGAGCCGCCGCGGTCGGTGGAGATGCTGCGCGAGGGCGACTGCGACCTGGCGCTGGCGTTCCGGTACGGCGGGGCGGCCGGCTCGGCCGCCGAGTGGGAGGACCTCGTCGTCCGGCCGCTGCTGACGGACCGGCTCGTCGGACTGGTCCCGGAGGGGCACCGGCTGGCCGGGGCGGACCGGGTGGGTATGGCGGAACTGGCCGACGAGCCCTGGATCGCGGGCTGTCCGCGCTGCCGCCGCCACCTGGTGGAGGTCTGCGAGGCGGCGGGCTTCACCCCCCGTATCGACTTCGCGACCGACGACTACCCGGCCGTGGTCGGCCTGGTCGGCGCCGGCCTGGGCGTCGCGGTGCTGCCGGAGCTCGCCGTGGAGTCCGTACGGGCCAAGGGCGTCAGCACGGTGGCCGTCGAGCCGGCCGTCGAGCGGGAGGTCGTGGCCCTGACCCTGCCCGACCTGGCCCGGGTGCCGGCCGTGTCGGCGACCCTGGCCGAGCTGGAACGGGCCGCCACGCGCTGACCGTCACCGTACGGGGCACGGCGGTTCGGCCGATCGCGTGGCGTTCCGGTCCGGCATCCGGGCCCGGAGGCCTGGTGAAACGTTCCTTCGTGGTGTCGGCGAACCCGCGGATCAGTGCGGCGGCAGGGGTCCGATCGTGCTCGACGCGGGGATCAGGCGATGGCGTGCGCGTCCCATCAGCTCTTCGCGCTCGTCCTCGGTGAGGCCGCCCCACACTCCGTAGGGCTCGCGGACGGCCAGTGCGTGCGCGGCGCATTCCGAGCGCACCGGGCATCTCATGCAGACCTCTTTAGCCGAGGCCTCGCGCGCACTCCTGGCCGCGCCCCGCTCGCCTTCCGGGTGGAAGAAGAGGGAGCTGTCGACCCCCCGGCAGGCGGCCAGCAGCTGCCAGTCCCAGAGGTCGGCGTTCGGTCCGGGGAGGCGGGAGAAATCTGCCATGGGTAGTCCTCTTGGTGCCGGTACTGAGACGGATACGGTCCAAGTCTCCACACCTACTGTCGTAGTAGATGTAAATATGACTCATTGGGAATCTAGCCTCAGACACGTGCCAAACGGAAGAAAAGCCGCCAAATAGGGCATAGCTCCAGATGGAGGACACGCCGAGAGTGGCACCCGCGTCGTGATCGCATCCTCACGTAGAGTGCCGAAGGTGTCCGTCCGACCCGTAACTCTTTCGAGTGACCATCGTTGAGAGTGCGAAGGCGGTTGAACCAAGAAGTTCCCGGACGGGTGTCCGAGGGCATCGACCGCACAGGTGACGATACGTACCAGCCTGGAGGCTCAAGGTGACGCGCATCAGCAGCTGCGGAGGGCGGTCATGACTTCCGTCCTCGTCTGCGACGATTCCCCGCTTGCCCGAGAGGCGCTCCGTCGCGCGGTTGCCACCGTGCCCGGCGTCGAGCGTGTGACGACGGCTGCCAACGGCGAGGAAGTCCTCCGCCGCTGGGGTGCCGACCGCTCCGATCTGATTCTGATGGATGTACGGATGCCGGGGCTCGGCGGTGTGGAGACGGTGCGCCGGCTGCTCTCGGCCGATCCGGGCGCCCGCATCATCATGCTGACGGTCGCCGAGGACCTGGACGGGGTGGCCCTCGCGGTCGCCGCCGGCGCCCGGGGCTACCTGCACAAGGACGCCTCGCGCGCCGAACTGCGGGCCACGGTCACCCAGGCGCTCGCCGACCCGACCTGGCGACTGGCCCCGCGCCGGCTCCGCTCGGCGGAGATGGGCGCCGCGCCCACGCTCACCGCGCGCGAGATCCAGGTCCTGGAGGGCATGAGCCACGGCCGGTCCAACGCGGAGATCGGGCGCGAGCTCTTCCTCTCCGAGGACACCGTCAAGACACACGCCCGCCGGCTGTTCAAGAAGCTGGGCGCCTCGGACCGGGCGCACGCCGTGGCGCTCGGGTTCCGCTGGGGCCTGGTCCGCTGACCGTGAGCCCGCAGACCGGACGCTGAGAGCGGTCCCGTCCGCCACCGGCGGGCGGGGCGGCAGGCCGCGGCCCGCCGCCCGTGGCCCGGTCCCGGCCCACCCGGCCGTCCTGAACCGGCCCGGCCGTCCCGATCCGGCCCGTCCGTTCCCGTCCCGCCGTACCCGGTGCGTACCCGGGGATGGCCGGGGCACAATCGGGGGACGTGTCGCTTCGCGCGCGATGCCGCATGCTTGAGGTGTGGCGCATTTTCTGGGATGGGGCCTCGGGGAGTATTCGGTCGAGCGGGAGGGGAGGGTGCAGTGACGAGTTCAGGCGCACCCGCTCATAACGCTTCGACGCACAACACGGGCCGTGGTGCCGCGAATGCTCCGGCGTCAAGGCACCATGGATTGATGCGCGACGACGAGGCCCCGGGGGCACCCGCGGCCACAGGCTCCACCGGCGCCGCCAAGGGCGGCAGCGCCGGGGCCGTCAGCGCGCTCGTACGCCGCGCGGTCGAGGGTGACGAGCAGGCGACGCACGACCTGCTCGCCTTCGTGCACCCCCTGGCGATCCGCTACTGCCGCACCCGGCTCTCCCGGCTTCCGGGGGACGCCCGCCATTTCGTCGAGGACCTCGCACAGGAGGTCTGCGTCGCCGTCCTGATGGCACTGCCCCGGTACCGCGACACCGGCCGGCCCTTCGAGGCCTTCGTCTTCGCCATCGCCGCGCACAAGGTGGCCGACCTCCAGCGGGCCGCCATGCGGCACCCGGGGAGTACGGCCGTGCCCTCCGACGAGATGCCCGAACGGCCGGACGACTCGCTGGGCCCCGAGGAGCGGGCGCTGCTGAGCAGCGATGCCGCCTGGGCCAAGAAGCTGCTGGCCAACCTTCCGGAGAACCAGCGCGAGCTCCTCGTGCTGCGGGTGGCGGTCGGGCTGACCGCCGAGGAGACCGGGCAGATGCTCGGGATGTCCCCAGGTGCGGTGCGGGTGGCCCAGCACCGGGCGCTCAGCCGGCTGCGCGCGCTCGCCGAGCAGTAGCCCCGCTGATCGGTGGCCGGAATTCGGCTGACGATCAATAGGAGGAAGCCACGAAACTTGGGCTTGACCCGGCTCGTGGAATGAGACGCGTCGCGATCCCGTTAGCATGGAGATCCGCGCTGAGCAAGACCATTGGGAAGGTGTCATGACTGTGAACGCCGACGGAGTGCCCGACAAATTCGCCACACTCGGCCTCACGTATGACGACGTCCTGCTGCTGCCGGGCGCGTCCGACATGGCCCCGGACGAGATCGACACCTCCTCCCTCATCTCCCGCAACGTGCGGGTGAACGTCCCCCTGCTGTCGGCGGCCATGGACAAGGTCACCGAGGCCCGCATGGCCATCGCGATGGCCCGTCAGGGCGGCGTCGGCGTCCTGCACCGCAACCTGTCGATCGCCGACCAGGCCAACCAGGTCGACCTGGTCAAGCGCTCCGAGTCCGGCATGGTCACCGACCCGATCACGGTGCACCCCGACGCGACGCTGCGCGAGGCCGACGAGCTGTGCGCGAAGTTCCGCATCTCGGGCGTCCCGGTCACCGACTCCGCCGGCAAGCTGCTCGGCATCGTCACCAACCGCGACATGGCCTTCGAGTCCGACCGCAGCCGCCAGGTGCGCGAGGTCATGACCCCGATGCCGCTGGTCACGGGCAAGGTCGGCATCTCCGGCGTGGACGCCATGGAGCTGCTGCGCCGCCACAAGATCGAGAAGCTTCCGCTGGTCGACGACGCGGGCATCCTCAAGGGCCTCATCACGGTCAAGGACTTCGTCAAGGCCGAGAAGTACCCGAACGCCGCCAAGGACAAGGACGGCCGACTCCTGGTCGGCGCCGCGGTCGGCGTCGCCGGTGACGCATACGACCGTGCCCAGGCCCTGATCGAGGCGGGCGCCGACTTCATCGTCGTCGACACCGCCCACGGCCACTCCCGCCTGGTCGGCGACATGGTCGCCAAGATCAAGTCGAACTCCTCCGTCGACGTCATCGGCGGCAACGTCGCCACCCGCGACGGCGCCCAGGCGCTGATCGACGCCGGCTGCGACGGCATCAAGGTGGGCGTCGGCCCCGGCTCCATCTGCACCACCCGCGTCGTCGCCGGCATCGGCGTCCCGCAGGTCACCGCCATCTACGAGGCCTCCCTCGCGGCGAAGGCGGCCGGTGTCCCCGTGATCGGCGACGGCGGCCTGCAGTACTCCGGCGACATCGCCAAGGCGCTCGTCGCGGGCGCCGACACGGTGATGCTCGGCTCGCTGCTCGCGGGCTGCGAGGAGTCCCCCGGCGAGCTGCTCTTCATCAACGGCAAGCAGTTCAAGTCGTACCGCGGCATGGGCTCCCTCGGCGCCATGCAGTCCCGCGGTGACCAGCGTTCCTTCTCCAAGGACCGCTACTTCCAGGAGGGCGTCGGCGGCGACGACAAGCTCATCCCCGAGGGCATCGAGGGCCAGGTCCCGTACCGCGGCCCGCTCTCCGCGGTCGTGCACCAGCTCGTCGGCGGCCTGCGCCAGTCGATGTTCTACGTCGGCGGCCGCACCGTGCCGGAGCTCCAGGACCGCGGCCGCTTCGTCCGCATCACCTCGGCGGGCCTCAAGGAGAGCCACCCGCACGACATCCAGATGACGGTCGAGGCGCCGAACTACTCCCGCAAGGGCTGAACCGAGCACTGAGCACCGAGCCGGGAGGGGCGGACCCAGGACACGGGTCCGCCCCTCGCGGCGTCCGTACGGCGGTCACCGCAACGCGCGGGGCCGGGGTTCGGGGATACTGGACGGGCAGACCCAGAGGAAAGGCCACCACACGTGACTGAGATCGAGATCGGGCGCGGCAAGCGCGGCCGCAGGGCGTACGCGTTCGACGACATCGCCATCGTCCCGAGCCGGCGTACGCGGGACCCGAAGGAGGTCTCGATCGCCTGGCAGATCGACGCCTACCGCTTCGAGCTCCCGTTCCTCGCCGCCCCCATGGACTCGGTCGTCTCCCCGCAGACCGCCATCCGCATCGGCGAGCTCGGCGGCCTCGGCGTGCTGAACCTCGAAGGCCTGTGGACCCGCTACGAGGACCCGCAGCCGCTGCTCGACGAGATCACGGAGCTGGACGAGGAGTCCGCCACCCGTCGTCTCCAGGAGATCTACTCCGCCCCGATCCAGGCGGACCTGATCCGGCAGCGCATCAAGGAGGTCCGCGACTCCGGTGTCGTCACCGCCGCCGCGCTCTCCCCGCAGCGCACCGCCGAGTTCTCCAAGGCCGTCGTCGACGCGGGCGTGGACATCTTCGTCATCCGCGGCACGACCGTCTCGGCGGAGCACGTGTCCGGCGCGGCCGAGCCGCTGAACCTCAAGCAGTTCATCTACGAACTCGACGTCCCGGTCATCGTCGGCGGCTGCGCCACGTACACCGCGGCCCTGCACCTGATGCGCACCGGCGCCGCGGGCGTCCTGGTCGGCTTCGGCGGCGGCGCCGCGCACACCACGCGCAACGTGCTCGGCATCCAGGTCCCGATGGCCACCGCCGTCGCGGACGTGGCCGCGGCCCGCCGCGACTACATGGACGAGTCGGGCGGCCGCTACGTGCACGTCATCGCCGACGGCGGCGTGGGCTGGTCCGGCGACATCCCCAAGGCCGTCGCCTGCGGTGCGGACGCCGTGATGATGGGCTCCCCGCTGGCCCGCGCCACCGACGCGCCCGGCAAGGGCCACCACTGGGGCATGGAGGCCGTCCACGAGGACGTGCCGCGCGGCAAGAAGGTCGACCTGGGCACGGTCGGCACCACCGAGGAGATCCTCACCGGCCCGTCGCACATCTCGGACGGCTCGATGAACCTCTTCGGCGCGCTGCGCCGCTCGATGGCCACCACGGGCTACAGCGAGCTCAAGGAGTTCCAGCGCGTCGAGGTCACGGTCGCGGACTCCCAGCACCGCCGCTGACCCCACCGCCATACGCACGCCGGAGGGCCGGCACCCCACGCGGGGTGCCGGCCCTCCGGCGTTGTCAGGTCCTCGTCGTTCAGGCCGCGGTCTTGCGGCTGACCTGGAACGCCGCGTATCCGCCGATGGCGAGGAAGAGAAACACCAGCGGGTCCAGGCCGGTCTTCCAGCTGTCGACCACTTCGGAGGTGTGGTCGATCAGTACCTCGACGACGCCCGTGGAGAGCTGTTCGGCGCCGTCCAGGGCGATGCCGAACAGCTGGCCCCCGAGGACGGCGGCCACGGACAGCAGGGTGGCGACGACCGGCAGGGCGGCGTTGCGCCCGCCGGCCTTGCCCGCGGCGAAACCGACCAGGGCGCCGACGCCGACCGCCGCGTAGCCGATCTCGTGGTGGGTGGCTTTGACGATCGCGCCGTAGACGCCGGCGGCCGCGAGGCCGGCCACGACGGCGGCCAGGACGCCCAGGGCGACGTTGCCGCCGCGGGCGGGGGCCGCGGCGGGGGCCGGCGTGTAGGACGAGGGTGCAGGTGGCTGGAAGTTCTGGCTCATCGGGAATCCCCCCAGGGACGTGACGCACGTCCGCCCCGGGGGCATAAGTGCGAGATAAGTGACGCCGCAGGCTAACAGGGCGCACTGGCGTGCGAAGAGGGGTTTTCCGGCGGGCGAGCGCGTGCGGGACGGTGCCGTGACCGGCGGGGTCGGAGCCGGCGGCGGGGCGGGTCAGAGGCGGTGGGCCGTGCCCGGGGGGCTGGCGCCGCGGGTGTCCAGCAGCAACTGCGCCTTCACCGCCAGGCCCTGGAGGTCGTAGGTGCGGTGCTGCTGGAGCAGGATCGTCAGATCGGCGTTCGCCGCGGCCTCGTACAACGATTCGGCACGGGGGACGGGACGGTCCCTGACGCGCCATCCGGCGATGTACGGGTCGTGGTAGCTGACCAGCGCCCCCAGGTCCAGGAGGCGGCTGGCGATCTCGCGGGCCGGTGCCCCCTCCTGGTCGCCCAGGTCGGGCTTGTACGTGACGCCGAGCAGCAGCACCCGGGCCCCGCGGGCCGATTTGCCGTGCTCGTTCAGCAGCGTGGCGGAACGCTGGATGACGTACTGGGGCATCCGGCTGTTGATCTCCTGCGCGAGGCCGACCATGCGCAGGGGGTGACCCGGGGTGCGAGTGGTGTGGGGGAGGTAGTTGGGGTCGAGGGGGACGCTGCGGCCGCCGACGCCCGGGCCTGGCCGGAAGGCCTGGAAACCGTACGGCTTGGTCTCGGCGCAGCGGATGACGTCCCACAGGTCGACGCCGAGGTCGTGGCAGAGCACCGCCATCTCGTTCATGAGGGCGATGTTGACGTGCCGGTAGTTCGTCTCCAGGAGCTGGACGGTCTCGGCCTCGCGCAGGCCGCGGGCGCGGACCACCTTCTCGGTGAGGCGGGCGTAGAAGGCGTGCGCGGACTCGGTGCAGGCGGGGGTGAGGCCGCCGATCACCTTGGGGGTGTTGGCGATGCCGTGCGTCCGGTTGCCGGGGTCGAGGCGGCTGGGGGAGTAGGCCAGGTGGAAGTCCCGGCCCGCGCGCAGTCCGGAGCCGGCCTCCAGGATCGGGCGCAGGTAGTCCTCGGTGACCCCCGGATGGGCGGCGGATTCGAGGATGACGGTGGTGTGCGGGCGCAGCCGGGCGGCAAGGGTGCGGCCCGCCTCGCCGACGGCGGACAGGTCGAGCGCCCGGTCGGCGCCGAGCTGGGTGGGGGCGCAGATGACGGCGGTGCGCACCCGGCCGAGTTCGGCGGGGTCGGTGGTGACCCGGAAGCCGGCGGCCGACATGCGGCGGACCTCTGCGGCGGTGAGGGTGGAGTCGGTGGCCGGACCGCTGTCGTAGCCGACCGTCTCGATTCCGGCGGCGACGGCCGCCTGGGCCAGCGGGAGGCCGAGGTGGCCGAGTCCGATGACGGCGAGGTCTGCGGGCATGGGGTGCCGTCCCTTCCCTGACATGCATGAGGAGGCTGGGTGCGCAAGTCCTGTGGACCGTGCGGGGCCCGCGTGGAGCTGGCGCGATGTCAGACTAGGCGTATATATGACCGATGTGTCGTATTACGGGGTGGTGGTCGCCGTTGTGTTGTCCACAGGCGGTGGCTGATGTGGGTGCGGCGGGTCAGAATCGTGAGCGGGGGATGTGAGCGGGATCACCCGCACCGAGCGCACCGGGCGCACCGGGCGGGGACGACCCGCACCAACGGGAGGCAGCCGTGAGGACAGCGACACTGGGGCCGGTCCAGCGCGAAGAGGCACTCGCCCGGATGGCCGAACGGGAACTGGACGTCCTGGTGGTGGGTGCGGGCGTGGTCGGTGCGGGCACCGCGCTCGACGCCGCCACCAGAGGCCTGGCGACGGGGCTGGTGGAGGCGCGGGACTGGGCCTCCGGCACTTCCAGCCGGTCGAGCAAACTCATCCACGGCGGCCTGCGGTACCTGGAGATGCTCGACTTCGCCCTGGTCCGGGAGGCCCTGAAGGAACGCGGCCTGCTGCTGGAGCGGCTGGCCCCGCACCTGGTGAAGCCCGTGCCGTTCCTGTACCCCCTCCAGCACAAGGGCTGGGAGCGGATCTACGCCGGATCGGGCGTGGCGCTGTACGACGCGATGTCGGTGTCCAGCGGGCACGGGCGGGGGCTGCCCGTGCACCGGCACCTCTCGCGCCGGCGCGCCCTGCGGGTCGCGCCGGCGCTGCGCAAGGACGCCCTGGTGGGGGCGCTCCAGTACTACGACGCCCAGATGGACGATGCGCGGTACGTGGCCACGCTGGTCCGGACGGCCGCGGCGTACGGGGCGCACTGCGCCAACCGGGCGAGGGTCGTCGGCTTCCTGCGGGAGGGCGAGCGGGTCGTCGGGGCGCGCGTGCAGGACGTGGAGGGCGGCGGCGAGTACGAGATCCGCGCGCGCCAGGTCGTGAACGCGACGGGGGTGTGGACGGACGACACGCAGGCACTGATCGGGGAGCGCGGGCAGTTCCACGTCCGGGCGTCCAAGGGCATCCACCTGGTCGTCCCGAAGGACCGCATCCACTCCTCGACCGGGCTGATCCTGCGGACCGAGAAGTCGGTGCTGTTCGTGATCCCCTGGGGCCGGCACTGGATCGTCGGAACGACCGACACCGACTGGGATCTGGACAAGGCGCACCCGGCGGCGTCGAGCGCCGACATCGACTACCTGCTGGAGCACGTGAACTCGGTGCTGACGGTACCCCTGACGCGGGACGACGTGCAGGGCGTGTACGCGGGCCTGCGGCCGCTGCTGGCCGGTGAGTCGGACGCGACGAGCAAGCTGTCGCGCGAGCACACGGTGGCGCATCCCGTGCCGGGGCTGGTCGTGGTCGCGGGCGGCAAGTACACGACGTACCGGGTCATGGCCAAGGATGCGGTCGACGAGGCGGTGCACGGGCTGGACCAGCGGGTCGCGGAGTGCGTGACGGAGGACGTGCCGTTGGTCGGGGCCGAGGGGTACCGGGCGCTGTGGAACGGGAGGGCCCGGATCGCCGCCCGGGCGGGCCTCCATGTGGTGTGGATCGAACACCTGTTGAACCGGTACGGCTCGATGACCGACGAACTGCTCGACCTGGTCGCGGCGGACCCCGGGCTGGCGCAGCCGCTGGCCGGGGCGGAGGACTACCTGCGGGCCGAAGTGGTGTACGCCGCCTCGCACGAGGGGGCGCGGCACCTGGACGACGTACTGACGCGGCGTACGCGCATCTCGATCGAGACGTTCGACAGGGGCACGCGGTCGGCGCGGGAGTGCGCGGAGCTGATGGCGCCGGTCCTGGGGTGGGACGGACAGCAGATCGAGAAGGAAGTGGAACACTACGAGAAGCGGGTCCAGGCGGAACGGGAATCGCAGCGCCAGCCGGACGACCAGACCGCGGATGCGGCGCGACTGGGGGCTCCGGACATCGTTCCGCTGTAACTCCGGGATCCGGAGGGGGGAACCGCGGACCCGGGGCGCCCGTCCGTTGCGGAGTGAGGAACAATGAGGGTTCTGCCGGGGCGGGTTACCGCACGGGTTCTCCCGGAGCGGGCCACCGGGGATCCCGGGGGCTGCCGGAGCAGCGATCGCAGAGGGGACGCATGTCGAAGCCGGAGCACACCGAGTCGCCTGCGGCGGAGCAGGACCGGGCGAAGCCCGTGTCGGCGAAGCCGGAGTCGCCTGCGGCGAAGCCTGCCGTACCGCCTGCGGCGAAGCCGGACTCGCCCGCCGGGCCGGCGGCCGCCGCGGACGCACAGCCGGCCGGCTCGCCGGCGCCGAAGGCCGACCTGACGAAGTCCCCGGCTGCCGCCGGGGGCGCGACGCCGGGTGGTGCCGGCGGTGCCGCCGAAGGGGCGAAGGCCGCCGAATCACCCGCGCCGAAGGCCGGCCTGACGAAGTCTCCGGCTGCCCCCGGGGCCGCGAAGCCCGACCCGGGCAAGCCTGCGGCCGCTGCCGCCGGGGCCGCGAATCCGGGCGAGGCGGTCAAGCCTGCGGTGAATCCCGTCGTCGAGAAGGCCGATGCCGTTGCGGCCGCCGTCAAGGCCGCGGCGGCCAAGGCCGCCGAGGAAGGGCAGGACGAGGGGCGGCTGCTCGCGCGCCGCTACCGGCTGCGCGAAGTCCTCGGCAAGGGCGGCATGGGCACCGTCTGGCGCGCCGAGGACGAGACCCTGGGCCGGACGGTCGCCGTCAAGGAACTCCGCTTCAGCACCGGCGTTGACGAGGACGAGAAGCGCCGCCTCATCACCCGTACCCTCCGCGAGGCCAAGGCGATCGCCCGGATCCGCAGCAGCGGCGCCGTCACCGTCTTCGACGTCGTGGACGAGGACGGCCGCCCGTGGATCGTCATGGAGCTCATCGAGGGCCCCTCCCTCGCCGAGTTCATCCGTGAACAGGGCCCGCTGACGCCCCACCGCGCCGCCGAGGTCGGCCTCGCCGTCCTCGACGTGCTCCGCGCCGCGCACGGTCAGGGCATCCTGCACCGGGACGTGAAGCCGTCCAACGTGCTCATCGCCCGCACCGGTCGCGTCGTCCTCACCGACTTCGGCATCGCCCAGGTCGAGGGCGACCCCTCCGTCACCTCCACCGGCATGCTCGTCGGCGCCCCCTCGTACATCTCGCCCGAGCGCGCCCGCGGCCAGAAGCCCGGTCCGCCCGCCGACATGTGGTCCCTCGGCGGACTGCTGTACGCCGCCGTCGAGGGCGTGCCCCCGTACGACAAGGGATCCGCGCTCGCCACCCTCACCGCCGTCATGACCGAGCCGGTGGACCCGCCGAAGAACGCGGGTCCGCTGACCGACGTCATCTACGGCCTGCTGGTCAAGGACCCGGCCCGCCGCCTCGACGAGGAGCGGGCCCGGGCGATGCTCACCGCCGTCGTCAACGCGCCGGAGCCGGTGACCGCACCGGTCCTGGCGCCGTCCGTCGAGGAGACCCGGCAGATCTCGCTGGCCGACGCCCAGCAGGCGGCGGCCGAGGCCGCCGCCGCGAAGGCGGCCGAGAAGGCGGAGAAGGCGGAGAAGAGGGAGCGCGAGCGGCAGGAGCGCGAGCAGCGCGACCGGGCCCGCGCCGCGCTGAAGGCGGCCCGCAAGGCCGCGGCGGCCGCAGCGGCGGCTCCGGCGGCCTCGGCGGCCGAGGCCCCGGCCCCCGCCGCCCAGGGCAGGACCTCGCCGGTCGCGGCGCCGCTCACCGACGTCATGTCCCGCCGGACCATCGCCCTCGCGATAGCCGGCGTGGTCGTCGTGCTCGCCGTCATCGGTTCGCTCATCGCCTACGCGTTCAGCGGTGACGACGCCGACGCCAAGAAGGACCAGGGCAAGGGCGGTCCGGGTACGAAGGTTTCCGGCAGTCCCGACCCCGGCGCGTCCGCGAAGACGGGCGAGACCAACGCCACCGCGGGCAAGGGTGCGGGTACGGGCACCGGTTCGGGCACGGGCAGTGCGAACGGCGGTACCCAGCCCAGCCAGGGGCAGTCCCCGGGCGGGCAGCAGACACAGGGTCAGACCCAGGGGCAGGGCAGCCAGGGCCAGGGCTCTTCCACGGGCGGGCCCGGGGCCGGAATCCCCGAGGGCTACGCGAAGGTGACGGACCCGGGGTTCCACTTCTCCATGGTGATGCCCTCGGGCTTCCACGTGACCGGCATAGCCGGTGAGAACTCCGGCGCGATATACAGCCGCGACGGCGGCTTCCCGCGCATACAGGTCGACCACACCAACAGCCCCGGCAGCGACGCCCGCGCCGCCTGGGCGGCGGCGGTCGCCGGAGTGGCGAGCTCCAGCACGAACTACAAGACGATCCGGATCGACGCCACGGAGTACAACAACTACCCGACGGTCGCCGACTGGGAGTTCGAGCGGGTGCAGAGCGGCATCAGGGTCCGGGTGCTGAACCGCGGCTTCAAGGTGGACGCGAAGAACGGCTACGCCATCATGATCAGCTGCGCGGCGGACCAGTGGGACGGTCCGGAGTGCACGACCCTGCGCAACACGGCGTTCCAGACCTTCCAGCCGCTGGCCTGACGACCCGCCGGGCCGACGACCCCGCCGGGGTGACGAGCCTTCCCAGGCCCGGGACGCGGGCGCCCCGCGCGACGTATCGTGGCAGTGGGGCCATGGGGGACGTGTGCCCCGGCACTCGGGGGAGGCGAAGTGGAGGACTACGCGGGCCGGATCCTGGCCGACCGCTACCGTCTGCCGCTGCCGCCGTCGGACGAGTACGAGCTGGTCGAGACCCGCGCCTTCGACACGCGCAGCGGGCAGGAAGTCCTGGTGCGCCAGGTGCCGTTGCCGGAGATCGTGGACGCCGAGCTGCTCGACGAGCCGCTCGGGCAGGCGGTCCGGCCGGCGGGGCGCCGCTCGGCGGGGGACCTTCCGGCCGTGCGCCGGGCCATCTCCGCCGCGCAGGCGGCCGCGTCCGTGCCGGACCATCCGCGACTGGACCAGGTCTTCGACGTGTTCGCCGAGGGCGGTTCGCTGTGGATAGTGAGCGAGTTGGTGCCGGCGCGTCCGCTGGCGGCACTGATCGCCGAGGAACCGCTGAGCCCGTACCGGGCGGCGGAGGTCGCCGCCGACGTGCTGACCGCGCTGCGGGTGCTGCACGCGCACGGCTGGACCCACCGGAACATCACGGCCCGGACCGTGTTGATATGCGATGACGGACGGGTCGTCCTGACGGGGCTGGCGGCGGGCGCCGCGGAAGACGCCCTCTGCGGCTACGACCCGGTCCCCCCGGAGTCCACCCCGGCGCCGGGCGGCCACGCCCCGGGCGGTGGTCCGGCCGGCGGTGCGCCGTCCGTCGGACCGGACCGAGGCGGGGCCGGGCACGCGGACGGCGGTCCGCTCCCCGGTACGCCGTACGGCGCCGGGCCGGCTCCGGACGCGGGCGGAACGGGACTTGCCTTACGGGGGCCGCAGGGAGTCGAGCCGGCCGGGTCGGACGGCGGTCCGCGGACCGACGGCGGTCCGGACGCGGGCGGGTACGCGCCGCTCGTGGCGCCCGGGTACGACACCGGCCCGCGGTACTCCGACCACATCACCCCCGAGACGGCGGGCGAGCGCCCCGAGCTGAAGGCCGCCGCCCGCGCCGGGGCGATCGCCGCCTACCGGGCGGGGGCGCAGGCGGCCGCCGCGCGGGTCACGGAACAGCGCAACGGCGGCTCCGAGCCCGGGCCGGAGCCGAGGCCGCAGGGGTCGAACCTGCCGCAGGGGTACTCGTACCCGTACGGGGGCCCGGAGGGCGGGACGAAGGCGCCCTGGCACGGGGCCACGCCGCGCCGGCAGCCCGCGCTGCCGAGGGCCGGACAGCCGGTGACGGCGGAGCCGGAGCCCGCGCCGAGGCCCGACCCGGCTCCGGTCCGGCCCGCACTGCCCGCGCACCTCGCCCTGCCCGAGGGCTACCACCAGGCCGATGCCGAGGCCGAGGCCGAGTCCCCGGACCCGTCCGGCGGCCTCCGCCCGGGCGGGCCGCAGACCGGGTTCGCGGGCCCCGGACAGACCCCGCCGCACGGCGCCGGCGGCCCGGCCGCGACCCCGGTCCCGGCCCCGCCCCCGACCATGGCCTCGTACCTGCCCCCCGCCGACCCGGACGGCCGGTCCCGGCTCGAGCCGGCCGGCGCGCCGAGCAGCGGCGAGGGCCCGGACACGGCCCCGTACCCGCGTCCGGGCCGGCCCCTGCACCCCCGGCCGCAGGGAGCCGGGGAGCCGGATCCGGTCCCGTCGCCGGTGCCCGGCCCGGCCGGGGCGCCCCGGGAAGGGTGGCCCGGTCAGGGCGCGGCGGACCGCGCCGCGTCCGCCGGTGCCGGGTGGGGCGGCGGGGGGATACGGAGCGGGCTGGACGCGGAGCGGGCCCGGCAGACGCGGATGGCCGTCGTCGGCGCCGTCACCGAGCGGTGGGCGCCCGAGCAGGCCGGATCCGTCGCGGGCCCCTGGCAGTTGGCCGCGCCCGTCGGGCCGGCCACCGACCTCTGGGGGCTCGGCGCGCTGTTGTACCGGGCCGTCCAGGGCCATGCGCCCTACCCCGAGGACAGCGTCACCGAACTCGTCGACATGGTCTGCGCCGAGGCCCCGGCCTTCGCCGAGGAGTGCGGCCCGCTGCGCCCGGTCGTGGAGTCGCTGCTGCGCCAGGACCCCACCGAGCGGCCAGACTTCGAGGAGCTCCGCGGCTGGCTGCGCTCCCTCGTACGGTCCGCCCCCGAGCCGGACGGCGGTCTCGCGGCGCTCCCGATGCCGGAGCCGGACCCCGCGCGGCTGCCCGTCGTACGCCGGCGGGGCGATCTGCACGGCCGGCACCGCAATCCCGCCGCGTCCCGCACGCCGCGGTCCCTCGGGCGGACCCTGCTCGTCGGTGTTCTCGCGCTGCTCGCCGGCGCGGTGGCGTACGCGCTGCTCTTCCTGCCCCGCGCCGGGGAGCAGGACGAGGACGCCGCCGGCAAGGCCCCCGTCGGGCGGCAGTCCCCGGCGGCTTCCCCGGCCACGTCCCCGTCGGCGTCCGCCTCGGCCCCGGCTGCGGACAAGCCGGGCCAGACGCCCCGGTCCGCGCCCCCGCCCGCCCCCGCACCCGCCGGTTACACCACCCAGCAGGACCCCGAGCACTTCGAGATCGCCGTCCCCGACGGATGGGAGCGGCGCGGCATGAACGAGGCCGGTCAGGTCCGCTACACCGACGGGGAGTACGTCCTGACCGTGGTCCCCGGCCGGGACAAGGTGGACGGCAGCCCGGACCCGGCGACGTACCAGAAGGACAAGGAGCCCGAGCTGGCCCCGTACCGCTCCTCCACCTGGGCCAGCGGCGGCGACGTCAAGACGACGAAGGTCGGCCAACAGCTCCGTGTCACCGGCCGGTACACGTGGATCGACGGCAACGGCCGCAGCGTCGTCGCCCGGAACTTCGTCGTGGCGCTGGGCGGCAGTTACCACGTCGTCATGGTCTCGGGGCCGCAGGACGGCGAGGGCAAGGTCACCGAAGTCTTCGAAAAGGCCACGGGGAGTTACCGGGCGGGCGGGTGACGGTCAATCAGTACGGCGATTGCGTCACAGTGCTGCCGGAACCGAGCCTTCACGGTTCCAGGAGCCCCGGGGGCTCCGTAATCTGGCCCGAAGTGCACAGAGTGGCGGGGTTTCGTGGAACAGCAGACAGGTGCGGGCGCGGTGCTCGCTGGCCGGTACCGGCTCGTGGAGCCCATCGGCAGCGGCGGCATGGGCAAGGTGTGGCGCGCGCATGACGAGCTGCTGCACAGGACCGTCGCCGTCAAGGAACTGACGGCGGGTCTGTACGTCGCCCAGGCCGACCGGGAGGTGCTGCACGCCCGGACCCAGAAGGAGGCCAGGGCCGCGGCCCGGATCCAGCACCCGGCGGTCGTGGTCGTCCACGACGTGCTGGAACACGACGACCGGCCGTGGATCGTCATGGAGTACATCGACGGTCCCTCCCTCGCCGACGCGGCGAAGGCGGCCGGCCGGATCGAACCCGCCGAGGCGGCCCGGATCGGCCTGCACGTCCTGGGCGCGCTGCGCGCCGCGCACGCGGTCGGAGTCCTGCACCGGGACGTCAAGCCGGGCAACGTGCTGCTCGCCAAGGACGGCCGGGTCCTGCTCACGGACTTCGGGATCGCCGCGATCGAGGGCGACTCCTCCATCACGCGGACCGGCGAGATCGTCGGCTCCATCGACTACCTGGCCCCGGAGCGGGTCACCGGCGGGACCCCCGGCACGGCCTCCGACCTGTGGTCGCTGGGCGCGACCCTGTACACGGCCGTCGAGGCGCGTTCGCCGTTCCGCCGCACCTCGCCCATCTCCAGCCTCCAGGCCGTCGTCAACGACGAGCCGCCGGCGCTGCGGCAGTCCGGCGCCCTGGGGCCGGTCATCACCGCCCTGCTGCGCAAGGACCCGGACGAGCGGCCCTCGGCGCAGGAGACCGAGCGGATGCTGATCGAGGCGATGGAGGGGCGGGAGCCGAAGGCGGCGCAGGCGTACGTGCCCACGCGCGCGGTGACCCCGCAGGAACTGGCCGACGCCCAGGAACCCGACACCGCGGGCGCCGACGCCCGGACGCAGGCCGAGTCCGCCGCGAAGACGCCGTCGGCGCCCGATCAGGTGCGCACGACGGCCCTGCCCGAGCAGCCCGGACCGCCCGCCGCACCGGCGGGTCCGGCGGTGAGCGGCGGCCGGATCAAGCGGGCGGCGGCCGTGGCCCTCGTGGCGGCGCTGATCGGCGGCGGCGCCGTCTTCGGCGTGCTGAAGTTCACCGGGGACACGGACGGGGGCGCGGGCAACGGCGACGGCTCCGACAAGAACGCGAGCGCGCCCGACCAGCAGGACGGCGAAGCGGACGCTGCCCCTCCGGCCGGCTACACCGAGGTCACCGACCCGGCGGGCTTCACGCTGTTCGTCCCGGACGGCTGGAAGCGCCAGATGGACGGCGACCAGATCGACTACACCCCGGACAACGGGAAGCACTTCATCCGGATCGCCTCCGACTCCACGCCTGACTTCGCCAACCCGTACATGCACCTGCTCGACCTGGAGAAGCAGCTCAAGCAGCGGACGGACTACAAGCGGCAGAAGCTGAACCAGAACACCTTCCGGGACAGCACCCGCGCCGCCCTGTGGGACTTCACCTGGACGGAGAAGGGGACGCACGCCGGGCCGCGCCGGGCGATCGAGCAGATGTACATCGCCCCGGACGGCACCGAGTACGCGGTGTACATGTCGGGCCCGGCAGCCGACTGGCAGACCACCCGCGCCCAGTTCGACAACGTGCTGAGCGGCTGGGACCCGCCCGCCAAGAAGGGCTGACCCGGCCCGGCAGGGCGTACCGGCCATCGCGCCAGCGATCGCTGGCGGAAAAGGCAAAATCCGGTTACCGACGGGTACCCAAAGCCCCGCGGGCGGAATACGCTCACCGCCATGACGGACACGCAGGCCCCGGCCCCCCTCCGCAGCGCCCCGCAGCCCACCAACCCGGTCGCCCCCGCCCCGGCCGGTGCCCGCACCGCCGCCGACGTGGTGACCCCCGACCTGGTCGCCCGGCTCACCCGCGGAGTGATCGGCTCCGGCCGCACCGCCAACCACACCCCCTTCACCGGGGCCAAGCTGGCGGACCTCCCGGAGGCCACCCCCGAGGACGTCGCCGAGGCCTTCGGGCGGGCCCGCGCCGCCCAGGGCGCCTGGGCCGCCGTCCCCGTACGCAAGCGGGCCGCCGTACTGCTCCGCTTCCACGACCTGGTGCTGGCCCGGCAGGCCGAGGTGCTCGACCTCATCCAGCTGGAGACCGGCAAGGCCCGCCTGCACGCCCACGAGGAGGTCCAGGCCGTCGCCGTCGCCTCCCGCCACTACGGCCGCAAGGCCCCCGCGTACCTGCGCCCCAAGGGCCACACGGGCGCCATGCCCACCCTCACCAAGGTCACCGAGCTGCGCCAGCCCCGCGGGGTCGTCGGCCAGATCGCCCCCTGGAACTACCCCCTCGAACTCTCCGTCGGCGACGCGCTGCCCGCCTTCGTCTCCGGCAACGCCGTCGTGATGAAGCCCGACACCGAGACCGCGCTCACCGCCCTGTGGGCCCGCGACCTGCTGATCGAGGCCGGACTGCCCGCCGAGGTCTTCCAGATCGTCCTCGGTGAGGGACCCGTCGTCGGCCCCGAGGTGGTCCGCCACGCCGACTACGTCTCCTTCACCGGCTCCACGCGCACCGGCCGCGAGGTGGCCCGGGGCGCCGCCGACCGCCTGGTCGGGGTCTCCCTCGAACTCGGCGGCAAGAACGCCATGCTCGTCCTCGCCGACGCCGACATCGAGAAGGCCGCCGCGGGGGCCGTCCGCGCCTGCTTCTCCTCCGCGGGCCAGCTGTGCATCTCCATCGAGCGGCTGTACGTGCACGCCTCGATCGCCGACGCGTTCGTCGAGCGCTTCGCCGCCCGTACGAAGGCCATGCGGCTCGGCGCCTCCCTCGCCTACGGCGCCGACATGGGATCGCTGGTCGGCGAGCGCCAGCTGGAGACCGTGCAGCGGCACGTCGACGAGGCCGTCGCCAAGGGAGCCACCCTCGTCGCGGGCGGCACCGCCCGCCCCGACATCGGGCCGCTGTTCTACGAGCCCACCATCCTCGAGGGCGTCGAGGCGCCGATGGCGGTCTGCGGCGAGGAGACCTTCGGCCCGGTCGTGTCGGTCTACCGGTTCACCGACGAGGACGAGGCCGTCGCCGCGGCCAACTCCACCGCCTACGGACTCAACTCCAGCGTCTGGACCAAGGACGCCCGCCGCGGCCACGCCGTCGCAGCCCGCCTGCGCACCGGCACCGTCAACATCAACGAGGGCTACGCCCCCGCCTACGGCAGCGCGCAGGCGCCCATGGGCGGCATGAAGGACTCCGGGCTCGGCCGCCGGCACGGCTCCGAGGGCATCCTCAAGTACACCGAGGCCCAGACGGTCGCCCACCAGCGGCTGCTCCCGATGGCGCCCTCGCTGGGCATGGACGACGAGAAGTACGCGGCGTTCATGACGCGCAGCCTCAAGGTCATGAAGGCGCTGCGACTCCGTTGATCCTCCGACTCGTCCAAGGGGCAGCACCGTGTCTGAGCCGTACGACTACGACGTCATCGTCATCGGATCGGGTTTCGGAGGGTCGGTCTCGGCGCTGCGGCTGACCGAGAAGGGGTACCGGGTCGGCGTCCT
The DNA here is from genome assembly GCF_044745505.1 of Streptomyces sp. NPDC086989. Taxonomy (NCBI): domain Bacteria; kingdom Bacillati; phylum Actinomycetota; class Actinomycetes; order Kitasatosporales; family Streptomycetaceae; genus Streptomyces; species Streptomyces sp. NPDC086989. Next base: position 260,768 of record NZ_JBIVAL010000006.1, read on the forward strand.
GGAGGCGGGGCGCCGGTTCACCCGCGAGGGCCTGCCCAGGAACAGCTGGGACCTGCGGAACTACCTGTGGGCCCCGGCCCTCGGCCTGTACGGGATCCAGCGGATCCACCTGCTCGGCAACGTGATGGTGCTCGCGGGCGCCGGGGTGGGCGGAGGCTCGCTCAACTACGCCAACACCCTGTACGTGCCGCCCACCGCCTTCTTCGAGGACCGGCAGTGGGCGTCCATCACCGACTGGCGTGACGAACTCGCCCCGTACTACGACCAGGCCAAGCGGATGCTCGGAGTCCGCCTCAACCCGACGATGACCCCCTCCGACGTCCACCTGAAGGCCGCCGCCGAGAGGATGGGCGTCGGGGACTCCTTCCACATGGCCCCGGTCGGCGTCTTCTTCGGCGACGGCGCGGACGCCGGGGGAGGCTGCGAGGCCCGCCCCGGCCAGGAGGTCCCCGACCCGTACTTCGGCGGCGCCGGCCCCGCCCGCAAGGCCTGCACCGAGTGCGGCGAGTGCATGACCGGCTGCCGGCACGGCGCGAAGAACACCCTGAACGAGAACTACCTCCACCTCGCCGAACGCGCCGGCGCCGTCATCCACCCGATGACCACCGTCACCGCGCTCGCCGAGCATCCCGAGGGCGGGTACCGGATCCGCACCGTCCCCACCGACGCCCGTCGCCGGGGCATCGCCAAGGAGCTGCGCGCCCGGTACGTGGTCGTCGCGGCGGGCACGTACGGCACCCAGACGCTGCTGCACACGATGAAGGACAACGGGCTGCTCCCGCGGATCTCGGACCGGCTCGGCGAGCTGACCCGGACCAACTCGGAGGGCCTGGTCGGGGCGCAGACCGACGACCGCCGTTACCGCCGGCGCCGCGGCGCGGGCCCCGGCACGGAGCGGCGGGCGGACTTCACCCGGGGCGTCGCGATCACCTCGTCCGTGCACCCCGACGCCGACACCCACATCGAGCCCGTCCGGTACGGCAAGGGCTCCAACGCCATGGGGTTCATGACCGTCCTGCAGGTCCCGTACGCGAAGAACCGGGTACGGGCCTGGTTCGCCCGGACGGCGAAGCACCCGGTGCAGCTGGCCCGCTCGCTCTCCAACCGGCGCTGGTCGGAGCGGACGATCATCGGGCTCGTCATGCAGTCGCTGGACAACTCGCTGACGACGTACCGCAAGCCCGGCGGCCTCGGCAAGGGCCTGCTCACCGCCCGCCAGGGGCACGGCGCCCCGAACCCGGTGCAGATCAAGGAGGCCACCGAGGCGGCGACCCTGCTGGCGGAGGAGATCAACGGGTTCGCCGGCAGCAACATCGGCGAGCTGATGGGCACCCCGCTGACCGCGCACTTCCTCGGCGGCTGCCCGATCGGCGCCTCGGCGGAGCAGGGCGTGGTGGACCCGTACCACCGGCTGTACGGGCACCCGGGCATCTCGGTGGTCGACGGCTCGGCGGTCTCCGCGAACCTCGGGGTGAACCCGTCGCTGACGATCACGGCGCAGGCCGAGCGGGCGATGTCGTACTGGCCGAACAAGGGCGAGCGGGACCCGCGGCCGGAGCAGGGCGCGGCCTACGTACGCCTGGCAGCGGTGGAACCGGCTCGTCCGGCGGTCCCGGAGGAGGCGTTCGGCGCACTGCGGCTGCCGCTGCTGCTGCCGGTGCCGGAGGTTCCGAGGAAGCCGTGACCGCGTCGGACGTGGACCGGCGGCGGGTTCTGCGCTCCCCCTCCGAGCGCAGAACCCGCCGTCGTGTACCTAAGTGACAGGCGATCAGTCCGGATGGTTGCATGTGACGCCCGTCACCCCTTCAAGGGGGCAACTGTGACCCTGCTTCAGTGGTCTCGATCTTCATGGACAAGCGCATCTCCCTTATGGCGGCTGCGGGGTTGGCGACGCTGAGCCTCGGCGCAGCCGCCCCCGCGCTCGCCGCGGAACCCGCAATTCCCCTCAGCGGGCCCTCCGCCCAGGTGCTCCAGCCCTACCCGGAATCGGGCACCTCGAAGGAGCGGAGCCTCCGCTACGACCTCGACCGCACCGGCACCGGTGCCGGCACCGGCACCGGCTTCCCCGGCGAGTTCACCGTCACCGTCGACCTGACCAAGGTGGCCGGACTGGCGTCGGTGCGGCTCGACCCGGCCAAGCCGCGGCCGAACTGCACGACCAGCGCCACCGCGATCGTCTGCAAGCAGCAGGGCCTGTCCGCCGTGCCCGGCGGCAACGGCCTCGACCTGCTCGTCTCCGCCGCCCAGGGCGGCAAGAACGGCACGAGCGGTGAGATCACGGTCAAGGGCGCGGTGGCCGGGGCGAGCGTCACGCCCGTCACCACCAAGGTCACCGTCGGGGGCCCCGACCTGCACGTGGGCGAGGTCAGGCCCAAGGCGGAGGTGACCGCCGGAGAGCAGCAGGACCTTCCGCTCGCCTTCGCGAACCGGGGCACCCTGCCCGCCAGGTCGGTGGCGCTGGAGCTGGACGCCACGGCCGGCCTGGAGCCGGTGGAGACGTACGACAACTGCACCCGCCAGGACCGCGGCGGCGCGGGCGCCACCACGGTGTGCCTCGTCGAGGGCGAGTTCCTGCCGGGCGAGTCGTACCAGCTGTCGCCCGACTCCCCGCTGCACCTCAGGACGACCGAGCGGGCCTACCGGGACTCGCTGCGCTACGGGGTCGTCCCCGACCCGGCGCCGGCCCAGGGCGCCCCCGCCGCCAAGACGGCCACCGGCAAGAGGCTGATGCTGGTCAAGGCGCCGGCAGCCGTACCGGTCACGGACTCCCACCTGGTCCCCGGCGCGGCCCGGACCGGGAACACCGACCTGAACCCGGACGACAACCAGCGCGCGTTCGACGTCACCGCCAAGGCCGCCACGGCCGACTTCGAGGCGGTCACCGCCTCGCCCGCCGGCAAGGAGGGCGACACGGTCACGGCCGAGCTCGGCTTCCGCAACAAGGGCCCGGCCGTGATCGACTACGTGCGGTCGGGCCAGAGCGCGGCCCGCACCGACATCGTGATGCCGGCCGGTGTCCGGGTCACCGACGTGCCGCGCGGCTGCCGCGCGGTCAACGCGGACGGCAGCGACCGCAGGGAGCAGCTGGGCGCGCCGCGCTACTTCTGCGACGGCGGGACCCTCGCGGACGTGAGTGCCCCGTACACCCACACGTTCGGCCTGAAGATCGAGAAGGCGGTCGCGGGCGCCAAGGGCTCCGTCACCGTCGGTGAGCCGGCCGCGGCCGGCACCAGGCTCCACGCCATCGACCCGGTCGCGGGCAACAACACGGCCGCGTTCACGGTCGACGTCAAGGCCGGCGCGAGCGCGAGCCCGTCCGCCTCGGCCTCCACCTCGCCGTCCCCGTCCGCCTCGGTCTCGGCGTCGGTCTCGGCGAGCGCGTCCCCGTCCGTCTCCGCCGCCGGCGGCGCGAGCGGCAACCTCGCTTCGACCGGCAGCTCGGTCGGCCCGATCGCGCTGGGCGCGCTGGGCGCCGTGGCCGTCGGCGGTGCGCTGTACGCCGGGGCGCGCCGCCGCTCTGGCAGGCACGCGTAGCCGTACGGAGCGAAGAACGGCCGGCCGGGGGCGTCCCCCTGGCCGGCCGTCCTTTCTGGGTGACCGGGCTGCTGTCCCCTGCCGTCCGGTCACGCGAAGGAGCGAGGTCCCACGACGCACGTTCCGGAGGGCCGTGCGTCTCATCGCTCCCGCGGAGCCACGCGTGGTGCTGCGGTCCCGCGCCTGGCTGACGCGGCCATCCACACCAACGAAGACCGCCGGGGCCGGTCACGGGCCCGGACGAGTGACGAACGGGCGTCAGACGCGGCCGCGGCACAGCTCCAGCACGGTCATGGCGAGGGTGGTCCCGGGCTTCCCCAGTGCGTCGCTCCAGTGCGCGAGCACCTCCATCTCGCGCGAGAGGTGCACGCGGCGGCCGCCCGAGGCGATCCGGGCCTCCTGGATGACGGTGGAGACGGCCATCCGCTCCTGGATCAGGCCGATGATCCGGTCGTCGATGGCGTCGATGCGCTCACGGGACTCGGCGATCAGCTGCGCGGGGGTGGTGGTCACGGTCATGTTCTTACTCCTGTGGGTCGTGCCGGCAGGAGCGGAAACGCCAGAGCGCCCCGGTCCTGTCGGACCGGGGCGCTCTGGGAAGTCAGCGGCTCAGGCGAGCATCACGAGGACCCATGGCGACCGGACCGGCCGGTGCCATAGGTAAAGAGGAAGCTCAGCTGCTTGCGCATGGTGTGGATTATGGCCGCACGCCGCCTCCCGGGCCAACCCGGCCCGGATCGTGAGACGGCCGGGCCGTGCGCGCGAGCCGGGCCGCGCGCGAGCCGGGCCGCGCGCGAGCCGAGGCGTGGTGACCGACGGGTCGCGGGGCGTGAGGGTGACGCGGGCCTCGGATGGTGCGACAAACCGGGGCCCGGCGCCACCGGTAGAATCGACAAAACAGCCACCTCTTCCGCCGGAAGGCCGTCCCGTGCCAGAAGTACCCTCCGCCGCCCACGACAGCGCCCCGGACACGGTTCTCGTCGTCGACTTCGGCGCCCAGTACGCCCAGCTCATCGCCCGCCGCGTCCGCGAGGCACGGGTCTACAGCGAGATCGTGCCCAGCACGATGCCCGTGGCCGAGATGCTCGCCAAGGACCCCAAGGCGATCATCCTCTCCGGCGGCCCGTCGTCCGTCTACGAAGAGGGCGCCCCGCGCCTGGACGACGCCCGCGGCCTCTTCGAGGCCGGGATCCCCGTCTTCGGCATGTGCTACGGCTTCCAGCTGATGGCGGTCACCCTCGGCGGCACCGTCGACAACACCGGCGCCCGCGAGTACGGCCGTACGCCGCTCGCCGTCTCCAAGGCCGGCTCCACGCTCTTCGAGGGCACCCCCGCGAACCAGTCGGTGTGGATGTCCCACGGTGACGCCTGCTCCGCCGCGCCCGAGGGCTTCACCGTCACCGCGTCGACGAACGTCGTCCCGGTCGCGGCCTTCGAGAACGACGAGAAGAAGCTGTACGGCGTGCAGTACCACCCCGAGGTCATGCACTCCACGCACGGCCAGCAGGTGCTGGAGCACTTCCTCTACCGCGGCGCCGGCCTGGAGCCCACCTGGACCACCGGCAACATCGTCGAGGAGCAGGTCGCGGCCATCCGCGCGCAGGTCGGCGACAAGCGCGCCATCTGCGGCCTCTCCGGCGGCGTGGACTCCGCGGTCGCCGCGGCCCTCGTCCAGAAGGCCATCGGCTCCCAGCTCACCTGCGTGTACGTCGACCACGGCCTGATGCGCAAGGGCGAGACCGAGCAGGTCGAGAAGGACTTCGTCGCCGCCACCGGCGTGCAGCTGAAGGTCGTCGACGCCCAGGAGCGCTTCCTGAACGCGCTCGCCGGCGTCTCCGACCCGGAGACCAAGCGGAAGATCATCGGCCGCGAGTTCATCCGCGTCTTCGAGCAGGCCCAGCTGGAGATCCTCCAGGAGGACGGCCCCGCGGTCGCCTTCCTCGTGCAGGGCACCCTGTACCCGGACGTCGTCGAGTCCGGCGGCGGCACCGGCACCGCCAACATCAAGTCCCACCACAACGTGGGCGGCCTCCCCGACGACATCGAGTTCGAGCTCGTCGAGCCGCTGCGCCAGCTGTTCAAGGACGAGGTCCGGATGGTCGGCCAGGAGCTCGGCCTGCCCGACGAGATCGTCCAGCGCCAGCCCTTCCCCGGCCCGGGCCTCGGCATCCGCATCGTCGGCGAGGTCACCAAGGAGCGCCTGGACCTGCTCCGCGAGGCCGACGCCATCGCCCGCCACGAGCTGACCGCGGCCGGCCTCGACCGCGAGATCTGGCAGTGCCCGGTCGTCCTGCTCGCGGACGTCCGCAGCGTCGGCGTCCAGGGCGACGGCCGCACCTACGGCCACCCGATCGTGCTGCGCCCCGTCTCCTCCGAGGACGCCATGACCGCGGACTGGACGCGCATGCCGTACGAGGTGCTCGCGCGGATCTCCACCCGCATCACCAACGAGGTCCCCGACGTGAACCGCGTCGTCCTCGACTGCACGAGCAAGCCCCCGGGCACCATCGAGTGGGAGTAGTCCCCACCCGCCGCCCGTGACGAAGCCGCCGTTCCCGCAGGGGAGCGGCGGCTTCGCCGCGTGTATGGCCACTTCGCGCCCCCGCCGGTACCTTGCGCCGCGACCCGAAGGAGGCGGTCATGCCGGATCAGCCCGCGCCCGGACCCGCACCGGTGCCCGCGCGCACGCCCGGACCCGCGCCCGTGCCCGCACCAGGGCCCGCGCGCACGCCCGCACCCGCGCCCGTACCGGTGGACCGGCTGCGGTTCGCGCTGCCGCCCGTCCACACCGGCCCGGCGGAGGAGCGCGCGTACCGCAAGGCGCGGCTCGCCGGGGCGCTGCGGCTGTTCGGCCGCCTCGGGTACGAGGACGGGGTCGCCGGGCACATCACGGTGCGGGACCCGGAGTTCGCCGACTGCCACTGGGTGAATCCGTTCGGGCTGGCCCTGTCCGCACTCGGCGCCGACGACCTGCTGCTCGTCGACGGGGACGGGCGTGTGCGCCGGGGCGCGCGCCGGGTCAACGAGCTGGCCTTCGCCGTGCACGCGGCCGTGCACCGCGCCCGCCCCGACGCGGTGGCGGTGGTGCACACGCACGCCCCGTACGGCAGGGCGCTGGCCGCGCTCGGCGAACTGCTCGCCCCGCTCACCGAGGAGGCCTGCGCCTTCTACGAGGACCACGCGCTCCTGGACGGCTTCGCCGGGGCGGCGGACGCCGGCCGGATCGCCCGCGCCCTCGGCCCGTACAAGGCGCTCGTCCTGCGCAACCGCGGGCTGCTGACGGTCGGGGACTCCGTGGACGCGGCGGCCTGGTGGTTCATCGCGGCGGAACGCGCCGCGCAGGTGCAGCTGATCGCCCGGGCCGCCGGGAAGCCGGTGCCGATCGAGCACCGCAGCGCGCTCGCCGCGCGGGAGCGTTTCGGCACCGACCTCGCCGCCTGGGTCAGCTACCAGCCCCTGTGGCAGACCGTTGCCCCCTGACGGGACTGGGCCGGGCGGGTGACGTCAACATCATGAACGGTTAATCACCTGCTCTGACATCGGGCGCAATCCGGAGCACTGCCGCAGTGGTGCACAATTCGCTGGCATTGCACCGTAGTTCAGAGAGGCGGCACGCACGTGGCTGTCCAACAGATGTCCCGAAGCACCCACGGCGGCGCCTGCACCTGCGACGACTGCCCGCACGGCGCCCAGGAGGGGCACCGCCGCGCGGTCGCCGCGTTCACCGAGAAGCGCGACGAGTTCGCCGCCGGCCAGGGGCTGCCGGCCGCGGTGGCCCGCTCCGCCGGAGCGTCCCGGCAGTGGGTCTCCGACGAACTGACCCTGTCCGCGCGCACGGTCGCCGACCGGAGCCGGGAGGCCGGCAACTCCTGGCTGTACCTGTTCTCGCGACGGGCCGTGCTCGCCGTGTGGATCGCCGCCGGGGTGCTGCTGCTGGTCCAGGTCGGTACCGCGCTCGGCACCGGCTGGTCCACGGCGCGCACCGCCGGGCTGCTCGCCGCGGTGGTCCTGGCCGGGCTGCTCACGGTCGCCGCCCGTGCCCAGTCGGTGCGCGGCGGGCTGCTCGCCCCGCTGGTCGGGGAGGACAACCGGCTGTCCACCTCGAAGGCGGTGCCGTGCGCGTGGGTGGTGCTGACGGCGTTCGCCGCGCTGCTGCCGGCGCTGCGGCTGGCGGCCTCCCGGCCCGGCCCGGAGCGCCAGGCCCTGTACGCGGGGCTGGCGCTGGGACGGGCGCTGCCGCTGCTGGCGGTGGCCGCCCTGACCTCGGCCGTGGCGGTGCTGGTGCGCCGCGTGGTCACCGTACGGATCATGGGCCAGCGGCTGCAGAAACTGCCGGCGGACCGGCCGCGCGGGGTGGACCTGCTGACGGACGACGCGGGCCGCGGGAGCTTCCCGGACGCCCAGTACGTCCTGGTCTCCACGGTGGTGCTGGCCTTCGCGGCGGTGTCGATGGCCCGCTTCCCGGACCGGCTGCCGCGGCTGCCGTGGGCGCTGGCCATGCTGGTGGCCCTGTCGGCGGCGGTGTACCTGGCGGCGAAGTACGCGGAGGTGACCCGCCCGCTGGTGCTGTCCGTGGTCCGCAGACGGGAGCCCGGCGACCTCGACGCGGCGATCCGGCCCGGCGACGACATCGAGATCCGCGGCGTGGGCTTCGTGCCGCCGGGGGCGCAGACGCCGGAGATGCTCGCCCGGCTGGTCGTACGCGTCGGGGCGGTGCACGTCCACGTGCCGCTGGTGCCCGTCGCGGGCGGGTTCACCAACCCCTCGGACTCGGTCCTGACGGTGCCGGTCCCGGCGGAAGTGGAACCCGGGCGCATCGAGGTCCAGGTGGTCACCGCCGCAGGAGTGGAATCCAACCGCTGCACCATCGACGTGGCCGAGTGAACGGGGTACACATGGGGGCGTGACCCGAACTGATGTCCCTTCAGCCGCCCCGCCCGGACTGCGGGACCAGGCCGCCCGGTACGCACTGCTGCCGCTGCGGATCTTCCTCGGCGTGACCTTCGTCTACGCGGGCCTGGACAAACTGACCGACTCCGCGTTCCTGTCCGCCTCCGGCCCCGGCTCCATCGGTGAACTGATGCACGGCGTGCGCGACACCTCCGCGATCCCCGCCCTGGTGGACTGGGCCCTGCTGTCGCCCGTCGGCTTCGCCGTGGTGCTCGCCCTCGGGGAACTCCTCGTGGGCCTGGGCGTCCTGGCCGGGCTGCTGACCCGGATCGCGGCCACCGGCGGAGCGCTGATCTCGCTCAGCCTGTGGCTCACGGTGTCCTGGCAGGTGTCCCCGTACTACTACGGCAACGACCTGATCTACCTGATGGCCTGGATCCCGATGATCCTGGCCGGTGCGCCCTACCTGTCGCTGGACTCGCTGATCCGGTCGCGCCGGTCCCGGCGGACGGCGTAGGTCACCACCCCCACCAGCGCGGCCAGGCAGAGCCCGCCCATGGTCATCGGGATGACCAGGAACCACGGCAGGTCGGCCTTCCCGGTCGCGTCGAGCAGGTACAGCACGCCCGCGGCCACCAGGACCAGGCCGGCCAGCAGCCGTCCGGGCTGGAACTCATGACGCCGCACGGGCCACCTCCACCTGTCCCACACCCGCGTTCAGGTGCAGCTCGATCGTCCCCCCGGCCTCGGTGCCGGCGGACGGCTTCAGCGTCGCCTGCTGGGTTTCGCCGCCGCTCTTGATCCGTACGTCCTGACTGGTGTCCCCGGGCAGCCTGATGTCACCCAGCTTCACCGACACGTCCGCCTGCGCCGTGACCTCGCGGGGCACGATCACCTTCAGCCGGCCCGCCTTCACGCCGGCCCGGACCGAGAGGGTGCTGCCCTTGGGCACGTCCAGCCGGCTCAGGTCGAGCGTCGCCAGCCCGGTGCCCGCCGTGTACACGGGCTTCACGTCGGCCACGGCGGCCGGCCGCCACTCCACGGCCTTCCAGTCGGTGCCGATCTCGCGGGGCAGGGCGGAGGCGCCGGCCAGCAGCCCGGCGGTGATCATCGCGAGCAGGACGGTCCCGAACCCCGTCCGCCCCTTGACGGAGCTGACGGCGAGGCCCAGACCGAAGACGGCCAGCGCCGAGGCCAGCCCGATCTGCAGGGCGTACGAGAGGGTGCTGCCCTGCCAGACCGAGGCGGTGGCGATCCCCCCGGCCAGCAGGGCCAGGACGAACACCCGGCCGCCGATGCCACCGCGGGGGACCGGCGCGGCCCCCGCCCGCTCCGGCACCGCCGCGCCGCGACCCCCCGCGATGTTCCGGGCGGCGTGGGCGTCCGCGGAGTCATCCGGCCCCCAGAGGTATCCGGTGGCCCCGACGGGGCCGGTGGTGCCGTCCTTCACCAGCGGGTCCCGCCACCACGACGGGCTGCCCGGCGCGGGCGGGGCCTGGGTCTCCGGCGGCCCGGGGCGGTGCGCCGCCTGCGGCTCGGCCTCGGGGGCGGCGGTGCTGCGGCGGCGCTGCGACCAGTGCGAGGCCGCGCCGAGGGCCAGGATGACCAGGACGGAGAACACGGCCAGCCCGCCGTTGTCCAGCATCGACAGGAACAGCGCGCAGCCCACCAGGGCCGCGAACACCGCGGCCAGGGTGGCGCCCTCGACCCGGCCGGTCAGCAGCTTCTTCGCCTCGCTGTCGTCCTCGCCCTCCACCGGCAGCAGCAGCCAGGCGAAGCCGTAGAAGATCAGCCCGACACCGCCGGTGATCGCGAGGACGCCGAGCACGATCCGGAAGATCACCGGGTCCAGGTCGAAGTACCGGCCGAGACCCCCGCACACGCCCGCGAGGACCTTGTCGCGCCTGCTGCGGCGCAGCGGCGGCCGGTCGGCGCGGTCGGCGGGCCGGTCTGCGGGCCGGTCCGCGGTGCGGTCGCCCGGCGGCGGTGCCGCGCCGGCACCGGAACCGGCCGGAGACGGCGGGGAGTCGTGCTTGGTCATGCGTCCATGGTGACAACCCGCCGCCCCGTGCGGCACCGGGCCCGACCCTGGCACAACCCTGATATCCCCCCGACGGAACTGGGGGGATGCCCTGATGCCGCACCCGCCGCGCCCGTGTGACCATCAGTGACATGCCCGTTTCCGCCGCCCCCCGTACCCCGCACACGGCAGACGCCGACGAACCGGCCCCGCGCAGGCTCTACCGCAGCGCCGACGGCCGGATGCTCGGCGGTGTCGCGCGCGGTCTCGCCGGGCACCTCGGGCTGCCCGTCGTCTGGGTCCGGCTCGCCTTCCTCGGCCTGTTCATGTGGGGCGACGGACTGGGCGTCCTGCTCTACGCCGCGTTCTGGGTCTTCGTGCCGCTGGGAGTCGGCGGCCGCACCGGCCACCGCTCCTTCTTCGAGACCCTCCCCGACGGCACGCGCCGCCTGCGCAAACCCGACAAGGGGCAGATCACCGCGCTCATCGCCCTGTGCATCGGCGCCGGGATCTTCATCTCCAAGGTCCAGCTCGGCGGCACCTCCGGCCGGTACGTGTGGCCGACGCTGCTGGTCGGCGCCGGTGTGGTCCTCGTCTGGCGGCAGGCCGACAACGCCCGCCGCGCCCACTGGGGCGCCGCAGGCGGCCGCAACGCCCGGCTGCTCCAGATGGCCCGCGGGTTCGCCGGCGTCGCCCTGGTCGGCGTGGGCCTGACCGTCTTCATCGTCGTCCGCGGCTCCGCGGCGCAGCTCGGCAACGTCCTGACCGCGGCCCTCGCCGTGCTCGTCGGCATCGCCCTGCTGGCCGGACCCTGGCTGATCCGCATGACCCAGGACCTCTCCGAGGAACGCCTGATGCGCATCCGCGCCCAGGAACGCGCCGAGGTCGCCGCCCACGTGCACGACTCGGTGCTGCACACCCTCACCCTGATCCAGCGCAACGCGGAGGACGTCGGCGAGGTGCGCCGCCTCGCCCGCGCGCAGGAGCGCGAGCTGCGGAACTGGCTGTACAAGCCGGAGGGCACCGGCAAGGACGAGGCCGAGGAGCCCGCCACCCTCGCGGAGGCCGTCAAGAAGACGGCGGCCGAGGTCGAGGACCACCACGGCGTACCGATCGAGGTCGTCGTCGTCGGCGACTGCCCGCTCGACGAGAGGCTGGCCGCACAGATGCAGGCCGCGCGCGAGGCGATGGTCAACGCCGCCAAGTACGGTGGCGAGGGCGGACCGGTGCAGGTGTACGCCGAGGTGGAGGGGCGGCAGGTGTTCGTGTCCGTACGGGACCGGGGACCGGGCTTCGACGTCGACGCGGTACCGGACGACCGCATGGGCGTACGAGAATCGATCATCGGCCGGATGCAGCGCAACGGCGGGACCGCACGACTGCGGTCCGCGCCCGACGGCGGCACGGAAGTCGAGCTGGAGATGGAGAGGGCGGCGAACGCAGCATGACCGAAGAGACCGGCGTCGGGGGAATGGCCAGGCACGTCCGGGTGGTCCTCGTCGACGACCACCGGATGTTCCGTACGGGCGTGCAGGCCGAGATCGGCGAGACCGCCCGGACCGGGGTCGAGGTCGTCGGCGAGGCGGCCGACGTCGACCAGGCCGTCACCGTCATCACCGCGACCCGGCCCGAGGTGGTCCTGCTCGACGTGCACCTGCCCGGCGGCGGCGGGGTCGAGGTGCTGCGGCGCTGCGCCCCGCTGATGGCGGCGTCCGAGGACCAGGTGCGGTTCCTGGCCCTGTCGGTGTCGGACGCGGCGGAGGACGTCATCGGGGTCATCCGGGGCGGCGCGCGCGGGTACGTCACCAAGACCATCACCGGGACCGACCTGGTGGACTCGATCTTCCGGGTGCAGGAGGGCGACGCGGTGTTCTCGCCGCGTCTGGCGGGGTTCGTCCTGGACGCCTTCGCCTCGACGGACGCGCCGCCGGTCGACGAGGACCTGGACCGCCTGACACAGCGCGAGCGCGAGGTGCTGCGGCTGATCGCGCGGGGGTACGCGTACAAGGAGATCGCCAAGCAGCTCTTCATCTCGGTGAAGACCGTCGAGTCGCACGTCTCGGCGGTCCTCAGGAAGCTCCAGCTCTCCAACCGGCACGAGCTGACCCGCTGGGCGACGGCGCGCCGCCTCGTCTGAGCCGGGCCCCTGCCCGGGACCCCGGTCGGCGGCCTCCGGATCCGGCGGCCTCCGGATCCGGCGGTCTCCGGTTCCGTGGGTCTCCAGTTCCGCGGTCTCAGGTTCCGTGGGTCTCCGGTTCCGCGGTCTCCGGTTCCGGGAGTCTTCGGACGGCGATCCTTTTGGCCTGTGATTTACGCCGCAGCCACCGGCGGGAACCCTTGCGTACGGCGCGGCCCTCTTGGGTGGCGTGATGAGCTTGACCGGGATCCCCCTCTTCGCGACGGCGATCGTCCTTACGGCGATCGCCGTCGTCCTTCCGCTGGCCGTGTGGAGCAAGGTGCGCGGCCCCGTCGTCGTACGGGTCTCGACCCGGGCCCTGATGGTGCTGTTCGCCCAGGTCACCGCCGTGGCCCTGGTGTTCATCGGGGTGAACCGGCAGGAGACCTTCTACAACTCCTGGGGTGATCTGCTCGGCACGGGCAAGTACGTGACCGCCGCCCCCGACCTCGGCCCGGACGGGCTCGGCGGCAGGAAGGCCACGGAGGTCAAGGCGGAGCCGAAGGTCCACCAGGACTTCCAGCCGGTCGAGGGCCTCGGCGGCCGCGTCAAGAAGACCGAGCTCAACGGCAAGATCTCCGGGGTCAAGGGCGACGTCATGGTGTGGCTCCCGCCCCAGTACGACGAGCCGGCGTACAAGGACAAGAAGTTCCCGGTGGTCGAGCTGATCCCGGGCATACCCGGGACGGGCAAGTCCTGGTTCCAGGGGCTCAAGGCGGCCGAGGTGCTGGAGCCGCTGATGAAGAGCGGCAAGGTGCAGCCGTTCATCCTGGTCTCGCCGCGCGCGATGCTGCTGGGCAACGGCGACACCGGCTGCGCGAACATCGCCGGGAAGGTCAACGCCGACAGCTGGTTCAGCGTCGACGTCCGCAAGATGGTCACCGACAACTTCCGGGCGTCGGACGAGGCCCGTACCTGGGGCGTCGCCGGGTACTCGGCGGGCGCGTACTGCGCGGCGAAGCTGGCGATCCTGCACCCCGACCGCTACAGCGCGGCCGTCTCCCTGTCCGGCTACAACGACCCCGGCCAGGAGCCCACCTCGCTGGTCGCCCAGGACCCGGAGATGCGGCGCACCCACAACCTGAAGGCCCTGCTCAAGGCCGCGCCCGCGCCGCCGGCGGTGGCGCTGTGGATGTCGGGCGCCGAGCAGGACGGCTACCTGTCCGGCACGGATCTCAAGGCCATTGCACAGAACCCGACCACGGTGCACGCGGAGAAGGTCACCGGCGGGCACAACCTCGACTCGTGGTCGAAGCAGATCCCGCAGACCTTCGGCTGGCTGAGCACGCAGATCAAGACGCCGTAGGGCCGCTCACCCCACCCGTACCGTCACGCCGGGCGGGAGGCGCCGGCCCAGGGCATGGAGTCGACCGGGGCCACCCGGACCGTCGAACCGGGCCGCGGGGCGTGGATCATCTGGCCGTTGCCGATGTACAGGCCGACGTGGGTCACCCCGGAGTAGAAGAACACCAGGTCGCCGGGGGCCAGCTGGTCGCGGGAGACGCGCTGTCCCGCGTTGATCTGGGTGTAGGTGGTGCGGGGGAGGGACACCCCGGCCGAGCGCCAGGCCGCCTGGGTGAGGCCGGAGCAGTCGAACGAGCCCGGTCCCGTCGCGCCCCAGACGTACGGTTTGCCGATCGCCCCGTACGCGAAGGCCACCGCGCGGGCCGCGCGCGAGCCGTCCGCAGGCGCCGGAGCCGTGGCGGCCGGACCGGCCGGGGCCGCGCCCGGGACGGCCGCGCCCGGGGCGGACTGCGCCTCGTACGAGGCGCGCTCCTCGGCGGTGAGCTTGGCCAGCAGCTGCTTGGCGGCGGTGAGCTTTCCCTCGACGGTGGCCTTGGCCGCGGCGAGTTCGCCCTCGCGGGCCCGCAGGTCGGCGAGCCGGCCGGCCGCCTGGTCCTTGAGCTGCCCGACCTCCTCCAGCCGGCGCCGTACCGAGGAGATCCCGGCGGCGCTGCGGTCGCCGGTCCGGGTGAGGAACGAGGCCCGGTCCAGGTAGTCCTGCGGGTCCGCGGCCAGTGCCAGCTGCATGGCGGGTCCCAGGCCGCCACTGCGGTACTGGCCTGCGGCCAGCGAGCCGAGCGCCCGGCGGGCGGTGTTGAGCTGGTCGGTCTTGCGGGCGGTCTCGTCGCGCAGCCCGTCGAGCGAGCGCTGGGCCTCCTCGGCCTTCTCCTTCGCCCCGTTGTACCGCTCGGTCGCCTCCTCGGCCTCCTCGTAGAGCCGGTCCACCTCGGCCTTCACCTGCGAGGGTGTCTGCTGGGGGTCGGCCTGCGAGGTGCCTTCGAAGGCGGTGGCGGTGGCAGCGCCCGCGAGGGCGAGCGTGGCGGCGGTCCGTACGGTGCCGCGGGAGAGCGGGCGCTGCCTGGGCTTTCGGTGACTGGCCACGCGGGCCTCACGTCCTTCCTCGCTCGGGAGCTCGGTGCTTGGAGGAGGACGCTAGACCGGAAGGTAACGGCGGGATGACGAGATGATCGCAAGTGCCCCGACCCGACCGGATGTGGCGGGTTCGGATCAGTGCCAGAGGACGGCGATGAAGATATTGACCACGGTCAGTCCGCCGACCGCGCCGAACAGTGCCTTGTCCACGTGCTCCTCGTCCCGCTTCACGTAGACGAGCGCGAGGATCACGAAGAGCACGGCGAGCTTCACGCCGATCTTGATGTTGTTGACGTGGCCGCCGTCCATCTCGCGGAAGCCGACCAGCAGGACGCCGGTGACGAGCATCGTCAGCGCGCCGTGCAGCATCGCGGGGACGAAGCGGGCGGTGCCGGCGCTCATCGCCTTCATCTGGGTCAGGAACCCGCCCAGCAGGGCGGCGATACCGATGATGTGCAGGCCCACGAAGACACTGATGAGTACGTCCATGGCAGCGAGCGTACGGGGGCTCCAGGTCAGCCCAGGAAGCGGGTCAGCTCCTCGACGACCACCTCGGGCCGCTCCTCCGGCAGGTAGTGCCCGCTGCCGTCGACGCGGACCACGCGGGTGTCGGTGCCCAGGGCCGGGACGGCGGTCACCAGGCTCTCGTAGTTGCTGTACTCGCCGCCGAGGGCCAGGATCGGCGCGGCCACCGGGGCGTACGTGGCCAGGTCGGCGATGTCCCGGGTGAAGGTCCGGTACCAGTCGTTGGCGGCGCGTACGGCCTCCGGTGCGTCGTAGGCGCGGGCGTACACCTCGCGGGCGTGGGCGTCGACCGCGGCCGGGTCGGCGGTGGCGTTCTCGAACAGCCAGTCCAGCAGCAGGTGGAAACGGCCGGCGAGCAGCTGCTCGGGGAGCCCGTGGACCTGGTTGAAGGCGAACCACCACTTGTGCGGCTCGCCCTGCCGGGGGAGCAGGGTCTGCCGGGCCCAGCTCTCGTCGGGGTGGGACACGTCCAGAAGGGCGATCTTGCGGGTCGCCTCGGGGTGGTTGGCGGCGTACGCGTAGGCCACCATCGCGCCGATGTCGTGGCCGGCGAGGTGGGCGGGGCCGACCCCGAGCCGGCCGAGCAGCGCGTGGATGTCGCGGGCCAGGGTCTTCTTGTCGTATCCGGTCGCGGGCTTGCCGGAGCCGCCCATGCCGCGCAGGTCGACGGCGATCACGCGGTAGCGGGCGGCCAGGGCGGGCAGCACCTTGCGCCACTGCCACCACGTCTGCGGCCAGCCGCCGAGCAGGACGAGCGGCTCGCCGCTGCCGCCCTCGACGTAGTGGAGGCGGGTGCCGTCGACGTCGGCGTGGTGGCTGGTGAAGCCGCCGTCGAGGGAGGCGGCGAGCGCGGCGTCGTCGAACGGCCGGGCAGCGGCGGTGTCGGGCATGGGAGGTCCTCACAGGCACGGTGACGGATGGACGTGACCGTTCGAATATTTCGTATGGTCGCGGTGGTGGTGACTGTACGAGATCTTCGAATGGTCCGGCAAGGTCCGTACGAGATCCGCGTACAGTGAGGGCATGGCCGCTGCTGAGCTGACCCACCCCCGCGCCGAGGACCTCGGACTCGCCGAGGTCCTCGCCGCCCTCGGCCACCCCGTCCGGCTGGAGATCGTCCGCAGGCTCGCCTCCGGTGGGGAGACGTCCTGCGGCGAGGTGGTGCCCGACCTGCCCCGGTCGAGCGTCACCCACCACCTCAAGACGCTCCGCGAGGGCGGTGTGATCTGCCAGCGCCCGCAGGGGCGCAAGCTCTCCCTCACGCTGCGCCGGGACGACCTGGAGCTGCGCTTCCCCGGCCTGCTGCACCTCGTCCTCACGGGAGCTCGGAGTGAGCCCGGGAGCGAGCCCGGAGCGAGCCCGGAGCGAGCCCGGGGTGAGGGGGGCCACAAGGGCGGGAGCGGCCGATTTCCCGCGGCCGGGACCGGGTGTCCGTCCCGACCCCTAGACTCGGAAAGCGATGAGCAGCCTCTTTGACGACAGCTTCCTGGCGGACCTCTCCCCCTCCGACGAGGTCCCTCCGCCGCCCGAGGACCACGCCGCCCCGGAACCGGGCGCGGACGATCTCTTCGGGGGCCGCTTCGACGTGCCCATGACCCGGGACGCGTACTACCGGGACGGCGCCCCCAAGCCCGTCATCGACCCCGCGAGGCTCCTGGACGGGCTCAACGAGCAGCAGGCCGCGGCCGTGGTGCACGCGGGCTCCCCGCTGCTCATCGTGGCCGGCGCCGGCTCCGGCAAGACCCGGGTGCTGACCCACCGCATCGGCCACCTGCTGGCCGCGCGGGGCGTCCACCCGGGCCAGATCCTGGCGATCACCTTCACCAACAAGGCCGCCGGTGAGATGAAGGAGCGCGTCGAGGGCCTGGTCGGCCCCCGCGCCAACGCCATGTGGGTGTCCACCTTCCACAGCGCGTGCGTGCGCATCCTGCGCCGCGAGTCCAAGCGCCTCGGCTTCACCTCGTCGTTCTCGATCTACGACGCGGCCGACTCGAAGCGCCTGATGGCGCTCGTCTGCCGCGACCTGGACCTGGACCCGAAGAAGTTCCCGCCCAAGTCCTTCAACGCCAAGATCTCGAACCTCAAGAACGAGCTCATCGACGAGGACGCCTTCGCCGGCCAGGCGGCCGACGGTTTCGAGAAGACCCTCGCCCAGGCGTACGCGATGTACCAGGGCCGGCTGCGCGAGGCCAACGCCCTCGACTTCGACGACATCATCATGACCACGGTCCACCTGCTCCAGGCGTTCCCGGACGTCGCCGAGCACTACCGGCGGCGCTTCCGGCACGTCCTGGTCGACGAGTACCAGGACACCAACCACGCCCAGTACACGCTGGTGCGCGAGCTCGTCGGCACCGGCTACCCGGACCTGCCGCCGGCCGAGCTCTGCGTGGTGGGTGACGCCGACCAGTCGATCTACGCCTTCCGCGGCGCGACCATCCGCAACATCCTCCAGTTCGAAGAGGACTACAAGGACGCGACGACGATCCTGCTGGAGCAGAACTACCGCTCCACGCAGACGATCCTCTCCGCCGCCAACGCGGTCATCGAGCGCAACGAGAACCGCCGCGCCAAGAACCTGTGGACCCAGGCCGGCAGCGGCTCCGTCATCACCGGCTACGTCGCGGACACCGAGCACGACGAGGCGCAGTTCGTCGCCGACGAGATCGACCGCCTGACGGACGCGGGCGACGCCAAGGCGGGCGACGTGGCGATCTTCTACCGGACGAACGCCCAGTCCCGCGTCTTCGAGGAGATCTTCATCCGGGTCGGCCTGCCCTACAAGGTCGTCGGCGGCGTCCGCTTCTACGAGCGCAAGGAGGTCCGGGACGTCCTCGCGTACCTGCGCGTCCTGGCGAACCCGGAGGACAACGTCCCGCTGCGCCGCATCCTGAACGTTCCCAAGCGCGGCATCGGCGAGCGCGCGGAGGCGATGATCGACGCCCTCGCGATGCGCGAGAAGATCACCTTCCCGCAGGCGCTGCGGCGCGTGGACGAGGCGTTCGGCATGGCCGCCCGCTCGACCAACGCCGTGAAGCGGTTCAACGTGCTGATGGAGGAACTCCGCACGATCGTCGACTCCGGCGCCGGTCCCGCGGTGGTGCTGGAGGCGGTGCTGGAGCGCACCGGCTACCTCGCCGAGCTCCAGGCGTCCACCGACCCGCAGGACGAGACGCGGATCGAGAACCTCCAGGAACTCGCGGCCGTGGCCCTGGAGTTCGAGCAGGCCCGAGCGGAGGACGCCGGGACGTCAGCGGCTGGCGCCGCGAGCGGAACGCTCGCGGAGTTCCTGGAGCAGGTCGCGCTCGTCGCCGACACCGACCAGATCCCGGACGAGGACGAGGACGGTTCGGGCGTCATCACGCTGATGACCCTGCACACCGCCAAGGGCCTGGAGTTCCCGGTGGTCTTCCTGACCGGCATGGAGGACGGGGTCTTCCCGCACATGCGGGCGCTGGGCCAGACCAAGGAGCTGGAGGAGGAGCGCCGTCTCGCGTACGTCGGCATCACACGGGCGCGCGAGCGGCTGTACCTGACCCGCTCGTCGATGCGCAGCGCGTGGGGCACCCCCTCGTACAACCCGCCGTCGCGGTTCCTCGAGGAGATCCCTGCGGAGTACCTCCAGTGGAAGCGCACGGGCGCGGCGCAGAAGCCGGCGGGCCCGATGCGCAGTTCCGGCTCGGGGTACGGCTCCGGATCCGGGAAGGCGGGCTTCGGGACCTCGCCGGAGGCGTTCCTGTCCTCGGCGCGTACGAAGTCGGGGCCGTCCGGGTTCGCGACGCGCCGGGCCAATGACAAGCCGGTCATCGCGCTCGCGGTCGGGGACCGGGTCACGCACGACCAGTTCGGGCTGGGCACGGTCATGGAGGTCAAGGGAGCAGGCGCGGACGCGCAGGCCACCGTCGACTTCGGGGACGACAAGCCGAAGCGCCTGCTGTTGCGCTACGCGCCGGTGCAGAAGCTGTAACGGAGCGGCCGGGCCGGCCGCGGCCGGCCCGGTGGGCTCAGCTCGGGTCCAGGCCGTGGCTGCGGAGCCACGGCAGGGGGTCGATCGCCGAGCCGCCGCCGGGCCGGACCTCGAAGTGCAGGTGCGGGCCGGTGGAGTTGCCGGAGTTGCCGGAGTAGGCGATGACGTCGCCCGCCTTGACCTTGCCGGACCGGATCTTGGTGCTGCTGAGGTGGCAGTACCAGGTCTCGGTGCCGTCGGGCGAGGTCACTATGGCCATGTTGCCGTAGGCGCTGTTCCACTGCGTGCGCACGGTGCCGTCGGTGGCAGACATGACCGGGGTGCCGTAGGAGACGGGGAAGTCGATGCCGGTGTGCACCGACATCCACATGCCGCCGGCCTGGCCGAAGGTAGCGCTGAGGCCGTGCTGTCCGACCGGGATCGCGAACTTGGGGCGGGCCGCTTCCTTGGCCGCCTCCTCCTCCGCCTTCTTCTTCTTCTCGTCCTCTTGGCGCTGGCGCAGGTCGATGCGCTCCTGCGTGCGGCTCGCGCGGTCCGCGAAGTCACCCGCGTCGGCGCTGAGCGCCGTCAGCTGGGTGTCGAGCTTGCTGTTCGCCGCGACCGGCTTCACCGAGGCCGGGTCGGGTGCGGCCATCGTCGTGGTGTCCTCGGCGGGCTTGTCCGCGCCCGTGAGTCCGCCGACGGAGGCGGCCGCGACACCGGCGACGCCCATCACGCAGGCGGAGGGCACGGCCACGGTCAGCAAGGCGGAACGCTTCGCCGGGGTGCGGCGCCGGCTGTTGCCGCTGCCCGGGGCGGCCGTGGTTGTCGACTTCGTCCTGCCTCCGGCGCGGCGCGAGGCGCGGGGCGCGGGGGCGTCGGCCGGAGTGACCGGCATGGCCTGGGTGGGCAGGTCGTGCACCGGGGCGGCCGTGAGGTCGGTGTCGAGGTCGAGGTCGAACTCGTGGTCGTGGCCGTTGTCCGGCTCGGGGCCTTCGTCGCCCAGGACTTCGAAGACGGCGGTCTCGCTGTAGGCGTCGGCGGCGGGGGCGGCCGGCGCCTCGTAGGAGTAGGCCGTGTCCTCCTGCGGCTGCTGGACCTGCTGCTGCGCCTGCTGCTGGTACTCGTACGGGTAGTCGTACGAGAAGGTCTGCGTCTGCTGCTCGTGCTGCGGGACGGTGTTCCAGGCGGTGGCGTCGTACGCGCCGGTCTCGGTGCCCGTGGTGCCGTAGCCCGGCATCGCCCACTGGCCGGTCTGTCCGGGCTGCTCGTAGCCGAACCCGGCGGCCTGGTAGTCGGTGCCGCCCTGCTGGTTCCAGGCGCTCGCGTCCCACGTACCGGTGCCGGCGTCCTCGCAGACCCCGCTCTGGGCCGGGATGCTCGACAGGTAGCCGCCGTCCTGCGCGTAACTGTCCTGCGCGTAACTGTCCTGCGCGGACCAGGCGGTGGCGTCGTACGTACCGGTCTCGTACGAGGCGTAGGCGGCGTAGTCGTACCCCTGGCCCTGCGTTTCGTAGGAAACATGCGCCGAGTCACCAGCGAAAGTGGTGTTGGAAAGGCCGTCGTACCCGGAATCGGGGTACAGGCCCGACGAGGGGCGGTCGTTCACCAACTTCTCTTTCGCCTCGGCAGTGGGGGGCCTGGGTGGCCAGGGAACTCGAGGTTCCCTGGGGAGAGCAGTGGCGTGACTGTACCCGGCGGTTACTGGCAACGACAATCTTCCTGGGGTTCCGGGCTTTCCGGAACCGGGCATTCGGCCGTCTTTCGGTCGCGGCAAAGCCGAGCCTTGGCCTTGAGTTCGAAATCCGTTCGAGTTTCGACGGGTTGGCGTTCACGCGACGGAAGCGGCGTCCCCCGGCCTTTCGGCGACGGCCCGGACTGGCCCGTCGAGCGCGCGCCGGACCGCCGCCGTCACCGCGGGATGGGCGGCCAGTGCGAGATGTCCGATGCCTGTGACCTGCACGTTCTCCGCGATGAGGTCCGGATGCTCGATCCGGGCCGTCTCGGTCGGGTCCATCAGCTCGTCGAACTCGCTCCAGAATGCGACGCATCGGGTCCGGCAGCCGGGCGCGGGGGCCCGCAGCTCGGCCAGCACCTGCGAATCCGGGCGTATCTGCCGGATCAGCGGGTGGGCGTCCATGAAGGGGGCGACCCGTGTACCGGAATGCGGAGTGCCGAGCGTGACGAGCGTGCGCACGCGGGCGTCGCCGCCGAGCCGCTGGACGTAGTACCGCCCGACCAGCCCGCCCAGGCTGTGTCCGACGAGGTCCACCCGCTCCTGCCCCGTCCGCTCGCACAGTTCATCGACGCGCCGGGCGAGGTGGCGTGCGGTGGCGCGCAGGTCGCGGGTGAAGGGGGAGTAGTTGTACGCCTCCACCCGCCGCCCGCCCGCGGCGAGGGTGCGGCGCAGCAGGACGAACACCGACCGGTTGTCCGTGAACCCGTGCAGCAGGAGCGCGGGCGTCCGTTCCAGGTGCTTTGCACCGGTTGCGGTGGGCTTCTCCTGGAGCATCCCGGTCGGGTACAGAAGCAGGTGCCCGCCGAGGACCACCACCTCCAGCACGCCGGCCCGCAGTGCGGCTCCGGACACGGGTACGGGTATGGACAGCCCCATCGACGGCCTCCCCTAAGCCTTTTGGGACTGCGGCAGGCCGCGCCACCGTGCCGTGCGGCTGTCGGTACGGTGGCGCGGCGCCCCCGGTGCGGCTCCCCTGGCGGTGAATCAACGCCGTCCCACGTGTGATTTCCCCCTCGTGGTTGACCGTGAAACGGGGGTGTGCGCGATGCTGTACTTAACGTTCGTTCACTCGGGAGGCAGTGCGATGGGTGTGACCGGTCCGATCCGTGTGGTGGTGGCCAAGCCGGGTCTCGACGGCCACGACCGCGGGGCCAAGGTGATCGCGCGTGCGCTCCGGGACGCGGGCATGGAGGTCATCTACACGGGCCTCCACCAGACTCCCGAGCAGATCGTGGACACCGCCATCCAGGAGGACGCCGACGCGATCGGCCTCTCGATCCTCTCCGGCGCCCACAACACGCTGTTCGTGCGCGTCCTGGAACTCCTGAAGGAGCGCGAGGCGGAGGACATCAAGGTCTTCGGCGGCGGCATCATCCCGGAGGACGACATCGCCCCCCTGAAGGAGAAGGGCGTGGCCGAGATCTTCACCCCGGGTGCGACGACGACGTCGATCGTCGACTGGGTCCGCGCCCACGTCCGCACCGCGTGACCGCGTGACCGCGTGACCGCGTGACCGCGTGACCGCGTGACCGTGCACCGGCACCTGCCGCGGCCCCGCACCCCCGCCCCGGTCAGGGCGGGGGCGCGGCGGCCGGCGGGGTCAGTTCGGCGAGCATCGTGGCGCGGAGGCGGAGCGTGGCGACCAGGCGTTGGAAGGCCTCGGCCCAGTACGCCGCCGCACCCGGGGACGCGTCGGGCAGGCCGTCCGACGCGGCCGTGAGGGACTCCAGGTGGTCGGCCGCCGCGGGGTCCAGGCAGCGTTCCGCGAGGCCCATCACCCCGCTGAAGCTCCACGGGTAGCTACCCGCCTCCCGCGCGGCGTCCAGCGCGTCCACCACGGCCCGGCCCAGCGTCCCCGCCCACGGCACCACGCACACGCCGAGCAGCTGGAAGGCCTCCGACAGGCCGTGGGCCCGTATGAACTCCGCGACCCACTGCGCCCGTTCCCCGTCCGGCAGGACCGACAGCAGCTTCGCCCGCTCCGCGAGCGACGCCGTGCCCGGGGCCGTCGCGGGCGGCGCCGACGCCGCGCCGAGCAGGGCCTTCGACCACTGCGGATCGCGCTGGCGCACCGCCGCCCGGCACCACGCCGCGTGCAGCTCCTCCCGCCAGCTCTCGCCCCCGGCCACGGGCAGCGCCACGATCTGCGCCGGGCCGAGCCCGCCGAACCGCTCCCGCCAGCAGGACAGCGGCGCCGCCTCCACCAGCTGGCCCAGCCACCAGGCCCGTTCCCCGCGCCCGGCGGGCGGCCGTTCGACCACCCCGTCGCGGAGCATCCCCGCATCGCAGTCGGCCGGCGGGGTCACCCCCTCAGGGCCGACGCAGGCCAGCGCGCGCTCCGCCATCCGCCGGGCCAGGGCGGACTGCGGCAGTGCGGACAGCAGCTCGGCGGCCGTCGCCCGGACGTTGCGGCTCCGGTCGCCCAGGGCCGCCTCCAGGAACGGCTCGTCCCCTTCCGACAGCCCCACCCGCAGCGAGTCGAGGAACATCAGCCGGTCCTCGGCCCGTTCGGTGGCCCAGGTCGTCGACAGCAGCCGCGTCGCGGCCGCCGCCTCATGCGCTCGCACCGCCCCCAGCAGGGCCACCCGCTCCGCGAACAGCCCCTCCTGCCACAGCCGTTCCACCGCGGCCCGGTCCCCGGGGCCGGGCAGCTCCCCGCCGGCCGCGCCGCCGCGCAGGGCGAAGCGCCAGTCAGGGTTGAGCCGGGCCAGCCACAGGCCCCGCACCCCGGCCAGGGCCAGCGCCTGCGCCCGCAGGTCCGTGCGGGCACGGGCCGCGTCCAGCAGCGCCGGCAGCAGCGCGGCCGGGGCCCGGTAACCGTGCCGGCCGGCGGCGGCCAGCCACTGCGGCAGCAGCTCCGTCAGGTCCGGAGCCGCCCCGCGGCGCCCGCCGCCGCTGCCCGCACCGGTCCGGCCCGCCAGCAGCTGGGCCAGTCGCCGCCGGGCCGGCTCCGGCGGAGCCGGGCGCGGATCCCCCGGCGCGGGATCCGGCCGCGGGCCCGCCTCGGCGGGCCGCAGCCCGGCCCGCCGCCGTACCGTCTGCACGGCCGCCGCATCGAGCAGCGCCGCCGGGCTGCCCTGGCTCCGGCCGGTGCCCAGCAGTGCGGCGCCGACCAGCTCCTCCCACTCCCCGTGACCCGTGCCGGCGTCCCCGTCCGCCTCCGTCGTCCTCGTCACCGCGCGCCCCTCCCTCTCATCCGGCAGTGCTCCGGTCCCGCCCCCTCCGCGGGACCGGAGCAGCTCTCGTTCCCCGTCGGTCAACCCTTCAGCTTGCGTGGTTGTCGTTCACAAAAGCCCCCCGGCTTCGTCGTTCGTGCACGTCGGCGCCCCCGCGCCGCCGTTCCCTTCCCTACGGGACCCCCCGGTCCCGTCACCGTCACCCCAGCGCGACCGGTTCCGGGCAGCCCGGCTGCCAGGCCGTCAACGGGGTGAATCCACGGTGTCCGCATTCGCCGAACACCGTGACCGGGCCACCGCCCGAGAGCGCGGCCAGCTGCCAGAGCCCGGACCGCGACCCGCCGCCGGTGAGCGCGACCGGCAGCGCGGAGGTGCCCTCCGCGTCCGCCAGCTGCCAGCCCAGTTCCCCCGGTATCGGGATCACCGGGCCCAGCACCACGGGCCACGAGTCCAGCCACGGGTCCTCCCGCAGCGCCGCCCCGTACGCCTCCAGTGCCGCCCCCGTACTGACACCGGCCGGAACCCGGCTGTCCGGTGCGGCCGGCGCGGACCTCTCCCCGAGATCCGCCCGCAGCCCCGCCGTACCGGGCCGGAAGCGGGCCTCCGCCTCCAGCACCAGCCCCACGGGCAGTGCCAGCGACGGCGGCCGCCCGGGCGGGCCGAAGTCCAGCACCAGGGCCGGGCGCCCGCTCCCCAGCCCGTGCAGCCATGTCCGGCGGGTGGTGAGCCTGCCGTCCGGTGACACCGAGTCGTACTGGGACAGCACCAGCCAGCGGTCCCGTACGACCTCCCCCTCCGCGCCGGAACCCGGAAGCCCCACCCTGTTCCGGACCGTCGCGGCGAGCGGCTCCGGCAGGCCTGCCAATCCGAGCCAACCCCGGTTCAGCAGGTGCAGCAGCGCGCCCTCCTCCAGCATCCGGGCGGGCCATCCGGGACCGCAACTGGGTATCGTCCCCAACTCCCGCACCCGCGCCGCGAGTCCCGGCGCCTGGGCGTCGACCATCCGCGCGGCCGTTTCCTCCCAGGGCGCGTAACCCGCCTGCTGCTGACCGGCCAGGCCCGCGCGCAGCACGTCCTCCAGCCGCTGTTCCAGCCCGGTGACGCCGGCGCTGATCCGGGCCGCCCTCCGTTCGGCCCGGCGCCTCACCGCCTCCGCGTCCACCGGGCCGTTCTCCGCGGCGGCCGTGCGCCCGGCCTGCGCCGCCCGCCCCGCCTGCCATCCGGCCGCCCAGTCCGGCGCTTCGCCACCCCCTTCAAACCCCTGCGCCGCCCGGAGCAGCAGCAGCCCGAGCGCGTGCTTACACGGGAACTTCCGGCTCGGGCAGGAGCACTTGTACGCCGGGCCCGTCAGGTCCACGACCGTCCGGTACGGCGTACTGCCGCTGCCCTTGCACACCCCCCACACCAAACCGGAAGCGGAATCTCCGGTCTGTGACCACGGCCCCGCGCCGCCCAGCCCGGCCCCCGCCTTGCGTGACGCAACGTCAGGAGCCAGGGCCAGTACCTGTTCCGCCGTCGGGCGGACCCCCTGCTCAGTCATGTGTCCCACCGTAGGGACCCCCACTGACAATCGCCCTGACCTGCAACAACCCTGCGCAGGAGGGGCGTTGTCAGTGGGGTGGTGCACGGTTGTTGCAGCAGCCGGGAGCGGCTGCCGAGCATTGGAGGGGGACCATGACCACGCCCGAGAACGGCATCGGCGCCCAGCCGCTGCGACCGCACGCCGAAGACGCCTTCGCGGACGAACTGAAAGCCCTCGCGGCCACCGACGACCGGCCCCGCCCGCCGCGCTGGAGACTGTCCCCGTGGGCCGTCGCGACGTACCTCCTGGGCGGCACCCTCGCCGACGGCACCGTCATCACGCCCAAGTACGTCGGCCCGCGCCGCATCGTCGAGGTCGCGGTCACCACCCTCGCCACCGACCGCGCCCTGCTCCTGCTCGGTGTCCCGGGCACCGCCAAGACCTGGGTGTCCGAGCACCTGGCCGCCGCGGTCAGCGCAGACTCCACCCTCCTCGTCCAGGGCACCGCCGGCACCCCCGAAGAGGCGATCCGGTACGGCTGGAACTACGCCCGCCTCCTCGCCCACGGGCCCAGCCGCGAAGCCCTCGTGCCGAGCCCCGTCATGCGCGCCATGGCCGAGGGGTCCACCGCCCGCATCGAGGAGCTCACCCGCATTCCGGCCGACGTCCAGGACACCCTCATCACCGTCCTGTCCGAGAAGACCCTGCCCATACCCGAACTCGGCCAGGAGGTGCAGGCCGTACGCGGGTTCAACCTCATCGCCACCGCCAACGACCGCGACCGCGGGGTCAACGAGCTCTCCAGCGCACTGCGCCGCCGCTTCAACACGGTCGTGCTGCCGCTGCCCGCCACCGCCGACGCCGAGGTCGACATCGTCGCCCGCCGCGTCGACCAGATGGGCCGCGCCCTCGACCTGCCGGCAGCGCCCGAGGGCCTGGAGGAGATCCGCCGCGTCGTCACCGTCTTCCGCGAACTGCGCGACGGGGTCACCGGCGACGGCCGCACGAAGGTGAAATCGCCGAGCGGCACGCTGTCCACCGCCGAGGCCATCTCCGTCGTCACGGGCGGACTCGCGCTCGCCGCACACTTCGGGGACGGCGTCCTGCGGGCGTCCGACGTGGCCGCCGGAATCCGCGGCGCCGTGGTCCGCGACCCGGCCGCCGACGGCATCGTCTGGCAGGAGTACCTCGAAACCGTGGTGCGCGAGCGGGACGGCTGGAAGGACTTCTACCGCGCCTGCCGGGAGGTGACGGCATGAGCGGACCGGCCGCCGGGCGGCGGGGCCCGCTGCTGCTGGGCGTACGGCACCACGGGCCGGGCTCGGCCCGCGCCGTGCGGGCCGCGCTCGACGCGGCCCGCCCGGCGGCCGTGCTGATCGAGGGCCCGCCCGAGGGGGACGCGCTGCTCCCGCTGGCCGCCGACCCCGGGATGCGGCCGCCCGTCGCCCTGCTCGCGCACGCCGCCGACGATCCGGGCCGGGCCGCGTTCTGGCCGCTGGCCGCGTTCTCGCCCGAATGGGTCGCCATCCGCTGGGCGCAGCAGCAGGACGAACCGGCCCCGGTCCGGTTCATCGACCTCCCGGCCGCGCACACGCTGGCCGAGCGGGCCGAGCGGGCCGAGCAGGACGCCGCCGGCCCCGTACGGGTGGACCCCCTCGCGGTGCTCGCCGAGACCGCCGGGTACGACGACCCGGAGCGCTGGTGGGAAGACGTGGTCGAGCACCGCGGCGGCGCGCCCGCGGACCCGCTCGCCGCGTTCGAGGCGCTCGGGGAGGCCATGGCGGCCCTGCGCGAGACGTACGGGGACGGCGGACACCCCCGGGACGCGGTGCGCGAGGCGCACATGCGCCGGTGCATGCGGGCCGCCCGCCGGGAGTTCGGAGACGGATACGCCGTGGTGTGCGGGGCCTGGCACGTGCCGGCGCTGCGCGCGAGGACCACGGCCGCCGCGGACAGGGCGCTGCTGACCGGGCTCCCCAAGGCCAAGGTGGAGACCACCTGGGTGCCCTGGACCCACCGCCGGCTCGCCAGGGCCGGCGGGTACGGCGCGGGCATCACCTCGCCCGGCTGGTACGCGCACCTCTTCGCGGCCCGGGACCGGCCCGTCGAACGTTGGCTGACCCGCGTCGCCGGGCTGCTCCGGGAGGAGGACCGGCACGTCTCCCCGGCGCACGTCATCGAGGCGGTCCGGCTGGCCGGGACGCTGGCCGCGGTGCGCGGGCGGCCCGTGGCCGGGCTGACGGAGACCCTCGAAGCGGTCCGGGCCGTGATGTGCGACGGCTCCGACGTACCGCTCGCGCTCGTCGAGGACCGGCTGGTCGTCGGCGACGTGCTCGGAGAGGTCCCCGACGGGACACCCGTCGTCCCCCTGCAGAAGGACCTGACCCGCCGGCAGCGCTCCCTGCGGCTCAAGGCCGAGGCGCACGAGCGCGAGCTGGAACTCGACCTGCGCAAGGAGACCGACACGGCCAGGTCCCTGCTGTTGCACCGGCTGCGGCTGCTCGGCATCGACTGGGGCACCCCGGCCGCCTCGCGGGGCGGCACCGGGACGTTCCGCGAGACGTGGCGGCTGCGGTGGGAGCCGGAGCTGTCCGTGCGGGTCGCCGAGGCCGGCATCTGGGGCACCACCGTCGTGGCGGCCGCCACCGCCAAGGCCGAGGCGGACGCGGCCGGGGCGGCGGAGCTCGGCGAGGTGACGGCCCTGGCCGAGCGGTGCCTGCTGGCCGGCCTGTCCGGGGCGCTGCCCGCCGTACTGCGCGCCCTGGCGGACCTGGCCGCACTGGACGCCGACGTGGCGCGGCTCGCCAAGGCCCTGCCGGCGCTGGCCCGTTCGCTGCGGTACGGCGACGTGCGGGGGACCGACGCGGCGGCGCTGCGGACCGTCGCGGGCGGCCTCGCGGAACGGATCTGCGTGGCGCTGCCGCCCGCCTGCGCGGCGGGCCTGGACGCGGACGCGGCCCGGGAGATGCGGGGCCACGTGGACGGCGTCCACGGCGCGGTGGGCCTCCTCGACGAGGACGGGCCGAGGGAGCGCTGGGCGGCGGTACTGGGGGTGCTGGCCGGCCGGGACACCGTGCCGGGGGTCATCCGCGGCCGCGCGGCCCGGCTGCTCCTGGACGACGGGCGGCTGCCGGCGGAGGAAACGGCCCGGCTGATGGGACTGGCACTGTCCCCGGCGGCCGCCCCGGCCGACGCGGCGGGCTGGATCGAGGGCTTCGCGGGCGCCGCCTCGGGCGGGGGAACGCTGCTGGTCCACGACGAGCGGCTGCTGGGGCTGGTCGACGCCTGGCTGACCGGGGTGCCGGAGGGGGCGTTCATCGACGTACTGCCGCTGCTGCGGCGGACGTTCGGGGCGTACGAGGCGGGCGTCAAGCGGAGCCTGGGGGAGCTGGTGCGGCGCGGGCCGTCGGCGAGGCGGGCGCCGGGCGCGGCACCCGAGGGCTTCGCCCCGGCCCTGGACCCGGCCCGCGCCGACGCGGTGCTCCCCGTGGTCCGGCTCCTGCTGGCCGGCCCGGCGGGGTGACGGGTGTTCCGCCGGGGCCTAACGGCAGGAACGGCAGGGCCGGGGCAGGGGCGGGCGCGGGGGTCCCGCCCCTGCCCGGGAGAGAAGGGCGCACACGCGCCGGGAGAGCGGCCGGGGGCCGGGACGAGCACGGGAGGGACGGGCAGATGACCAGTACGGGGAGCTCGGTGGCCGGCGGCGCCACCACCGCGGCGGACACCACCGGCGAGGGCACCGCACAGGCGCGGCTGCGGCGGTGGCGGATGGTGCTCGGCGCGGAGGGCGACGGGACCGGGTGCGTCCTGGACGGCCCCGACGCCGGGATGGACGCCGCGCTCGGCGCGCTCTACGGGGGCGGCGGGGCCGTGAAGCGCGGATCCGCCGGGCGCAGCGGCGGGCTCGGCGGGTCCGCGCCGAACGTGGCCCGCTGGCTCGGGGACATCCGCACGTACTTCCCCGCCCCCGTCGTCCAGGTCATGCAGCGGGACGCCATCGAGCGGCTGGGCCTGGCCGCCCTCCTGCTGGAGCCGGAGATGCTGGAGGCCGTCGAGCCCGACGTGCACCTCGTCGGCACCCTCCTCTCCCTCAACAGGGCCATGCCGGAGACCACCCGCGAAACCGCCCGCGCCGTGGTCCGCGCAGTCGTCGGGCAACTGGAGGAGCGGCTCTCGTCGCGGACCCGGGCCACGCTCAGCGGCGCCCTCGACCGCTCCGCCCGGACCAGCCGCCCCCGGCACGCGGACATCGACTGGGACCGGACCATCCGGGCGAATCTGAAGCACTATCTGCCCGAGCACCGGACCGTCGTCCCCGAGCGGCTCATCGGTCACGGCCGGTCGGCGCAGGCGGTCAGGAAGGAGGTGGTCCTGTGCATCGACCAGTCCGGGTCGATGGCGGCCTCCGTCGTCTACGCGTCCGTCTTCGGCGCGGTCCTCGCCTCGATGCGGTCGATCGCGACGCGGCTCGTCGTGTTCGACACGGCCGTGGCCGACCTGACGGATCAGCTCGACGACCCGGTCGACGTCCTCTTCGGTACGCAGCTCGGCGGCGGCACCGACATCAACCGCGCCGTCGCCTACTGCCAGTCGAAGATCACCCGCCCTGCCGACACGGTCGTGGTCCTGATCAGTGATCTCCACGAGGGCGGCATACGCAACGAGATGCTGGGCCGCGTCGCGGCGATGAAGGCGTCGGGCGTGGAGTTCGTCGCCCTGCTCGCGCTGTCCGACGAGGGCGCACCCGCCTACGACCACGAGCACGCGGCGGCCCTCGCGGCACTCGGTGCACCGGCCTTCGCCTGCACCCCCGACCTGTTCCCGGACGTGATGGCCGCGGCCCTGGAAAAGCGCCCCCTGCCCACCCCGTGACCGCTGGCGGATCACACGAATTTCCAGTTCAACCGTGAGGTGTTCTGTGACAGGTATCACCGCTCAGGTGTGATCTGCGATTTAGGGACGCAGGTCCCACGGGGATAACCTGCGGGACGGACATGCCGCGTCCACGGTCACCGTGTGCGCCTCCCTAGTGACAGCGCCGTCACGTTGCCCTCCGCGGCACGCCCACGCAGACAACCGCGAATCACTGCGAATCTTTGAAGACAAGGGACGGACGCGCGTGGACCTGTTCGAGTACCAGGCGAGGGACCTCTTCGCCAAGCACGGTGTACCGGTGCTGGCCGGTGAAGTCATCGACACGCCTGAGGCGGCTCGCGAGGCCACCGAGCGGCTGGGCGGCAAGTCGGTCGTCAAGGCGCAGGTGAAGGTCGGCGGCCGCGGCAAGGCCGGCGGCGTCAAGCTCGCCGCCACCCCGGACGAGGCCGTCGCCCGCGCGACGGACATCCTGGGCATGGACATCAAGGGCCACACGGTCCACAAGGTGATGATCGCCGAGACCGCTCCCGAGATCCTCGACGAGTACTACGTCTCGTACCTGCTGGACCGCACCAACCGCACCTTCCTGGCCATGGCCTCGGTCGCGGGTGGCATGGACATCGAGCAGGTCGCCGAGGAGACCCCGGAGAAGCTCGCCAAGGTCCCGGTGAACGCCAACGAGGGCGTGACCATCGAGAAGGCCCGCGAGATCGTCGCGCTGGCGCAGTTCCCGGCCGAGGTCGCCGAGAAGGTCGCCGAGGTCCTCGTGACGCTGTGGCAGACCTTCATCGCCGAGGACGCGCTCCTCGTCGAGGTCAACCCGCTCGCGAAGGTCGCCTCCGGCGACGTCATCGCCCTCGACGGCAAGGTCTCGCTCGACGAGAACGCCGAGTTCCGCCAGCCGGGTCACGAGGAGTTCGTGGACCACGCGGCCGCGAACCCGCTCGAGGCCGCCGCCAAGGCGAAGAACCTCAACTACGTGAAGCTCGACGGTGAGGTCGGCATCATCGGCAACGGCGCGGGTCTCGTCATGAGCACCCTCGACGTCGTCGCGTACGCCGGTGAGAACCACGGCGGCGTCAAGCCGGCCAACTTCCTGGACATCGGCGGTGGCGCCTCCGCCGCCGTCATGGCCAACGGCCTCGAGATCATCCTCGGCGACCCGGACGTCAAGTCCGTCTTCGTCAACGTCTTCGGTGGCATCACCGCGTGTGACGAGGTCGCCAACGGCATCGTCCAGGCGCTGGCTCTGCTGGAGGAGAAGGGCGAGGCGGTCACCAAGCCGCTGGTCGTCCGTCTCGACGGCAACAACGCCGAGCTGGGTCGCAAGATCCTCTCGGACGCCAACCACCCGCTGGTGCAGCGCGTGGACACCATGGACGGTGCGGCCGACAAGGCCGCCGAGCTCGCGGCTGCGAAGTAAGGGCAGAGGTCAAAGACTCACATGGCTATCTTCCTCAACAAGGACAGCAAGGTCATCGTCCAGGGCATGACCGGTGCCACGGGCATGAAGCACACCAAGCTGATGCTGGCTGACGGCACCAACATCGTCGGTGGCGTGAACCCGCGCAAGGCCGGCACGTCCGTCGACTTCGACGGCACCGAGGTCCCGGTCTTCGGTTCGGTCGCCGAGGCGATGGAGAAGACGGGCGCCAACGTCTCCGTCCTCTTCGTCCCGCCGGCGTTCGCCAAGGCCGCCGTCGTCGAGGCCATCGACGCCGAGATCCCGCTGGCCGTCGTCATCACCGAGGGCATCGCGGTGCACGACTCCGCCGCCTTCTGGGCGTACGCGACCGCCAAGGGCAACAAGACCCGCATCATCGGCCCGAACTGCCCGGGTCTGATCACCCCCGGCCAGTCCAACGCCGGCATCATCCCGGGCGACATCACCAAGCCCGGCAAGATCGGTCTCGTGTCCAAGTCCGGCACGCTGACCTACCAGATGATGTACGAGCTCCGTGACATCGGCTTCACCTCGGCCGTCGGCATCGGTGGCGACCCGGTCATCGGCACCACGCACATCGACGCCCTGGAGGCCTTCGAGGCCGACCCGGAGACCGAGCTCATCGTCATGATCGGTGAGATCGGCGGCGACGCCGAGGAGCGTGCGGCGGACTTCATCGCGAAGAACGTCACCAAGCCGGTCGTCGGCTACGTCGCGGGCTTCACCGCCCCCGAGGGCAAGACCATGGGCCACGCCGGCGCCATCGTCTCCGGCTCCTCCGGCACCGCGCAGGCCAAGAAGGAGGCCCTCGAGGCCGCCGGCGTCAAGGTCGGCAAGACGCCGACCGAGACCGCCAAGCTCGCGCGCGAGATCCTGAACGCCGCGCAGTAACGGCTTCCGTTGCCGTAGGCGTGTGTACGGGCGTGGGCCCCCACCCCCCGGGGGGGGGGCCCCCCCCCGGGGGGGGGGCGTACCCCCCGAATAGAGGCGCGGGGGGGGCCCGGGCGGCGGGTGGGGCGGGTGTTTGGGCCGGTTGTGGGTGTGCCGGC